>JAILPG010000242.1 GCA_024699595.1 Lachnospiraceae bacterium | reverse complement strand
TCGTAAACGAAATTGATCCGTTCACTATTATCCGTATTTCGGGGCGGATCAAAATATAAAAAATGACTGGAAAGGATATTGTATATGGAATACATTACGACTAAAAAGGATTTTATCCATAAGGTGCATGGTGTCATTGATGATCTTGGGGGAAAGGTCGAATTTGCACCGGATCCGATAAGATATCGCGTCACCTTTTTAAACCGGATCATCAACCTGATGGACGCAGGATCCGAAGGGATAAAGATATCCTTAACGTATGGGGAAAGCCAGATCACAGCCGATCCGGTCTATAACTGGTTGGATGCCTATAATATCGTATATCTTCTGACCGTTTATGATCCGGCATCGGGAGCCGGTGAAATGGTGTTCTATGAAAGCAAAGACGGAAACGGTGTAAAAAGGCTGCATTCCCTGAAAACGTTAGGTAAGAAGCCCATTGAGTTTGAGTGGATACCAAAGAACCGGTTATATGACTGTTCGGATGAATATCTGTTAACTGCCCTGAACCTGGTAAAATGCGGAGCTATAAAAGATATTAAACTTGTGGAACAGGACGGGCAGACGTGGGTCTCAATTACCGGAGAAAGGGCCGTTTGTGCAGACGCTGAACTTTCTGTTTTTGCAAATGAAGGAAAAAACGGTACTTTTCCGTCACCGTATTTTTCAGGTGCATATGCAGCAGGAAATTCTCATACGCTTTTGGCCTTCCAGTACGGAAGCCCCATGGATACCTGCGGAAATCCGTCATGCAACAGTGAGAGATGCCTTTTCGGATTATGCGGATATCTTGAATACCTGTACAGAAACGGGGAGATATATCCTTTCTTTTTAGACAGAAAGAATTATAAGATCAGAAACGGGGCATTTGATTTTACCTGGAGGCCGGAAAACGGATTAAGAAAGATAAGCGAGCCCACTTTTTATGCTGCGAACATGTTAGTCGATCTCGGACAGGTAGTCGTTGATGAAAGCTTACGCCCTGATTACAGGATACAGTGTTATAAGTCCGTAAATATAAACGGGACCGGGGTCACACTTTTGGATCTTGTAGCTCATATCAACTCATATAAAGATAATCCGGTCTCTCGTGATTATACAGTGGATATTGAAAAGGAGATAGCCACGGATTATGAAGGGGATCTATACTGTGTGTTTACGACAGCAGCATATATCTATTACCTAAAAAAGACCGGCCAGGAAAACCTGATTAGATCAGACAGGGAGTACTTTGCCGCTCATAACAGGGACATAAAAAAGGAAAAACAGTGTGATTTTGATATCAGTGAAAACTGTTTTCAGAATATTTCTAAGGATCAGTGGGATCTTGCAGCCAGACTGCAGAGAGAATGCTATGTATCTTTATGTCCCTTAAAAGATAATGAAAAAAATACGATAAGCATTTGCAGCAACGGTTATCTGTATGATCATATAAATGATCCCAGGGCTCTTATGAAGCTGTTGGAAAAGGGGATGATCTCAAGGCTTAAGGACAGAGATTTACAGGATTACGATCTGACTTATAAGCCCGGATTAAATCTCGAGGACGTGTTTGTGGCGGAGGGATGGCCGGTTGTCATAGCACTTGCCGCTTTCATCGATTATGTTGATATGAAGGGCGGACTGGGCCCCTTTGAAGAAAAGCTTAGGAAGAAGTGGGAGGAGGAAAGAGCACAGACCCAGAAGACTTTGGAAGCACTTGATGATGATATTGTTGACAAGCTTGTGGTTAATCCCGACTGCGATTCTCTGTACTGTGTCATTCAGGGTGAGGACGGGACCGGCAGAAAGCAAAAGGCCATTGCGATCGCAAATAAGCTTCTTGAAGTCGGAAAGATCGATCACTTCGAGCCGATAGACGATATCATCTCGTTTGAAATGGCTTCATATAAGCTTCAGCATTATTCCGTACCGCATGAGTATGATATTTCCGAGAAAGTACAGAAAAGCGGGGACGGAGAGCCTCTTTCCATGGAGAACGTGAGGTCTACCCTGTTTGTAAGAGGCCTGGGATTCTATGAAAACAACAGGGATTATGTAACGGAAAAGGTGACCTTTAAGAAAAACAGGATATACATCCTTACCAATTTAAGGGACTTTCTTCCCGGATGTGAGGATGCAAAGATCGGTGATAACGGCAGGGTTTCCCATCTGATCGAGTGTCTCGGCAGATACAGCAGACAGACCTATATAATACTGATAGATGAACAGAAATATATCGATCATCTTTTCTCGCTGTTCCCGCAGGTAAAATATCTGTTCGGATCTACGATCATCTCGACAGAATCCCTTAAGGAACAGGAGATCTTTGAGATATATAAGAAGAATCTGCAGACAGAGCTTCGGGAAAGTATATCTTCCGATGACAGTTATCAGAAAGACTTTATTGATTTCTGTACGCAAAACAGGAAGAAGCTTGCGATGAAGAACCGTGAGCTTGCCGAATTCCTTGCAAATTACTCAAACATTCATCATGACCCCAGAAGAATGTTTGAAGCGATGGAGATATACAGCAGCAAATCCACGGATGAACTCCTTGAAGGCGTTATAGGAATGGATAATGTCAAGAAAAGGGTCGGTGAGTTCAAACAGTATGCGATCTACAGAAAATATGCGGATAATATCGGAATGAAGATTCCAAACAGCAATCTGCATATGCTGTTTACGGGTAATCCCGGCACAGGAAAAACAATGATCGCAAGGATCATCGGACAGATCCTTTATGATGCGGGCATCATTGAAGAAAATAAGGTCATAGAGGTAGAAGGAAAGGATCTGAAGGGAAGATACATCGGAGAATCCGGACCAAAGACCGCGGCCAAGATCGATGAGGCGATCGGAGGAGTACTGTTTGTTGATGAGGCATATGCGATAGGAGATGATGTATTCGGAAAGGAAGTCGTTGCAACTCTCATCAAATCCATGGAAGACAGAAAAGACAAGTTCGTTGTCATCTTTGCGGGCTACCCTAAGGAAATGCAGGAATTCTTAAATATCAATTCCGGCATCAATTCCCGTATAGGATACAAATTCCACTTTGACGATTATTCGGATACGGAGCTTCTGCAGATCTTTAATACCAAGATGACGCGTGCAGGTTATAAGTATTCCAATCCGGAAGCGGTGGAAAAGCTTGTTCTTAAGCTCTGCCAGACCTTCAGCAGAAAAAAGGATTTCGGAAACGGACGTTTTATCGACAGAGTCATCCAGCAGACGGTAATAGGGAGGGCTACAAGGGATTATAAAACGGATCCGGTAAATATCATTACTCCTGAGGATATTCCTACCGAGGAAGAGCTTCTTACCTCGAATGTGATCAAGCATGAGTCTTATGAAAAACAGCTGGATGCGATCATAGGAATGGAAAATGTCAAGAAAAAGATCGCCGAGTTTGCAAACTTCGTAAAGTTTAAGCAGAAAGTCGAAGATGCGGATCCACATGCAAAGATCCCCGACAGCAACATGCATATGATCTTTACCGGAAATCCGGGCACCGGAAAGACCACTGTCGCAAGGATCATGGTAGATCTCCTATATGAAGTCGGAATGATCAGGGAGAGAAAATACATCGAAGTGGAACGAAAGGACCTTGTCGGTGAACATATAGGAAAAACAGCACTCAAAACGGGAGAGGTCATCGAAAGGGCGTTAAACGGAGTCCTCTTTATAGATGAGGCTTATTCGCTTGCACCGGGAGATTCGGGCAATGATTTCGGAGCTGAGGCCATAGCGACGCTCATTAAGGCCATGGAGGATCATAAAGGAGATCTTGTGGTCATCTTTGCGGGCTACAGGGATGAGATGCGCAGATTTGAGCAGATCAATCCGGGAATCTCCTCAAGGATCGGATACAGGTTCGATTTTGAGGATTATACATGCGATGAGCTTGTTGACATGTTCTCAAACCGTGTCACCGCCTCAGGATTTACGATCGATGCAGATGCTCTTTCACGTGTAAAGACTGTATCCGACTATTACAGACGCAAGAAGAATTTCGGAAACGGGCGTTTCATAGCAAGACTGTGGCAGGATACCCTTACAAAGCATTCATCAAATTATGATGAAGATACGCTTATGAAGATCACGGAGGCTGATATCCCAACCGTTGCCGAGATGAACAATACGTCCATCAAGAAGAGCAATAATGCCAGTCTTGACGGCTTTGTCGGCCTTAAAGAGGTAAAAGCCCAGATGGAGCTGTTTGAGAAGTGGGTAAAGTTTACTGTGGATGCAAGAGAAAAAGGACTTAGGATACCTGCCGCCTCACTACATATGGTATTTTCCGGAAACCCCGGTACGGGCAAGACCACAGTGGCAAGGGTCGTTGCACAGAAGCTTTACGATCTCGGCATCATCATGGAAAACAAGGTTGTGGAGGCTGACAGGAGCACCCTTGTCAGCAACCATGTCGGAGAGACCGCCTTAAAGACTCATGATGTCATCGAGAGCGCCATGGGAGGCGTGCTGTTCATCGATGAAGCCTATATGCTTGCGGAAGAGGGCTCGACAAATAACTTCGGAGCCGAGGCTGTCAACACCCTTATGAAGGTCATGGAAGACAAAAAAGAAGATTTTGTAGTCATCTTTGCCGGTTACAAGAAGGAGATGAAAGACTTTTTAAATATCAATCCCGGTATCGAATCGAGGATCGGATATACCTTTAATTTTGAGGATTACGATGCTTCGGAGCTTTTGGAGATCTTTGTAAGAAAGATGGATGAGTATGAGTTCATAGTAGATGAAAAAGCCAAAGAGGCAGCTTTAAAGGTATTTAAGTATTTCAGCCACGTGCCGAATTTCGGAAACGGAAGGTTTGTTGACAAGGTGATCAGGCAGACACTTATGAAACAGGCCAACGGCTATGCTTTTGATACCATGAATTACATAAGCGAGGATATTATACCTACGATAGAAGAGATGACCGCGACCATGGGTGATTCGGAAAGGTTTGTCCTGCCGGATTCCCTGACGGAACAGGACAAAGAACGGGTGGCAGTACATGAGATGGGACATGCTGCGGTGCACTGCATAATAAGACCGGATATTCCGATAATAAAGGTCACGATAGAACCTGAGGGAGACGGAAGCTTAGGATACGTTGAGTACGGAGAGAGAAAGAATACGCTTGCCACCAAATCCGATTATCTTAATGAGATCATTACCGTTTTGGCGGGACTTGAGGCTGAGACGGTATTCTATGGCGAGAACTCTGCCGGAGGTTCGTCAGATCTGTCCAGGGCAAAAGAGATCGCCGCAAAGATGATCAATAATCTCGGAATGGGAGAGCAAAGCTTCGGCATAGGAGACAACGATATAATGTCCTCGATGGAGATCAATTCCGTTATCAGTGAATGCCGTGATAACGCACACGGTATTATCGAGGATAATAAGGGTAAGATCGAAGAACTCGTTAATATTCTTAAGGAAAAAGAATGCTTAGACGGAAACTTCGTCATGAAGGCTTTTAATGCAGGCGAGTCCGTCTGAGGAAAAAAACAGATAAAGGGATCATTCTATGAAAAACAGGTTAAAAACTATTACGGTCGCATTACTGTCAGTTCTTATCTTAGGTTCTGTATTCAGTTTTCCGCTTTGGGCGGAAGAGACCACGGAGGGAAAAAACAGTGTGGAGATCGTGTTTACTCATGATATCCATTCATATCTTGAGAGGCATGAGGTTCCGGGTGAGAACGGTGAGACGGAAAACGTCGGAGGCATGGCGGCTCTTTCTACTTTTATTAAGGAAAAAAGGAGCGAAAATCCCGAGCTTCTGCTTCTTGACGGCGGTGATATAGCGATGGGTACGCTTTACCAGACGCTTTATCCGGAAGAAGCTTTAGAGCTTAAGATGCTTGCATATCTTGGCTTTGATGCAACGACCTTCGGAAATCACGAGTTTGACTACGGTTCCAAGGCTCTTGCAGATATGTTCTATGCTGCGGCACAGAGTCCGTATAAGTTACCCGAATATCTTATCTGCAATATAGACAGGAATGCGGACAATGAAGGGACAAAGCTTATATTCGGGGCGCTTGATGCCACCTGTACGGTCAAGGATTATGAGATATTTGAAAGAAACGGCGTTAAGATAGCCGTTACCGGAGTGCTCGGAGAAGAAGCCTATTCAGATGCTCCCGGCTGTGAGCTTGTCTGGCTTGATCCTGTTGAGAGCCTTAAGAAAACCGTTGAAAAG
Source organism: Lachnospiraceae bacterium (assembly GCA_024699595.1). The sequence goes on along the minus strand of JAILPG010000242.1, from coordinate 3,399 downwards.
ATAAAGACGGAATCCGATCCGGATATGATAGTCTGCATTTCGCATTCCGGCACCAGCTCAAATCCCGACCGCTCGGAGGATGAGAAGATCGCCCAGGCTGTTCCCGAGCTTGACATGATATTAAGTGCTCATTCGCATACGGTGATCGATGAGCCGATCGTATACGGCGATACTTATATCGTAAGCTGCGGCTGTTACGGGGAAAGAACGGGAGACTGCATATTTGAGAGAAAGGAAGACGGCAGATGGAAGCTTACTTCCTATGATCTTGTGTTTATGACAGAGGATATAGAGGATGATCCCGAGGTCCTTACAATACTTGACAGCTATAAAGATGAAGTAGATGAAAAATATTTAAAAGACTTCGGCTTTGATCTTGAGAGCGTTATCGCTCACAATGATATAAAGTTTGAGACCGTCGATGATGTATATGCAAATCATACCGAGCAGAGACTCGGAAATTTCTTTGCCGATGCCTATCTGTATTCGGCAAATGCAACAAAGGACGGGAAGGAACATCCTGTGGATTTTGCCATCGCACCATCCGGTACCATCAGAGGCTCGGTACCAATGGGAGACATAACCGCTGATGATGTATTCCGGATGTATTCTCTCGGGATCGGCTATGACGGAAAGACAGGAAATCCTCTGATAAAGATTTATCTTAAGGGAGAGGATCTGTATACGTTAAGCGAGATAGATGCTTCCATAGGAGCATCCTTAAAGAGCGCCGCAAAGCTTTATTACAGCGGCCTCGGGGTGGCCTTTAATCCAAACAGGCTGCTGCTTGACAAGACGACGGATCTTTATATGATGCCTGATTTTCTGGGAGACAGGAGAGAAGAGATCGATCCCGACAGAGCCTACTGTGTAGTGACCGATCTGTACAGCGGGCAGATGCTTGGGTCCGTATCAGCTCTTTCAAAGGGACTCATAAAGATAACACCTCTTGATGCATCAGGAAAAGAGCTTCCGCTTGATGCATCCGGAAACTATGATTTCAGCTCTGTTGCTGCCCGTGATGATAACGGAGAGGAACTTAAGACCTGGGTAGCCATCGCAAAATACATGGAATCGTTTGAAGAGGATGAAAACGGGGTCCGTCATGTGCCGGCCTATTATGAGACCACACACGGAAGAAAGACCGTGATCGACGATAACGGGCTGAAAGCGAGATTTTCATCTCCGAACAAATATGGTCTGATGATAGCAGGGATCTTAATAGTACTGGTACTCATCGATGTGCTGGTGATCGTGCTGATCATAAAACTGATCAGATGGATAGTGAGGAAGGTGAGGAGGAGAGTTTCTGCAAGAACTTGAAAACAAGGATAGGAAATCCTGTGGATTTCCATTATCTCCGAAAAATTCTCTGCGAGAACTTTTCGGAAAGGGATTTTTTATAAAAAAAAAATCCCTTTAGAAGGGAGGAGCCGGGTAAGTTTTCGTACCCGGCTTTTTATGAAAAAGATTTAAGCATATCAAATAATATATAAACCTTATTAAAGGTTACTGCCCCTTTGATATGTATACAATATATAAGGGAAATGTGTCAAAAAATTATATTTCATTTTAACAGTTTGTAAGTTAATTATGAACAATCTATGAATAAACACCCCTGAAAAAGCCCAAAAACAGGGCATTTTTAAGGGGCGAGAATCTCTAAAATCCAGTGTTTATGCGCATTTGGGGTAGGATCATGCGCATTCACGGTCATTTGTGGGCTCGTATCCGGAATTGTTAACGGAAACCGGGAAGACAGACCTGTCATCTATATAGATATCCGCGGTGATCTTTCTCGAATCCGTGCCGTATTTTTCCAGGATCTCGGGAAGATTCTCATTGACCGCATCAAAGAAGAGACCGTGCTCTGCACACCACCTTACGGCCTCACAAAGGGGCTCTCCGCAGCGGCAGGTCCACAGTATCAGCTTCTTGCCGGAAGCCTTAAGCTCCTTAAGGATATATATAAGCTGAAGGTTCGGTGCCCCGATCCCCGGGTAGGCGTCCTGACATAAAGTCCCGTCGAAGTCAACTGCTATTATCGAAGTGTCGTGAATGTTCATATGGTAACTCCCTCTGTTTTATTATTAACTCTGGCATCATCATTGTATCGAACATTCGTTCCATTGTCAAGCAAAAAACGAACTTTTGTTCTGATTTTTTTATTAACCTCCGTATGATATAATTATTAGCAGTTTTTGGCGCTTTTATGGTCTTTTGAGGCGGTTGGCGCCGTGATAAGTAATTATTTTTCGAGGACACGAAGAAGCCATGTTTTTACCGGCTTAGGATCACGCAGATCAGTTGTTCCCAAACGAGAGGCTACAGCATGTCAGGCAGGTATCAGATTTCGATCGTAACTCCCTTTCATAATACAGATATGAGCATGTTTCAAAGATGCGCAGACAGCATGAAGGAACAGACCCTTGGATTTAAGAACATCGAATGGATCGTGGTCGTTCATAATTCTGACGATGAGCACTTAAATGCCGTAAGGGACATTTTAAACGGTTATGAAAATGTGAGTATAGAGGTACTCAATAATGATATTCATTCGCCCTCAAGCCCGAGGAATCTGGGACTTAAGCTTGCCACGGCTGATTACGTCGGATTTCTTGATTCGGATGACGGTTTTACACCCGTTGCACTGCGCGATGCCCTAAGGCATCTTAAGGACAGCAAAGCCCAGATCGGATGGTTTAGAAGGGAATATGAGCTTGAGAAAGAGGACAACCTTCCGATCACCGAGATCGTGCTCTGGGACCAGACCAGGGAAGAGATAATAGTGACCAGGGAATCCTGGGATGATGAAAAGATGTTTTCCGGGATCTGCGGAATGGTGACCTCGAGGATCTATGACAGGGACTTTCTTTCGTCAAACGGCATCTGCTTTGATGAAGAGGTGCCTTTCGGAGAGGATTATCTGTTTAATCTCGAGGCATACGGTCATGCCGAAAAGATCTGTTATATGCCGCAGCTCATCGGATATCATTACTATATCAACAGCAAGTCACTGGTACAGGGCGGTTCCGGGATGGATGCAAAGACCCTGACAGCCTATGCTCAGGGATATAAAAAAATCTTTGATACGGGACTTAAATACGGATTTTTCATGAACGCGATAATAGGCGGACTTGCCTGCGTTCTTGCAAGGTTTTTAGTCATTGCGGACAATATATCCCTTGATGACAGGATAAAGATAAAGGAGATAATGGAACCTTATCTTGAGATAATGACGCCGCTTAAGGTTTCCAAGCTGTATTCTGAAAAGGATGTAAAGAACCGTTATGATTTTCCGAGAGATGTGATCCTCCATCCGGAAAAATACACCGGCAATTCCGACGAAGCGCTTATAGATATCAACATACGAGACGCAAGGCCCCTTTCCGAATACCG
>JAILPG010000240.1 GCA_024699595.1 Lachnospiraceae bacterium | reverse complement strand
AGGAAATGCTGAAATAATCCCCGTTTTCCCTATCTCTTATATAGATATAATCTCCGGGGCGGTCCATCGGCACGCTGTTTCCCCGAAACCTTGTGATCCTGTGATACTGGGGCGATTTATAAAACAGATATCCTCCGGCGGCATGGTTTACCACCGCGCACATATCCTCCACCCCGAGATAGTTCGTCCACGAAGTCGGCAGATCGACCTTCTCGATCACATATTCATCGTTTTCTGTATCAAAATATCCGTATCTCATATGTTCTCCCGGTTTATAATTATTAATCATTCATGATGATACCTGCGCATGGCTCCATGCAAGCATGATCGCTTTATGACCTTTTCACCCTGGTATCATCATAAATAAAAAGAACCGCCGTTTAAAGCGTCTGCTTTGGCAGTTCTTGTCTTTTCTTGGTGTATTGCAAAAAATGGACCATGGTCCACTATCTGTCTGCGTTGTTTTTGATAAGAAACGATATGAACTCATCTTCCGGGATCGGCCTTGAATAATAGAAGCCCTGTATGAACTCAATATCCATGTCTTTCATGATCTTCATCTGCTCTTCCGTTTCAATGCCTTCTACCACAACGGTCATATTCATCTTATGTATGATATCGACCATTCCGGTCAGAACATGCTTGATCTTCTCGTTATCAAAGAAACTGTGGGTAAACGTATAGTCAAACTTAATGATCCTTACCGGCATATTTACAAAGTAGTCAATATTTGAGCGCCCCGTTCCAAAGTCATCAAGTGAAAACGTCACACCCTTTTTGATCAGCTTTTCCATGTTCCGGATCATGATGCTCCTGTTTTCGCCAGCGGCGGTCTCGGTGATCTCAAGGTTAAACTGCGAGGGGTCGAGTCCGTAGTGCTCGATCCGGTCCATAACAAACTGTGTGGGATTCTCGGGATCAAACTGGGCAGCCGAAATATTGACCTCCATCTGTTCAAGTCCGTACTTCTGCGCTTCCCCCTTTGCCATAAACTGACAGACCTTTTCAAATATCCTTATCCCGAGCGGGATGATCTGACCGTTCTCCTCTGCGATCGTTATGAACTCTCCCGGAGGAACGATCTCGCCGTTTTCAAGCCTTATGCGGACAAGCGCCTCCGCAGCGGTAAACCTGTCCCGTTTTACATTGTAAAGCGGCTGGTAAAAGACCTCCACCCTGTCTTCTCTGAGTGCTTCATCGATCAGTCCCTTGACGCTGTTCTGATCCCTGAGCTTACGCACAAGATCTTCATCCGCTATGGTTATCTCCTGCTCACTTTCCAGATAGGTATGCAAAAAGCGGAAGAATTCATCCGGACCGTTTAATATCTGACTGTCGGGTATCAGCAGATAGGTACCCTTGGCTGGCAGATCCTTGACCCCGTCTTTCTGTCTCTTAATGTCCGCAGCTTTCTCAAACATACGGTCCTTATCATCATAGAGGACGCAGAATGTATCATCGTCAATACGAAACGCAGGCTCGGGCCCAAGTCCCATTAAAGCCCTGGCCGTACGAAGGACAGCCGCCTGTTCCATGCCGTAATCAACCGTATTGGTGAGATAATTGATCTTTGCGGTAAACATCGAAAAGCGCTTATCATACTTGTATTTATCATGTACGTAAGCGGAAAGAGCGTTCGTTGTGAACAGACCCGTGGTCCCGTCTATATATTCACTCGGATTTTCAAGCTGTATATATAAAATGACCATGCCAAAAGATGAAGCAAATCCGACAAGCAATAGACTTGGCTCGATAAACTGGATCGCCGCGGCAAGAAGCCATATACCCTGCCATAAAAGCATGGCCGTGAATCTTCTTCCGGGCATCATTTTTCTGTATATTATGGTCATTAAGATGGTAGACAGGATATATACCGCAGAAAGTACATAGGCAACTGTCGTTGACAGGCCAAAGGAATATACGATACGCCCGCTTGCGGTAAAATCGATCGGAAGTATAAGCATCAAAAGCTCACCGATCCCGAATATCACGTGATAGGTAATCCTTGCATTCTGCGCCCATGCCTTGTCTCTCGGAAGCAGATTTGTGGATACATATATATATCCGAAATACCCCTGAAGCACAAGCATCATGATATAAAGCTTGCAGACTATTCCCGTTATGTCCCGGTTAAAGCCCTTAAGCACTGACATATTGATCAGGATGATGGACAGGATATCGAATACAAGGCAGGCAAAACATGCATATATGGCTCGCTGAAAAAGCCTGCGGTTCATAAGGTCAAGCTTCTTCTCGCGATGGAACATGACTGCGATCGTAAATATGATAAAGAGCGCACAACACTGAAGTTCTATGTTCATTAAAACGAAAACTTCCTCTCATAAAGAAATGCAGATTTCATCAGCATTTCATTAAATTATACCACAAACGGCTCTGCCTGTGCATCACTCCCCCGAAAAAGCATAAAACGCAGGCTTGGCCTTATAATCCCCGTCAAAAAGAAGCGGTCTTTCACCTTTATCACGAAGCCATGAGTATGTATCTACCGCACCCCAGAAGACTATTCCCGAAACATTAACGCCTTCGGACCCAAGCTCTTTCATCGCATCGTAGATATCGCGGTAATAATCCTTCTGACGCTCATATTCTTCCGGAAGGGCTTCCTCCGATCCGTTATAGAACATGCTCGATTTGACATCAAGCTCGGTTATCATGACCTTGCCTGCTGCAGCGGCGTATTCGGAAGCTGCTTTGATGATCTGATCCTTTGTCGGGTTATTTACGCTGTAGTGTCCCTGCATTCCAAAACCGTCAATCCGGGTTCCGTCAGCTGCTTTTACCGATTCGATCAGTTTTATGATGCCCTTCTTTTTAACGGCATTGCATTCATTATAGTCATTGTAATAAAGATCCACTTCCTCCGAAGCATAAAGATTAGCATATCTGAATGCGTTTATTATGTACTCTTCGCTTCCGTATATCTTCCACCAGCTCGATTTTGTCCCGTGGATAGGATCAGACAGGCTGTCGCTCCCCGACTCCGTATCCGTCCTGTACGAGCCGTTTCGGTCATTTACGGCCTCGTTTACGACATCCCAACCGTAGAACAGGCCCTTATATCTGCTGTTTTCTCCGGTGTAGTATTCAAGCATGGACTTTATATACCACTCAAGCCTTTGGTCCATTTCTTCCTTTGATACATAATCGCGGCTCTTGTCATAATCTTCATGGAAAAACCATTCGGGAGTCTGGGAATGCCACACCAGTACGTGGCCCCTGACTTTTATCTGACTCTCGGGGTTATCCTCATTCCATTTTACGATGGTATCAAGGATCGCATCCGCCCGGGAGTGGTCAAGCGTCGGCACTAAAATGGTCTTTCCGCTTAATTCCTCCTCATGAATGCTTCCTGCCCTTGGCCTGTCATTACTGTAACCAAACATGGCATCGGGCTTAAGCTCGTTTTCAAGCGTTACGGCATTATAGTGCTTTTCTATAAGCTGCATAAGCTTTTTATCACGGATGCCCATCCCGTTTAAGCAGGTTCCAAAGACAGCATCTTCCCCGAGGCCGTCTGAGGAAACAACACAGTCCCTAAGAGACGGAAGATCCTCCGTCTCCGTCTGTTCAGGCAGTGCACCTGTTGTTTCAGGGGTGGCCTGGTAATAACAGCCCGCAAGAGACAGCACTATACTAAATGTCAGAATGATATGTATCTTCTTTTTCATGTTTTCTCCTTTAAGATTATCGGTCATTTTTCATATTACCATAAGAGTGTACTCACAGAACACATACGGAAGAAATGCTTTAAGGAAAGTATCAGTAGAAAAAAGCCCTTAAACGCAAAAATCTGTAAGAAATGATTGTATACCCGAAAAAAAAGTTATATCATAGACAACGGTTTGCAAAACGCAATTCGGTCACCGCGTGACGAACTGTTGCATTATGTAACAAATGTGACCGGAAAGGTTCGGCAGGGAAATGAAAAATCGCACTGCTATCTTTTTAGGTGAAACCGTCGCAAGGCAGCGAAGAAATGAATGGTGTCTGGCGGCGATAGTTTTTTTTCTTGAATGGGCGTTAGGAATATATCTGGGTTACCACAGGGTGCTGCTTGGCGATGCAATGAGCCGTACCGCCAATGCATTCTATGTACTGTACTCCAGACCTTACAGACTTACCTCGATGGGGCTTGTCTGGAACCCGCTTCCGTCCGTCGTCCAGCTTCCTTTTGTATGGGCTTCTAAGATCTGGAGGCCTTTGGTGACAAAAGGCATCAGTATGTCATTTGCAAGCGCCGTGTTTGAAGCATGGGGCGTCAAGGCTCTGTATAACTGTTTCCATACCCTCAAATGCAGGGAAAGGGACGCCCTGATCATAATACTTATATTTGTCCTGAATCCTTATGTCATATTCTACGGTGCAAACGGGATGACGGAGATCATGATGGGTGCAGCGGGAATACAGATAATCTCAGGCCTTACTGCATGGATCAGAAAGGGACAGCCGTATTATCTGATACAGATGGGGCTAAGCTTTGTGATCATGTTCTTACTCAGGTATGAAGCCGTGCCCTTTGCCCTGTTTATCGGACTCGGAATGGCGCTTCACATGTTCGTCTCAAAGAGAGAGAAAAAATATTATGTAAGAAAGGGCCTTGAAACACTCTGGTATATCGAGAGTACCATGTGGGTTACTTTTCTTCCGATCATTTTTTCCGTGATCTGCTGGATAATCTACAACTGGAGCATCACGGGCAATCCGCTGTATTTCATGAATTCCGGATATTCGATGTCTGCTTACTCCGCTTATTATCAGGACTACGGCGGGATCCTTTCTGCTGCCTCCTTTGTATTTAAGAGAGTATGGCCGATGCTGATACCGTTCGCTTCCCTTCTCATAGCCGGGGCGCTTACGGGAACTTTTTTCAGATATGAAACGCTGATCATGGTATTTTCGGTACTTGGGCTCACTCTTTTTACAACTGTACTGATCCTTTTGGGAAAATCAGGCGGATATGTCAGATACGTATGTTATCCTCTGTTTTTTGCACCCGCCTTTATCCCGTATGCGATAAATGCCGCAGGGAAAAAATCCTCCACCGTAGTCGGTGTGACGGCGGCGGGACTTTTGATATCGGCTCTTGTGTTTGTGTGGGGATTTAAGTATTCACCGATGTTTCGTGAGGACCTCCTCCTTAATGTGCCCGCGCATTCTGAGACGGTAGCGGATTATCTTGATTCCAACTGCCGCAATTCGAGAGTACTTATGGATTCATACCGGACCTATTACATCATAATGAACGCTAAAGATCCCGAAGAGTGGGTCATAAGCTGCAGCCCCGATTTTGAAGACTGCGTGGCCGATCCGGTAAAGAGCGGTATCGATTATATGGTAGTGCCGCAGATCGGAAGTTACGGAAACATGGATGCGCTTAACATTGCCTGGCCGGATCTTTATAACAACGGCGCAGAATGGGCAGATGAGGTGGCAAGCATCGGAGAATATAAGATATTTAAGGTAAAAAGATGAGTACTGAAGAGAAACAACCGGCAAAAAAAGGCGGGCTTGGCGCTCGTCTGGTCGAACAGGGACTTATTACAGAAGAACAGCTTAATGAGGCGCTTGAATACCAGAAAGATCATGACATGCTGCTCGGCGAGGTGCTTGATGCTCTGGGAATGCTTTCAGCCGGACAGCTCGCAGCCTTCATAGGGCAGGATAAGAGTGCTCCCATAGGTGAACTGCTGATAAAGGAAGGGTATCTTGACCGTGAGAAGATGAACGAAGCCCTTAAATATCAGAGAGAACACGGAGGACGTCTTGGTGCGATCTGCGTGGAAATGGGCTTTTTAACGCATGAACAGCTCGATGCCGTACTAAGCGGCCGTCAGCGTGAAAAAATGCTTCTCGGTGACGAGCTCATGAAAAGAGGGCTCATCACGCAGGAACAGCTCGATATGGCACTTGAGCTTCAGAAACGAAGCGGAGGTAGGCTTGGCGATATACTGCTCTATCAGAATTCCGTAAGAGAGGCGGATCTGTACAGGACACTTGCGGATATGATGCAGATGGGCAGACTCGGGTCGATACGTCAGGATGCGGATATCATGTCACTGCCATATGACATGGCTCTGAGAATGAAGGCGGTGATCGCTGATGAAGCGGCAAGCTATGTGCTCGTTACTGCCGAACAGCAGCTAAAGCCCGAAGAGATACAGGAGCTTGAGGCCTTTACGGGAAGACACGTTGAGCAGGTGCTTGCAAGCGGTCATGAGTTCTTCTCCTGCTTCGAAAATGCTTACCGAAGCCGTGAATCTCATGAAAGCGTATTCGGACTGTATGAGACGCAGCCGGATAATTCGGCGATAGTGACTTTTACATCGGGACAGATAATCACCATGCTCGTGATCCTTCTGACATTCGGACTCTTCGGTTATGTTTTTTACCGCGAGAGGATGTTTCTGATACTGATGGCGATCTTTCAGACGATATACCTGTTAATGGCCGCGGCAAAGTTCATCATAGTCATGAAAGGCACGAAAAAAGAAGGGCAGCTGAGATTTACGAAAAAAGAGATCGAGGCCATCGATGAACAGAAACTGCCGATCTATACGATACTGATCCCGGTATACAGGGAAACGGAGGTCATACACCATCTGATCGAACGTATAGAAAAGATGGATTATCCCAAGTACAAGCTGGATGTGCGCATACTTATGGAAGAGGATGACACGGAGATGGTCGAGGCGGTTAAAAAAATGAATCTGCCGCATTATTTCATCCCGGTCATCGTTCCGTATTCACATCCAAAGACCAAGCCGAAGGCCTGCAATTACGGTCTGATAGGATGCAAAGGGGACTATGTGGTGATCTATGATGCCGAGGACAGGCCCGAGCACGACCAGTTGAAAAAAGCCTATCTCGCATTTGAAAGACTTCCCGAGGATTATGTTTGCGTACAGGCCAAGCTCAACTATTTCAACAGCACGGAAAACTGGCTTACGAAGCTTTTTACCCAGGAATACAGCATGTGGTTTGAACTGCTGCTTGTGGGGATAATGCAGTTAAATATTCCGATCCCGCTCGGAGGGACCTCAAACCATTTTAAGACATCATTCCTTAAAAAAGTCGGCGGATGGGATCCGTTCAATGTTACCGAGGATGCGGATCTTGGAATAAGGCTGTATAAGCATAAATGCCGTACCGCCGTTATAGATTCTCGTACCTGGGAGGAAGCAAACTGCAATCTCGCTAACTGGATCCGCCAGAGATCACGGTGGATAAAAGGATATATGCAGACCTTCTTCGTCCATATGCGGCATCCGGTACAGTTTTTCCGTCAGATTGGCGGAAAAGGAATGGTCGGTTATCTGGCAATGATCTTCGGAACGCCGTTTTTGCCGCTCATCAACCCGATCTTCTGGGCTATGCTTGTTATCTGGATAGTATTTAAGCCCTACTGGATCCAGAGCCTTTTCCCGGGCCTTATGTACTATGTGGCGGCCTCGCAGCTGGTCGTCGGAAATTTTATGTTCGTATACATGAATATGGTCGGAACGTATTTCGTTATAAGGGACTGTGCCCTTAAGAACCAGCATCCGTTCTCATATTCAATGATAAGATATGCTTTACTGACTCCGCTATACTGGGTATTCATGTCAATTGCAGCGTATAAGGCGCTTTTCCAGCTGATAGTGAAGCCATCATACTGGGAAAAAACAAACCACGGACTGTCGTTTGCCGACTCGATGTCACAGACGGATCCGCAGATGCAGTAATGAAAGGGAAAAGAAAATGAAAAAAAAAATCTTGATGATCGCAACGTTTATCATGACCGGTATCATGTTCTTAAATCCGGTGCAGGCTTCCACCGGGTCGGATTCACAGGCAAAGACCTACAGGACACAGCTGTTTGACGAACCCCAGTCCATTAAGCTGCCAAAGGCCGAAACCTCATACTGGTTCAGCGTCCCTGCCGGAACAAAGATAAGTGAGGCAGAGCTTACGATAATCCTTGAGACGAGCGATACCCTCCTTGAGGATTATTCGACCGCGACTGTTGAAGTGAATTCTGTTGCGATCGCAAGCATAAATCTCCTGGAACTTGCGGAAACACCCGATATGACCTGGAACGTAAAGATCCCGACAGAGATGCTTAAAACAGACGGATCCTATAACCAGTTAAGCATCGTGACGGCTCAGAGATCCATACTCGGCGAGTGTGCGGATATAGACAATCCGGCAAACTGGCTGATAATAAGCGATGAGTCCTCTCTTCTGCTGACCCTTGTCCGTCCGGGAGCTTATGCGCTTTCAGATCTGTATCCCTATGTATTTAACCGTGTGGAGACGGGAAATACCATAAACACGCAGATGGTGCTTGCAGGCAAGGACGAGAAAGCGGAGACATCCGCCGCACTTACCCTGGCATCAGCGATCGGAGCCAATTTCCCTTACAAAAAGATCGAGAAGATGGAAGTAACAGATACCGCATCCGAAGATACCGACACCTGTTTTGTGATAGATGCGGATGCAGCAAACGATCCGCCGCTTAATGCCGGCGAAGGTCTTATATCCATAGATTCGGCTGATCCCGTGACCGTCCATGCAGCAGGCGGCGGCAGGGAAGGACTTGAAAAAGCCGTAAATATCCTTACGGATCCCGATATCCTTACGCAGTTTGAAGGAAAGAGTTCAGTAATACACAGCTCTCACGACTCCGGCAGAGGAGCGCTCTCTGCAAGGGAAGACGGACTTTATATACTTAAGGACTTTGGTTACGACGATATTAATCTTGCCGGTGCTTTCCATCAGCAGACATTTTTCACGATACGCCAGCCCGACGGTATACTCGGAGGTCCCGGCTCCTATTTTGAGGTCCATTTCCGCCACTCTGATGCACTGGTAAGTGATACCTCTCTTTTAACTGTATTCTTTGACGGCGTTCCGGCTACGAGCATTCAGCTGTCCGGGACAAATACGGACAACGGAAAATTAAAGGTTAAGATACCCAAGGATGCCCTGTCAAAGGGAAGCTTTGAGATAAGCATAGACGTATACAATTACCTCGGAAAGATCGACTGTTCAAAGGACTGGTATGATGTAGCCTGGACGCTTATCGACAGTGATTCCGTAGTATATCTTGAGCCAAGCAACAATACGGTAATACCCTCTCTTTCGGGATTTCCTTCTTTGTGGAACGGAGATACGGTTGTCTGCATACCCGATCAGTCATCAGATACCGTAAAGCAGGCTGTGACAATGCTTGCCGCAAGAAACGGACAGAATACCAAACTTACGTCAGATTACACGTTCACGCATTCTTTGGCCGAACAGGATGTTTCCGACTCAAACATCGTGATCGCGGGTCTTTATAACAGGATCGATCTTCCCAAGGCCATAGCGGATGAACTGTACATAATCCCGGGAGACGGAGTGTATACGATCAAGGGCAATGTGGGTACCATTCCCGAAGCCGTTAACGGCAAGGTCGTCATACAGGCGGTCCGCTCACCCTATAATTTCAGAAGGATCGTATATGTGGTCTTCTGGTTCTCAGACGACGGAGAAAAGATCTTTTCCGATCTCATGGCTGACAGGGAGAGGCTTGGCAGTCTGAAGGGCGAAGTCTCGCTTGTGGGAAAAAGCTCTGTCTCATCGCTTGAAGTGGAACTGAGCCGCGAGGCCGCTATCCCGCTCTCTCCCCAGGTGATCATTTCAAGAGCCGTCCGGACTACCGGAATACCTTTTGCAGGCCTTGTGGTAATGGCTTTGCTTGCCGTAGTCATCATTATCCTGATCATACGACAGGTAAGATCGAAGAACCGT
>JAILPG010000182.1 GCA_024699595.1 Lachnospiraceae bacterium | reverse complement strand
TACGGTGAGTTTAAAACGGGACACTTAAGAAAAGACGGAGAATACGGTCTTACACCCTGTATAAAGGGACGGCATGAAAGGGCTGATATAACCGGTATCCTTCCCGATGAGCTTAATGAAGCTATCATTGAATCCATTGAGACCTGGAATAAAACGATAGAAGGATTTGCGGATGATGATGCACTGCTTTCTGCCGTGGAGACAAGGACCTCGTCTCCGGTATGCATCTTAAGGGATGAGGAATATGAAAGCAGCATAAAGGGACTCTATCCTGCGGGCGAAGGAGCCGGATATGCGGGAGGCATAATGTCTGCTGCAATGGACGGGATAAGGACTGCGGAAAAGGTGATAAAAAGCTATGAAAAATGATGATGAAGCACAAAGACTGAGAGCGGGACTGAAGGATAAGAAGCGGATCGTTGTAAAGATCGGTTCTTCATCCCTGCATCATATGCAGACAGGCGAGCTGAATCTTACCAAAATGGAAAGACTCGTAAGAGAACTGTGCGAGCTTAAGAACCAGGGAAAAGATGTGATACTTGTATCCTCCGGAGCGATAGCTGTCGGAAGGAAGACAATGAACATTGATCCCGGTTCGGAAGACATTCCCGTAAAGCAGGCTCTGGCCGCAATAGGTCAGGCAAGGCTCATGATGATATACCAGCGGATGTTTTCCGAATACAATCATGTTACGGCACAGATCTTAATGACAAAGCATACCATAGTGGATGAGGTCAACAGAAGAAATGCCCACAATACCTTCAGGGAGCTTTTAAAGATGGGCGTGATACCGGTCGTTAATGAAAATGACACGGTTGCGATACATGAGGTGGAGGATACGATTGGAGACAATGATTTCCTCTCCGCAATAGTCGCCTATCTGGTGGAAGCAGATGCACTGGTACTGTTATCCGACATAGACGGGTTATATACGGACGATCCGAGATCCAACAAGAATGCAGGCTTCATTGATATCGTAACGGATCTAAGCAGTGTGTATGATTACGCCAAGGAGAGTACGGGCTCAAAGATAGGTACCGGGGGGATGAGCGCAAAGCTTCATGCCGCCACCGTTGCCGTAAACTCTGGATGCGACATGGTTATAGCAAACGCAAAGGATGTTTCCGTGATACACAAGATATTCGAAGGAAGAAATCACGGCACTCTCTTTGCCGCCAAAAAGGATAAGAACTTCAATATCGCTGACTATATAAACGAGGCATAGGAAAAAGATATATTCCTGCCCGGTGTTAAATAGCTGCAAGTGAGGAGAGATACAGCCATCATGAACATGGATGAGAGGATAAAGCGGATAAACGAGCTTTATCATAAATCACAGAAAGAGGGCCTAAGCCCCGAAGAAAAGGCCGAACAGAAGAAGCTTAGGGATGAGTATATCGCATCCATAAGAAACGGTCTGAGGGCACAGCTTGATAATATAGATATTAAGGAAAAAGACGGAAGCATCACAAATCTCGGAGAAAAATACGGCAACAGGAAAAACGAGCTAAGGAAAGAAGCTCTTAAAAAACGCGCATCACTGTCATATGAGTATATGTCGGAAGCGTCCGAAAAGATCACGGAAAAGCTTACAGGCCTTAAGGAATATAAAAGCGCGCAAAATATCTTTCTGTATGCTTCCGTACAGGGCGAGGCAGACACAAAGGCACTTACAGACAGATGCATAAAGGACGGTAAGGCAGTATTTTTCCCAAAATGCCGTGTGTCGGATGCCGGAAATGAGCTTGATTTTTACAGGGTAAATGACCCGTCTGCGGATCTTATAAAGGGATATAAGGATATTCCCGAGCCTGATTCGGAAAAGCTTTCAAAATATGATGGGGATCCCGATATCATCGTGGTACCGGGAGTGTGCTTTGACAGTGAGCTAAACCGTATGGGACACGGAAAGGGTTTCTACGACCGCTTTTTAAACGGGAAAAAGGTACTTAAGATCGGACTGTGCTTTGAAGAGCTTTTGCTTCCCCATGTTTTCAATGATGATTTTGATGTAAAAATGGATATGGTCATTACCGAACAGAGGATCATAACAGATGAATGAAACAGAGCAGGTCATCCCGCAGGATGAACCGAGGAGACAGTATTATTTTATAGAGCTTGCCGGGAAATTTCTAAAGGAGAAGGAGAGTGAGCTTAACAGGCCGCTTACCTACCACGTAACGACCTTCGGATGCCAGATGAACGCAAGAGACTCCGAAAAGCTTACGGGTATCCTTGAGGAGATAGGCTACAGGTATGAGGAAAAAGAGGAAGATGCCGATTTTGTGATCTTTAACACCTGTACCATAAGGGACAATGCCGATCAGAAGCTTTATGGAAGGTTAGGCTATCTGCATGGGAAGGCAAACAGGGGGAAGGAGCGGATCATAGCTCTCTGCGGCTGCATGATGCAGGAAAAGACTGCAGTCGAAAAGATAAAAAGGAGCTATCCCTTTGTAAACATCATATTCGGGACCCACAATATCTACAAGCTTGCGGAACTCATATGCCTTCAGGCACAGTTTGGATCCACGATGATAGTTGATATCCTTGACGGGACCGATGAGATAGTCGAGGATATCCCAAGCATCAGGAAATATCTGTTTAAATCCGGCGTGAACATAATGTTTGGCTGCAACAACTTCTGTACCTACTGCATAGTACCCTACGTAAGAGGAAGGGAGAGAAGCAGGAATCCGAAGGACATCATAAGGGAGATAGAGAAGCTTGCGGATGACGGTGTTAAGGAAGTAATGCTCCTTGGCCAGAATGTCAACTCCTACGGAAAGGGGATCGAGCCGTACATTAACTTTTCAGAGCTGCTTCGTGAGGTTGAAAAGGTAGACGGGATAGAGCGCATAAGGTTCATGACCTCGCATCCCAAGGATCTGTCCGACGAGCTCATAGAGGTCATGGCAGATTCGAAAAAGATATGCAGGCACATCCATCTGCCTCTTCAGTCGGGAAGCAGCAGGATACTGAAACTTATGAACAGGGGATATACTAAGGAACAGTATATCGAGCTGGCACTTAAGATTCGTGAAAGGATCCCCGATATCGCGATCACCACGGATATCATCACGGGTTTCCCGACAGAAACGGAAAAAGATGTGGATGATACCCTTGATGTGATAGAAAAGGTCAGATATGACGGAGCCTTTACTTTTATCTATTCAAAGAGAAAGAACACACCGGCTGAACAGATGGAAGGACAGGTGCCCAGAGAAGAGGCACAGATCCAGTTTGACAGGGTATTAAAAAAGGTTCAGGATATATCAAAGGAAATGGCGCAGAAACGTACGGGAAGGATCGAAAGCGTTCTGGTGGAGGAGTTGAGCGATCAGGATCCGTCCTATGTGTCCGGAAGACTCTCATCAAACCTCGTTGTTCATTTCAAAGGTGATGAGTCATTAATTGGACAGATCGTAGATGTAGAGCTTAAGAACTGTAAGAATTTTTATTATATAGGTGAAAGAGTCTGAGAGAGGAGGATTGTTATGAAGAAACCGATGACGATGACACAGAAGATACTGGCTGACCATGCAGGCCTTGAATATGTTGAGGCCGGACAGCTTATAGAGGCAGATCTTGATCTGGTGCTCGGAAATGATATAACGACACCGGTTGCCATACGCGAGATGGAAAAGATAAAGAGCGAAGGTGTATTTGACAGGGAAAAGATCGCACTTGTCATGGATCATTTCATTCCGAACAAGGATATCAAATCTGCCGAGAACTGCAAGTGTGTCAGGGAATTTGCGATGAGGCATGAGATCAGCCACTATTATGATGTGGGAAAGATGGGTATAGAGCATGCTCTCTTACCCGAGCAGGGACTTACCGTAGCCGGAGATGTAATAATCGGCGCCGATTCTCATACCTGTACCTACGGCGCACTCGGTGCGTTTTCGACAGGAGTGGGAAGCACCGACATGGCTGCCGGAATGGCTACAGGAAAGGCGTGGTTTAAGGTGCCTTCGGCAATAAAGATCAACATAACCGGAAAGCCCTCGGAATGGGTCAGCGGCAAGGATGTGATACTGCACATAATCGGTATGATAGGTGTAGACGGTGCGCTGTATAAATCCATGGAGTTTACGGGTGACGGCATAGCAAACCTCTCTATGGATGACCGTTTTACCATTGCCAACATGGCTATAGAAGCAGGCGGAAAGAACGGTATCTTTCCTGTAGATGAAAAGACAGAAGAGTACTTAAAGGAGCATTCGAAGAGAACCGGAAAGATCTATACCGCCGATGAGGACGCGGTATATGATGAGGAATATACCGTGGATCTGTCTAAGCTTAAGTCTACTGTTGCATTCCCGCATCTGCCGGAGAATACAAAGACAGTTGATGAGATAAAGGATAAGATCTATGTGGATCAGGCTGTGATCGGTTCATGCACCAACGGGCGTCTGGATGATCTGAGGATCGCGGCAAAGATTCTAAAGGGCAAAAAAGTAGCGGATAATGTGAGATGCATCATCATACCCGCAACCCAGGAAATATATCTTAAAGCCCTTAAGGAAGGCCTGCTTGAGATCTTTATAGAAGCCGGCGCCATCGTATCGACGCCTACCTGCGGCCCCTGCCTCGGAGGCTATATGGGGATACTTGCAGCGGGAGAGAAGTGCATATCAACGACTAACAGGAATTTCGTAGGAAGAATGGGACATGTGGATTCGGAGATCTATCTTGCAAGCCCCGCAGTAGCGGCACAGAGTGCGGTAACGGGATATATCTCGGCACCGTGATCACCTTAAAGGAAATAATACATCTGCTATACCATCGGAAAGGAAAAGAGAAATGGAAGCCAAAGGAAGAGCATTTAAATACGGAGACAATGTGGATACCGATGTGATCATTCCCGCAAGATATCTTGCGATACAGGATAAAGATGAGCTGGCACTTCACTGTATGGAGGATATAGATGATACTTTTGTAAAGAGGATACAGAAGGGCGATATGATAATCGCAGGCAAGAACTTCGGATGCGGCTCATCAAGAGAGCATGCCCCGATGGTCATAAAGGCTTCGGGCGTCAGCTGCGTTATCGCCGAGACCTTTGCAAGGATATTCTTCAGAAATGCGATAAACATCGGCTTGCCGATCATAGAATGTGCTGAGGCCTCAAAGGGGATAGAAGAGGGAGATGAGATCCATGTGGATTTTGATTCGGGTCTTATCACAAATCTGACAAAGAACGAGAAATACAAAGGCCAGCCCTTCCCCGAGTTCATGCAGAGGATAATAAAGAACGAAGGTTTGGTGAATTACATAAACAGTAAAGGCTGATCCTGTATGCTTAGAAAAGGCGATCTGTTTGTAATCGTGGTAACCGTTATTGCTGCCGCCTGCATGCTCCCCCTGATCTTTGGAAAAAAAGCCGATACGGGAAGCCTGTCTGTGAGTGTTACCTGTGACGGAGAGGAAGTACAAAAGGTTCCTCTGTCAGAAAACGGGACATACAGGATACAGGGAGCGGACGGCATATGTCTTACGCTTTCGGTTAAGGACGGAACGGCAAAGGTGACGGACTCGGAATGCCCGGACAGGCTGTGTATGATGCAGTACGGGATATCAAAAGCAGGGCAGACCATAGTCTGTCTTCCCGCAAAGGTGATAGCCGAAGTCGTTTCAGATACGGGACAGAAGATAAAAGAGGAAGTATTCGGAGGCGGGGAAGAAGACCTTGATGCTGTTTCATATTAAAAAGGATAAGGATAACAGACTGAATACCGATAAGCTTTTAAAGCTTTCAGCCCTCCTTGCACTGGCAATTATTATGGGATATGTGGAATATCTGATCCCGATACCTATAGGGATTCCTGGAATAAAGCTTGGGCTTTCGAATGTCGTAACCCTTATATGCCTGTGTCTGTATTCTGAAAAAGAGGCCTTTTTGGTCCTGTTTTTGCGTATCTTTTTATCGGGTCTTCTGTTTGGGAATTTTTATTCTGTTCTGTTTGGAAGCATGGGAGGAACCCTTTCATTTATCTGCATGTTTGCTGCTTTTATGATAAACGGCAGGAAATCTGACGGGATCTTCAGCATTACGGGAATAAGCATGATCGGAGGAGTCACCCATAATATCGGACAGATCGTTACTGCAGCTTTTGTAATAAATGAGGTCAGGGTGATATATTATCTGCCCGTCCTAATGATAGCGGGACTTGTTACGGGGGCGCTTACGGGTGTCCTCTCGGTATATGTACTTAGGCCGCTTGGCGGAAGTACTGATCAGTCTTTCACCGGAAAGGATAGGATATGATCGCATACTTAAAGGGCAGCGTTGCTGCCATATATGAGGAACAGATCGTTTTAGAGGTAGGTGGCATAGGCTATAATATCTATATGCCATCAAGCTCTCTTGAGCTTATTGACGGCATAGGAGATGAGATAAAGATCTATACGCACTTAAGCGTCAGGGAAGATGCAATGTTACTGTACGGTTTTCTTACCAAGGATGACCTCGATCTGTACAGGATGCTCCTAAGTGTCAACGGGGTTGGTCCGAAGGCTGCACTGTCGGTTCTGTCAGCCCTAAGCTCGGATGACCTGCGCTTTGCGATCCTTTCAAATGATGCAAAGACGATCTCAAAAACACCCGGGATCGGTCCGAAGACTGCACAGAGGATAATAATAGATCTTAAAGACAGAGTGGATCTTGAGGATACCTTTGAAAAGAAGCTTTCGAAGAAGGAATCCGATGAGGATAAGGAAAAAAGCAGACTTCAGAGTGATGCTGTTGAGGCTCTTACCGCACTCGGATATCCGGCGGCGGATTCACTCAGAGCAGTAAAGAAGGCATATGAAGGAGAAAACGACGATATCGAGGTTCTCCTTAAGAAGGCGCTTAAGTACATTTAAGATGCACATGATCCGCAGAGGAATGGAAAATGGCTAACAGGACTATAGAGACAAATATCACTGAAGAGGACATAAAGATAGAAGGTTCCTTAAGACCGCAGAGGCTTGAGGATTATATAGGCCAGGACAAGATAAAGGAAAACATGAGGGTGTATATCGAGGCGGCAAGACAGAGAAAGGACGCACTTGACCATGTACTTCTGTACGGGCCTCCGGGTCTTGGAAAGACGACTCTTGCAGGGATCATAGCAAACGAGATGGGAACGCATATTAAGATCACCTCGGGACCTGCCATAGAAAAGCCGGGTGAGATAGCTGCAATCCTTAACAATCTTGAAGAGGGAGATGTTCTCTTTGTAGATGAGATACACAGACTGAACAGGCAGGTGGAAGAGGTGCTGTATCCTGCAATGGAGGATTACTGTATCGACATAATGATCGGTAAAGGGGCATCAGCAAGATCGATAAGACTGGATCTGCCGAAGTTCACGCTCGTGGGAGCCACCACGAGGATAGGGCTTCTTACGGCGCCTTTAAGAGACCGTTTCGGTGTGATACACAGGCTTGAATTCTACAACTGTGAACAGTTAAAGACCATAATCCTGCATTCGGCAAAAAAGCTGGGTGTGGAGATAGAAGAAAACGGGGCAATGGAGCTTGCAAGGAGGAGCAGGGGTACTCCGAGACTTGCAAACAGGCTTCTTAAAAGAGTCAGGGATTTCGCACAGGTAAGGTATGACGGAAAGATCACGCACGAGGTGGCTGTATCCGCTCTTGACCTTATGGATGTAGACAGGATAGGGCTCGATCATATAGACAGAAACCTGCTGCTTACGATGATCAATAAGTTCGCGGGAGGGCCCGTAGGGCTTGATACACTTGCTGCAGCGATCTCTGAGGATTCCGGGACCATAGAGGATGTATACGAACCATATCTGATACAGAACGGTCTGATAAACAGGACACCGAGAGGAAGGGTGGCGACTCCTGCCGCCTATGAGCATTTTTCCATGCCCTATCCCAACCTTGACGAAAAGAACGGATAAGGGATATAATTGAATCTGTAATGGGGGTGTTTTATGGGCAGCAGAAACAATACAGAAGTAGTCATCGGTGACAAGGTAATAAGGCTCGGAGGCAGTGAGAGCGAGGAATATATGCAGAGAGTTGCTGCATATATAAACGGAAAGCACGATGAATACAATAAAATAGAATCGTTCAGAAGACAGCCTGCCGACATGAAAAGCGTGTTGATGCAGATCAACATCGCGGATGATTATTTTAAAGCAAAGACGCAGCTTAAGGAGCTGCAGGATGAGCTTGAGATAAAGGACAAGGAGCTTTACGATATAAAACATGAGCTCATCGCGGCACAGATAAAGCTTGAGAGTAAAGAAAAAATGATAAAGAAATACCAGAGCGAACTCTCCGGTAAATGATCAAAAGGCTGTCTCGGACAGCCTTTTAATTTGCCGTTTGTTTAAAATGATAATGGGAAGTAACAGATGAAAACAGAGCTTCTTTCGCCGGCCGGTGATATGGAATGCTTAGAGGCTGCAATAAATGCCGGAGCGGATGCCGTATATGTCGGCGGGATCAAATACGGGGCAAGGGCCTATGCTTCAAATTTTACCGATGAAGAGCTTATCGGGGCTATTGACAGGCTTCATGTCCATGATAAAAAAATGTATCTTACGGTGAACACCCTGTTTAAGGATGAAGAGACCGAATGTCTGTATGATTATCTCTATCCTCTGTACAGAGAAGGACTTGACGCTGTGTTAGTCCAGGATATGGGTGTGATAAAGAAGATCAGGGAAATGTTTCCTGACCTGCCTCTGCATGCAAGTACGCAGATGGCGGTTACCGATACGGAAGGCGTTAAGCTCCTTAAGGAGCTGTCGGTAAAAAGGGTGGTGCTTGCAAGAGAGCTGTCCCTTAAGGAGATCACAAATATCCATAAAAACGTTGATACAGAGCTTGAATGCTTTATCCACGGAGCATTATGCTACTCATATTCGGGTAAATGCCTGCTTTCTTCATTTATCGGGGGCCGTTCGGGAAACAGGGGAAGATGCGCACAGCCATGCAGACTTCCTTATCCGGACAAGTATTATCTGAGCACCAGGGATATCTGTACGCTTGATATTCTTGACAGGCTTGTAAGTGCCGGCATCGCCTCTCTTAAGATAGAGGGCAGGATGAAGAGCGCCGAATACGTCGGGTCGGTGACAGGAATATACAGGAAGTATCTTGATCTTCTGTATGAGGAGGGTGAGGGAAAATACAGCGTAGACCACGAAGACATCTCAAAGCTTTTCCGCCTTTACTCAAGGACCCAAAACTGCGGCGGGTACTATTTTCAGAAAAACGGAAGAAACATGATAACCATAGGAAAGCCTTCCTATTCCACGTCGGATCCTGAGCTTTCAAAACAGACCTTTGAAGAATATGCCTCAAAGGAACCAAAGCTTTCGGTCTGTGGAAAGATAAGTCTTCATGAAGGTGAGGAGGCAGAGCTTTTTGTATCCTTAAAAAGAGAAGATGAAACCGTTTCATATACTGCTTTCGGTGAGAAGGCTGAAAAAGCCGTAAATGCCCCGCTTACGGAAGATGAGATCATAAAACAGCTCGAAAAAACGGGCGGTACGGAATTTGTATTTAAAGATCTTAAGATCGATGCTCACGAGGGGATATTCATAAGAAATTCAGCCCTTAATGCCTTAAGAAGAGATGCACTTACAGGCCTTAAGGAGGCTCTTCTTGAAAGATACAGAAGAGTGGAGCCAAAGACTCCATGTGAATCACCGGTTAAGGAAGATAGGTATCCCGATCTTTTAAAACCCGCCGGTGCAGGGGAGATCGAAGGCGAAGATACTGAAGGCGAAGATACGGATGGCATAAACAAAAAACTGCATGTAATGCTGCTTAACGATCTTAACACGGATAAGCTTGCAGATGATGACAGGATAAGGATCATATCAGTTTCACATTTTGCACTGGTTGATTCATTAAACGTTAAAAAGGTAGACAGGGATCAGGCACTCTATGATACCGCATGCAGACTGGCACCGGATATAAGAAAGACTGGCAGGGGATTTTTCCTGATCCTGCCCTCGGTTTTAAGAAACGGCTTTTTCAAAAGATACGGTTATATAAAAAGACTGCTTGATGATGAGATAATAGACGGCATTGTGGCAGACAGCTATGAGGCGCTTCAGTATTTAAAGGACATTTCCTGCAGGGTAAGGGTCATAGCAGACATTCATCTGTATGCATATAACAGGGACGCAGTAAGTGCGTTTCATTCCCTCGGACTTAAGCTTACGACTACCGTTCCGGTCGAACTTAACGTCCACGAGATAAAGGACCGGGGGATATATGATGAGGACATGATAGTATACGGTTATCTTCCCGTGATGCTGTCGGCACAGTGCGTTAAGAATACGAGGGATAAGTGTGACAGAACGCCTTCACTGATGCTTCTTAAGGACAGGTACTCACATCCTTTCCCGGTTGTAAACGAGTGCAGTGAATGCCAGAATACGATCTATAACTATGTTCCGCTGTATTTAGAGAAAAAGGATATCGTTAAGATACAGAAGCTTGATGCAACGCCGAGGATCATGTTTTTAAACGAGGATGACAGAGAGAGAGCACGCATCCTTGATTATTACGGCGGCATATTCTGTCAGGGGCCGAGAAAGAACAAGCCTCTCACAAAATATACCAAGGGGCATTTCAACAGGGGTATCCTGTAAGGGGAATTAATTGGAACTTATTATTTCAGAGATCATCAAATACATACTGATAATCCTGATCATTATCTATACTGTCCAGTGTTTCGTGGTATTTAAGCACGGCGAAGGAATTGAGCAGAACAGGATATTTTTAAGACAGAATGTCTGTATGATAATGATACACTTTCTGTCTTTTGCTGTACTCTATACGGTGACCCGTGATGAAAGGATGCTGTTGTACTACATCATCTCTCAGGCTGTCACAGTATCGGTCATTGTCTTTTACAACCTGTTTTACAAAAAAGCTAACAGGCTGCTCATTAACAATATGTGCATGCTCCTTACGGTGAGCTTTATCATGCTTACGAGGCTTTCCTATCAGAAGGCCATGAGGCAGATCCTTGTAGCGATGGCTTCGCTTATCGTTACATCGACGATCCCCTACATACTCATGAAGTTTAATAACCTGAGGAGGTTCTATTTACTGTTTGCTGCTATCGGAACGGTAATGCTTGCCTTGGTGCTTGTATTCAGCCGGACGATAAACGGATCCAAGCTTAATATAAACATCGGCGGTGTCACCTTTCAGCCGTCGGAATTTGTAAAGCTTCTGTTCATATTTGCCGTTGCGGGGATATTATCAAGGTCAAATGATATAAAGAGCATTGTGGTGAGTGCTCTGATCGCAGGCATCCATATCCTGTTATTGGTCCTTTCCAAGGACCTTGGATCCGCACTTATCTTTTTCATGGTCTATACGATAATGCTGTATGTGGCAACGGGAAATCTTTTCTATCTGTCAGGATGCCTGTTATCGGGGGCGGCTGCAGCTCTTGCGGGCTACAAAATGTTTTCTCATGTAAGGGTTAGAGTCACAGCGTTTAAGAATCCCTTCGGGACCATAGACAATGCGGGCTATCAGATCGCCCAGTCCCTGTTTGCCATAGGAACGGGAGGATTTTTCGGAATGGGGCTTATGCAGGGCGCGCCGGAAAAGATACCTGTTGTGGTATCGGATTTTATCTTTTCGGCCATAGCAGAAGAGATGGGCGTTTTGTTTGCACTGTTCCTGATCCTCATCTGTGTGAGCTGTTTTATAATGTTCATGAACATTTCCATCAAGTTTAAGGATGTGTTTTATAAGCTTGTAGGAACGGGACTTGCCGTAACCTACATATTCCAGGTGTTCTTAACGATAGGCGGAGTGATCAAGTTCATCCCGCTTACAGGGGTCACCCTTCCGCTAATAAGCTACGGCGGCAATTCCGTAATGGTCACGCTTATAATGTTTGCCATAATACAGGGGATGTACGTTAACAAAGGTAAGGAATGAAGATAACGGATCTTTTTGTGATTAAGGAAAAAGAGCATACGGTTGAGAGAAAAAAAGCAAACAGGGCCATCGCATATGTGACCTATGCATTTGCCATACTTTTTGCTTTCCTGATAGTGTATCTTTTATGGTACACATATTTCAGGGGACCCGAAGATATCAATAATTCCTATAACCCGAGGCAGGACATCTATGCAAAAAGGGTGATAAGGGGAGAGATCCTTTCAAGAAACGGTGATGTACTCGCATATACGGACACAGATGAGAATGGAAACGAAAAAAGAGTATATCCGTACGGACCTCTGTTTGCCCACGCAGTGGGGTTTTCCACTCACGGAAAGACCGGAGTGGAGCTTAATACTAACATAAGGCTCTTAACCTCGAACAGGCCGGTCCTTGAGAGGGTTTCAAATGCACTTTCGGGTAACAAGAGCATCGGGGACAACGTGGTGACAACACTTGATCCTTATATCCAGAAGGCAGCCTATGATGCGCTTTCCACATACAAAGGCGCGATCATCGCAACCGATATAAAGACGGGTGAGATACTATGTCTGGTATCAAAGCCTGATTTTGATCCAAACAGCATAGCAACGGACTGGGACAGGATCAACGACGACAAGGAATCGAGTGCTCTGCTTAACAGAGTAACGCAGGGTCTTTATCCGCCGGGCTCTACCTTTAAGATCGTCACAGCCATG
>JAILPG010000127.1 GCA_024699595.1 Lachnospiraceae bacterium | reverse complement strand
AAATGGCCTTGGCCATCTGCACGACGCTGTTTATGATGTTTCCGGCTCTTTCAGAGGTATCTATGGTATCCATGAACTTCATGTCGATCTTTAAGACATCGACCTCGAAATCCTTTAACATGTTAAGCGATGAAAAACCGCTTCCGAAGTCGTCCATAAGCACCTTGTAGCCTGCTTCCCGAAACTTCTGTATGCTGTTTATGAGCACGCCCGTATTCTCAATGTATGCGCTCTCGGTAACCTCGACCTTAATGCAGTCTGCGCCTATTCCATATTCCTTTGTCTTGGCATCGAGCTTTTCAAATATCTCGGGATCGTAAAAATCCATTCTGGAAAGGTTGACCGAGATCGGCACGATCCTTTGGCCTTTATGGATCCTTTCAGCCTGAAAAGCACAGACCTCCTCCCAGACGAACATATCCACCTTTGTGACAAATCCGTTCTTTTCAAATATGGGTATGAAGTCTCCCGGAGATACAAAACCTCCGTCCGCCTTCTTCCATCTGACTAAAGCCTCTGCAGCGGAGATCTCCCTTGTCCCGGTATCCACGATCGGCTGCAGCATCACGTGAAACTCCCTGTTATTAAGGGCATCCTCGGAATTTCTCACTATTTCCTGCTCTAATAAGAGCTTGTCCCTCATCTCCTTCGTGAAGTAATTGAGATGGTATATATAATTGTCTTTTATAGCAGCCAGTGCCATCATGGCACGGTCGCAGGCCACTCCTATGTCGTATTCACCGGGATCGAGCCTGTACATGCCCACATGAAGCTGTACGGTACAGTTTAATGAGTGCCAGATCTCATGTCCCTCAAGCACATTGTTTAAGCCTGTTTCCAGCTGTTTCTGGTTATCCTCCGATATTATTGATACAAATTTGTCAGACTCGTTTCGTCCGTATAAAGACCCCTCCGGAAGTTTTTTCTTAAGCATATCTGCAAATTCCGATATGAGCTTATCTCCGGCCGAGAGTCCGAACATCTCATTGATCGCCTTGAAACGGTCAATATCCCACACGGTAAGGACATATCTTTCATCGGGATTCTCGCTCACAAGCCTTTCGGCCTTTTCAAAAAAAGCTTCCCTGCTGTATATTCCGGTAAGCGGATCCAGCTCGGCGGCTGCGCTCTTACCGCTCTCCCGCTCCTTTTCCGAGTCCTTTTTCTCATCCTCCTCATATCCGGGCGAGACCGCCATTATATAGACCTTATATCCCCGGTCCATTATCATATTCCTGATCTTTGTCTTAAACGGGTCAAACGCACCGTTTCGTTTTTTTATCCTCAGGGTAAAGCTTACCGGCTCTCCGGTCTCCTCAAGCTTAGTGATCATCTCATAGAACAGTCTCATGTCCTTCTCATACAGAGCCCTGTCAACCGGGATTCCGATGAAATCGGAAGATTCCGGATCATAGTCCAAAAACTTAAGCGTGTTTTCTCCCGCAAACCGTATCCTGAAGCCGCAGTCATCATCCTCAGCTATCTCTAAAATACCCGAATCAAGGGTCTCCGCAAAAAGCCGTATCCTCTCCTCTTTCTCGGCAAACTCAGCCTCTCTCATCTTCCTGTCATCAATGAAAGTGGAAACTATATTATCCACAAGCTCCTTGACGACACGCAGGTTCATGGGTGATGAAAGTGTATATGCGGCACCGGTCGAGATAGCCCTCTCCGCTATCTCATCCGTCATGTTCTCATGTGTCACTCCCACCAGAATGCTGTGGTATTCCCTGCTGTGCTTCAGATTCGAGATAAACTCAAGCCTCTCCTCGGTCTCATCGGTAAGATCAAGCAGCGCAAAATCTATGCTCTGGGCCTGCATTATTCCCAGAGCCGACTTAAGGTCCGTGGCAAGAAAGACATTATAATCGGACTCAAGAAGCGATTTGAGTGCAAGCACTCCGAAGCTTCTGTCCGACAGCATTAGGATTCCGGCTTTTGATAAGTTCATTATGCCTCCTGATCGTTAAGATCCTCCGTAAGAGCATATTTCTGCTTGACCATATGCTCTTCTTCATAACAGTCAAATACGAATTTGATCTCTCCTTCATCCATCTTTTTGGTAAAGAGACTCACTACCGGTACTATGACAAGTCCCGCGATCATTGCAGCAGCTCCGGCATTTATCGGACTCTGAATGAACTTGGTCGCAGGGAACATATTAAGTACAGTGATCAGTATGGCAGCTACAAAGCATGTCCATACCGATGCCCTTGTAACGCCCTTAAAATACAGACCGTAGAGGAAGGGTGCAAGAAACGCTCCTGCAAGTGCTCCCCATGATATACCCATGAGCTGTGCTATGAATGTAGGGGGCTTTAATGCGATAGCAACTGATAATATGATGAATACGACAAGAAAAGCTCTCATGATCTTAAGCTCTTTCTTTTCGTCCATATCCTTTACAACATTTCCTTTGATAAGATCTATCGTAAGAGTGGAGCTTGAGGTGAGTACAAGCGAAGCAAGTGTCGACATGGAAGCCGAAAGCACTAACATTATCACCACTCCTATGAGCACGTCGGGAAGCGTTGAAAGCATTGAGGGAATAATGGAATCATAGGCAACCGATCCGTCTGCATTATGGATCGCCGGTGTATCATAAAGTCTTGCAAATCCTCCGAGGAAATAACATCCGCCTGCGATCACTATTGCAAAGACCGTTGATATCACGGTTCCGGTATGGACTGCCTTTTCATCCCTGATAGCATAGAATTTCTGAACCATCTGCGGAAGCCCCCAGGTTCCGAGTGAGGTAAGCACAACAACTCCCAGAAGGTTTACGGGATCCGTACCAAAGAATGCCGTGAACGCGCCCTGCTGCCCCATTGTCACCGGAACGTCCGAAGGTATCTTTGCAAGCTCCATAACGGCGGCATTAAGACCACCGTTCTGTGAGAGGATAGCAACAATGACTGCCGATATGCCGACAAGCATTATTATGCCCTGTATGAAATCATTTATTGCAGTTGCCATGTATCCGCCGAGTATTACATATAAGCAGGTAAGTGCCGCCATTACGATAACGCATACGGCATAGGGTATATTGAAGGCCATCCCGAAGAGTCTTGAAAGGCCGTTATATACTGACGAAGTATAAGGGATCAGAAATACGAAGGAAATGACTGCTGCCGTAATGCGCATAGCCTTGCTGTGATATCTCTTTCCAAAGAAATCAGGCATGGTCTTTGCATCCAGAAACTTGGTCATTATCCTGGTCCTCCTGCCAAGTAACACCCATGCAAGAAGTGATCCTATAAAGGCGTTTCCGAGTCCTATCCATGTTGAGGACATACCGTATTTATAACCGAACTGGCCGGCATATCCAACGAACACAACAGCCGAAAAATAAGATGTTCCGTAGGCAAACGCCGTAAGCCACGGGCCCACTTTCCTGCCGCCTAAGACGAAATCATTGACATTTGTGGCGTGCCTTCTTGAATAGAGGCCGACGCCTACCATAATGGCAAAAAACAATACCAACAACAAAATTTTAACTAACATTTTCTCCTCCTGTCTGTAACAGTTTATAGTATATATTTATAAATAACCTCCGCTATTGCGTCATGGTTATTATCATTTTTTGTTATATAGTCCGCCGAATCCTTGACAGCCATGTTGCCGTTTGACATAAGCACCCCGACTCCGGAAGCCTCTATCATCGAGCGGTCATTTTCTTCATCTCCGCAGCCGATAGAGTCTTTCAGGTCTATCCCGAGCTTTTCGCACAGAAACCTTACCGATCCGCCCTTTGTAGCCTGAAGGTTTGAGTATTCCAGAAAGATCGGGTTTGAATAGGTGTATGCAAGGACTCCGTCAGTGCGCTCTGCTATGCTTTTCCTGAAGACTTCGAGCTTTTCTCTGCCTTCCCAGGAAATGACTATTGCCTTGATCGGATCTTTTTTAAGATAGAGCTCTGCGTCATCCACCACCACTCCGGGTAAGTTTATGCCCTTTAAATACCGCCTGAATTCCTTAGTGTCATGTTCCGTGACCACATATCCGTCTTCATAGGTGTGGGCATGGATGCCTGCCTCAAAAGCCCTGTCAAGTATATACTTTATGTCCTCTTTTTTTACCGGGTACTCTGCGATCCTCTCTTTACTGTAACAGTCATATACCAGTCCGCCGTTATAGCTTGATATATAGTAGCCCTCACTGTACCATCCGTATTTTTTTGAGATCTTTATCGCACTCTCAAGCGGCCGTCCCGTAACGATCACGAACTTGTGACCCTTTTTCGTCATCTCGTCAATGGCCTTAAGATTTCCCGGACTTATCGACTTATCGGTTGACAGCAGTGTTTCATCAAGATCCGTGAACAGGATCTTTTTATTATCAGTTTTCGTCATCTTCTATCTGTGCCGTATATACGAATCTCTTTCTTGCCGTCTCATCGCTCTCGAGATACTCATCATAAGTGGTCATCTTATCTATGAGCGAGCCGTCCGGCATTATCTCCATTATCCTGTTTGCCGTCGTCTGGACAAACTGATGGTCGTGGGAGGTAAAAAGGATCACTCCCGGGAATTTGATGAGACCGTTATTAAGAGCGGTAATACTCTCCATATCCAGATGGTTCGTAGGCTCATCAAGGATCAGGATATTTGCGCCGGATATCATCATCTTGGATAAGAGACATCTGACCTTCTCTCCTCCCGATAAGACCTTGACCTTCTTGACGCCATCCTCTCCCGGAAACAGCATCCTGCCAAGAAAGCCTCTTACATAGGTCAGATCCTTAACCGGCGAATAGCCCATCAGCCAGTCGGATATTGTAAGGTCATTGTTAAACTCATCTCCGGGATCCTTCGGAAAATATGCCTGCGATGTGGTAACGCCCCACTTATAGGTACCCTCATCAGGCTCCATCTCTCCCACGAGGATCTTAAACAGTGTGGTCTTTGCCTGTTCGTTGCCGCCCACAAAGGCGACCTTGTCATTGCGTCCGAGTATGAAGGATATGTTGTCAAGGATCTTGACTCCGTCGATCGTCTTTGAGATCCCCGATACCTGCAGTACCTCGTTTCCGATGTCCCTGTCGGGCTTGAAATCAATATAGGGATATTTTCTGCTTGAGGGCTTGATCTCCTCAAGCTCTATCTTCTCAAGAGCCCTCTTTCTTGATGTGGCCTGCTTGGACTTGGAGGCGTTTGCGGAGAATCTTGAGATGAATTCCTTTAATTCCTTGATCTTTTCCTCTTTTTTCTTGTTGGCTTCCTTCATCTGCCTTACCAGAAGCTGGCTCGATTCATACCAGAAATCATAGTTTCCGGCAAAAAGAGTTATCTTGCCGTAATCGATATCGGCAGTATCCGTGCATACCTTATTCAGGAAATATCTGTCATGGCTTACCACTATGACGGTATTCTCAAAATTGATAAGAAATTCCTCCAGCCAGGCTATCGCCTCGAGATCAAGGTGGTTCGTGGGCTCGTCAAGAAGCAGTATGTCGGGGTTTCCGAAAAGAGCCTTGGCAAGCAGCACCTTCACCTTTTCCGAACCGTTCAGATCCCTCATCATGCTGTAATGAAGCGAAGTATCGATCCCCAGTCCGTTTAACAGTGAAGCCGCATCCGACTCTGCCTCCCAGCCGTTAAGCTCGGCAAATTCCGCCTCAAGTTCACTCGCCCTTATGCCGTCTTCATCGGAAAAGTCCTCTTTTGCATATATCGCATCCTTTTCCTTCATGATCTCGTAAAGCCTTTCGTTTCCGAGTATGACCGTATCAAGGACGGTATGATCATCGTATTTGAAGTGATCCTGTTCAAGGACGGAAAGCCTCTGCCCCGGAGTTATGGATATGTCGCCGTTTGTGGTCTCAAGCTCCCCCGAAAGGATCTTTAAAAAAGTCGATTTTCCGGCTCCGTTTGCACCTATAAGACCATAGCAGCTCCCTTCGGTAAACTTGATGTTTACATCCTCAAAAAGAGCCTTTTTTCCGACCCTGTAGGTCACATTGTTTGCACTTATCATTTACTTATGCCTCCACTATCAGAAATCTGCCGTTAGGAATCCTAAATACCTCGGCGATGTCATCTATTTCGCAATCCACATCCATTCCGATCTCATCAAGATACTTTAATACATCAGCCTCGGAGTCGAGCACGACGGCCATGCAGTCCTCAAGAAACTCTTCTGCCTCTTCTTTCGTCTGTGCAACTTCTTCGTCATAAAGCTGATGTTGTTTTTTTAAAAATGTCTCAAGTGTTATTTTGTCAAACATAATCTCTCCGTTATTCTCCATCGTTAAATGCTGAAGTCTCGGGTATGAACAGTCTTGATCTCTTGTAGTCCCCCGCACCCGACAGTACGCTTTTTTCCGCTTCTTCCTTAAAAACCTTCTGGCAGGATATCAGCTCCTTGCCTCTTCTGTCAAGCTTCTGATAGGAACCGTCAGGACGCATGAAATGGGCTTTTAAGTTATCGGACAGCATTACGTCGAGAATATGTATCACCCGCTTTTTAAGTCCCTCGTCATCGATAGGGAATAAAAGCTCCACCCTTCGCTCAAGATTCCTTGGCATCCAGTCGGCCGAGCTTAGGAAGACCTGAGGATGTGCACCGTTTTCAAAATAATAGATCCTTGAATGCTCCAAAAATCTTCCGACTATAGACCTTACCGTAATATTTTCACTTATGCCGGGAATACCTGTCTTTAACGAGCATATGCCTCTTACTATAAGATCGATCTTAACCCCTGCCATACTCGCCTCGTAAAGGGCCTGTATGATATCCGGATCACACAGCGAATTGAGCTTTGCGATGATCCTTGAAGGTTTCTTTAAGAGAGCATTTTCCGTTTCCCTGCCTATGTATTCAAGGAACCTCTCCTTCATCCACAGGGGAGCCATGACCAGTCTGTTCCAGTGCCTTGGCTCAGAATATCCGGACAGCATGTTAAACACGGCTGTCGCATCCTCTCCCATGGTATCTGCGCAGGTTAAGAGTCCCAGGTCGGTATACAGCTTTGCTGTCTGATCGTTGTAGTTACCGGTACCCAGATGGACATATCTGCGGATCCCGTC
Source organism: Lachnospiraceae bacterium (assembly GCA_024699595.1). The sequence goes on along the minus strand of JAILPG010000127.1, from coordinate 27,943 downwards.
TTCCTCGCTCCTTACCACAAGAGTTATCTTGCAGTGGGTCTTAAGCCCCAGAAGCCCGTATATAACATGACAGCCCGCCTTTTCAAGACGTTTTGCCCATACGATATTGTTCTCCTCATCAAACCTTGCCTTAAGCTCCACAAGGACGCTTACCTGTTTGCCGTTTTCGGCAGCGGTCTCAAGCGCCGCGATGATCGGAGAATTACCCCCGACTCTGTATAACGTCTGTTTTATGGCAAGTACCTTGGGATCCACCGCAGCCTGCCTTATAAAATCAACGACAGGTTCAAAGCTTTCATAGGGATGATGTAACAGGATATCCCCTTTTCTTATAACGGAAAAAATATCCTTCTCCTGCGAGAATCTCTCATTTTTAACGGGTATATGCTCCTTAACCTTAAGATCCTCATATCCCTCAAGCTTGTAAAAGTCCATAAGGAAAGTAAGATCCAAAGGACCCGGTACCCTGTATATCTCTTCCTCTTTGCATCCAAGCTCCATGAGCAGGATCTTTAAGAGCTTTTTATCTATGTCATCAGATACCTCAAGCCTTATGACCTCGCCCCACTGCCTTCTCTTTATCTGTTTTTCTATTTCCTTGAGGAGATCGGCAGCCTCATCCTCATCAAGCGTCAGATCGGCGTTTCTCATTATCCTGAACGGATGAGCGCAGATCACATCATAGTTTAAAAAGAGCTTGTCGATATTTCTCTCTATGACCTCCTCAAGCAGGATTATCTCGCAGCCGCTCTTTGAAGGCAGCACGATAAGTCTCGGAAGTCCTGCCGGAACCTGGACCGTGGCAAATTCCCTGTCGTTTTTATCTGAGGATGTTTTCTTCTTCTTTTTGGGGGAATCCTCCCTCAAAGGCTGCAATCCCCTTACTCCGCTCTTTTTGGATAAGAGGGCGCCTATATTAAGCGTCTTGTTCCTTATGAGAGGAAAAGGCCTCGATGAATCAACAGCCATCGGTGTCAGCACCGGATACACGTTGCTCATGAAATATTCATCAACATATTCCTTCTGTGCATCGCTTAGCTGTTCGTGTCTCGTAAGCAGATGTATGCCCTCTTCCGAAAGCAGAGGGATTAACGATCTCATGAGGGTGGAATACTGCTGGTCGACAAGTCTGTGGGTATCCTTGTTGAGCTCCTCAAGCTGCTTCTTTGGCGTCATTCCTGAGATATCCGGCTTCTTATAACCGGCGTTTAACATATCCTTTAACGATGCGACCCTTATCATAAAGAACTCATCGAGGTTTGACGCGGTGATGCTCAAAAACTTGAGCCTCTCAAACAGAGGATTGGTCTTATCCCTTGCCTCCCCAAGTATCCTTTCGTCAAACAGAAGCCATGATAACTCTCTGTTGTAGTAATATTCAGGATTGTCCAGTCTTTCCATATACGGTTAACCTCTTCAGATCACTAGAATGCTTTTTTGTACTTTAACACAGGCTGTACGCTGAAGACTTCCTTGAAAAAATCGGCCTTTCTGTCAAAGAACCTGTTCTCAAGGCTGATATCCTCATCCGAATCTATAGTGATGTAAAGCTTTTTTTCCTTAAGACCCGTCTTTATGTCATTGACCTTGGTCCTGTGGCTTCGACATATTCCGTCGGCTATCCGAAAGACTGCCGTAAGCTTTGCGGTCTTTAAATAGGTTTCCCTGTCAATGAGATTCTGTCTTGCCATCTTTTCATAGTATTCAAAAGGCAGCTTATTATACCTTACAACACTTGCGACCACAAGCCTTTCGGCATGTGAAAGTCCCAGTATCTCTGTAGCCATTATTATGCTGAACCCGCACTCGGCTGCGCCTTCGAGGCTTATGTATTTCCCGCAGTCATTTAAAATGGCGGCTATCCTTATGAGCAGTCTTTCCCTCGCCCCCATACCGTGAAGTTTTTTTGTACTGTCAAAGAGCTTGCCCGCTATTTTTTCAAGCAGAGCGTTCCTTTCGGTATTGCAATGATATTTCACACCCATTTCCCTTGCACAGGCCAGTATATCATTGTCAAAGTCATGTGAATCCCTTATGAAATTGTTCTCTCTCGCATATTCATAGGCTATACCGTCGGCCACACCGACACCCGGAGCCCACAGTCTCTTAGCCCCGGACATGTTAAAGACTCTTTCGAGCATCGTTACGGACGGCGTTAGCAGAGACGCGCTCTCCTGCGTGAGTCCGAGAAACTTTATCACCTCTTCGTGGCTTTTCTGCTTCATGACAGTCAGATAACCTTCAAGACTCTCCCTGCTCATAAGGTTGTCATCACCGCTTAATTTCTGAATAACCGGAGAGATGTAATCATCGACGATGACTATGTTCTCGACTATCCTGTCCTCAAGATACAGTCTCTTAAAGGTATCAAGCTGGTTGTCTATAAGCTCCTCTATAAGCTCCGAATAGATAGTGGATCTGTTTGAAAACTCAAGCAGATCATCCCTCATCCTTAAGATCCCGAGTCTTATGTTCTGTGTGGTGACCAAATCATCATCCTGAAACAGCGACAGCTGTATGCTGCCTCCGCCCATATCAAGAAGCAGAGAGCCTTTGTTCATTATCGCATTAAAGATCGCAGTATGCAGGGCAACAGCCTTGTAGTGCAGAAATCTCTGTTCGGAATTGCTTAAGACCTTAACGTCAAATCCTGTTCTTAGCTTGATCTGCTCAAGCACTATCTGGCTGTTTTCGGTCTCCCTGATCGCAGAGGTCCCGTACGCTCTGTGATCGTTTACACCATAGCTTTTTATGACGGTCTTGAATTCATTCAGGATGTCGCAGAGCTCATCAACGCCTTCTTGAGATATCTTCCCGTACTTGTAGGTATCGGTCCCGAGCTCTATCCTCTTTCTGACATGATCGATCTCGGTCATGTTCTTTCCGCCGGTAAACTGGAATATCTTCATCCCGACCTCATAAGAGCCCACATCTATTGCAGCAAACAGTCTTGCCATGTTTTTACCCCCTTCCGGCCAGATGATCTATGAAGTTCTGTGCGGTCCTTCCCGACAGGCCTCCGTGCGAAAGCTCCCATTTGTTTGCTTCGCTTATCAGCTCATCTTCCGGCATGTTTATCCCGTAACGGTCCGCAAGTTCCTTTACTATCCTGTTGAATTCTTTTTTATCGGGTGATCCGAAATATATCGTCACTCCAAATCTTGCTGAGAGGGAAAGCTTCTCCTGCATCGTGTCGGAAATGTGCAGTTCGTCATCCCTGTCATTTCTGTCTGAGAAAGATTCCTTTATCAGATGTCTTCTGTTGCTCGTCGCATAGATGAGCACATTGTCCGGCCTTTCTTCAAGTCCGCCTTCTATCATCGCCTTAAGATATTTGTAATCCGTCTCGAAATCCTCAAAGGAAAGATCGTCCATGTAGATGATGAATCTGTAATTTCTGTCCTTTATCTGATCCATCACGTCATAAAGGACCCTGAACTGATCCTTATTAAGCTCTATCATCCTAAGGCCCCTGTCACGGTACATGTTAAGAACAGCCTTAATGCTTGATGACTTGCCTGTTCCCGCAGGCCCGAAGAGCAGGCAGTTATTGGCATTCCTTCCTTCGACAAAGGCCTCGGTATTCTCGATTAGCTTCTGTTTGGCAAGCTCATAGCCTACAAGGTCATCAAGGCTTATATCCCTTACATTGCTCACGGGTATTAAATTTGCCCCGCCCTTCTTTTTTACGGAAACCCTGAAAGCAGCATTAAGTCCGAACTTTCCCGCACCATAATGCTTATAAAATCCTGTCAGTTCATCCTTAAATCCATATACATCCTTTTTTTCCGAAAGGGTTTTGGAAAGCCTTAAGAGTATGTCATTCATGCCTTTCATGAAATGCTTTCCGTTTACTGCAGATCCCTTGTAATCGGATATAAGGCTCTTAAGGCTGCCGCCTTCTCTTTCGTCAAGGAAACTCAGATCGTGATCAAACCATTCCTTAAAGACCGAAAGATCATGTATGGCAGCCTCGTTAAGGCTTCCTTCCACGTTTCCCCTGATCTCACAGGCTTTTGAGTACTCGTTTTCATCAGAGACCAGCACATAGGTAATGAGCATCTGCCACAGATTTCCGTAAAACCCGTATTCCGATACAAATTCAATAAGCCTTCCCGCTATGCCTGTCACCAGACTTTCAAGATCATCCTTCTCCTGTCCGCTACTACATCCTGCGTCTTTTTTTTCGGACATCTCCATAGCCTTTAGCGTATCTCTTATCAGTTCTTTATACTCATGATCCCTGTATATAAGCATTTTCTTCATACAATAACCCTGCCCCTGCCAAATTTACGCACATGTATTATTATTATAAACCTTTTCTGTTATAATATAAATGATGACAGGGTCAAAAGTCATCCTATACCGTAAGCTTGCATAAATCCCTCTGGAGAATAAAATGGCTGATAAAAGACAAAACAACCAAAACCTCATCATCATTATAATCGCGGTCGTAGTGGTCCTCCTGCTTATAACCGGAGGTATAATCTCAAACCTCAGAAAAAGGATTCCTTCAAATCCCCAGGGGACTGTAGGAAACACTGCCGGAAACTTAAATAACGGCGGTCTGTTCTGTGAGGCGGGAAATGTTATCTATTTCATAAATCCCTATGACCACGGATATATATACAGGATGAATGCGGACGGTTCCGGAGCCGAGCTGTTTATGGATGTACCCGCAAAATACCTAAACTGCGGCGGAAACTACATCTATTTCAACCAGATAGATTCAGACATAGGCACCATTTTCGGACTAGCCGGCAACATGCATGGCATCTACAGAAAAAAAACGACCGGAAAAAAAGAGATCAAATGCCTCGACCGTGCGGTCTGCGGCTTTGTGGTGCTTTCCGACGATACGGTCTACTACCAGTATGCGGATGATGATGAGACATCTCTTAAATACGTAAGTACCGATAGCGAAGAAAAGGGACTGATATCCAAAGAATATATCAACCCCTCCTGCGTCATAAGCGGAAACATCTTCTATCCCGACTATAATAACAACCATATGCTGGCGGTGCTTGACACAAGGACTCTTCAGAGCAGCATCTATCTGAACGAGCGTGTGCACAACCCGGTTTATTCAAACGGCTATATCTATTACATGAGCGTGGATGATGACTATCACCTGTACAGATATTCCGTAAGCGACAATACCGTTACAAAGCTTACGGATGACAGACTTGATCTGTTTAATGTGCTCGGCAACGTGGTCTTTTATCAGAAGAGCGACAAAAATTCCCCCATGCTCATCAGGATGAACGGCGACGGAAGTGAAAAGACCGCCATAGCAGAGGGAATCTTTACAAACGTCAATATGACGTCCTATTACACCTATTTTCAGGATTATCTGGACCAGTCAAGGTATTTCAGGGTACCCACCAGCGGAAGTACTCTTCCGGAAGTGTTTGTTCCCTGATCAGTCTTTAATATACCTGTCTTTAAGATCATCCAAAAGCTCGGTAACAGTCCTGTTGAAAACAGGATGTCTGAGTCTCGGGGCTATCTCGCACAGAGGAGCCAGCACAAAATCCCTCTTATGCATTTCGGGATGAGGGATCGTAAGCTGCTCGGAATCCATAACAAGATCATCATACATAAGGATATCCAGATCTAACGTCCTCGGGCCCCAGTGGATCGTTCTCTCCCTGTTAAGCTTATTTTCGGTATCATGCAAAAATATCAGCAGCTCCTCGGGAGTCATCAGAGTCTTTATATGACAGACAGCATTGAGAAAATCATCCTGTTCCACATCCCCGTAGGGTTTTGATTCCACATATTCGGACAGCGATCCAAGGAAGGTATCCTCTCTTTCCTCAAAGGCGGATACGGCCGCATTTAAGTAGCCCTCTTTGTCGCCCTGGTTTGATCCCAGAGCCACATATACACTGTGCCATCCCCTCTCTATACATACGGATACAGCCTCAAGAGGAAGCCCTATCGGAGCCCACGGTTTCTGTATCTTCAAAGTCAAACGTTTTACACGGTTGAATCTTAACAGTATCTCCCTTGCTATATTTTCGGCTGCAGCTTCTATAAGCTGGTAGGAGTGCTCTTTCATATGGTCGTATATGAGATGCGATACCTTGCCGTAATGAACGGTCTCATCAAGCTCATCGCTCATTCCCGAAGCCCTTAAGTCAAGATAAAGCTTGCAGGAGATCAGGAATTTCTGGCCAAGCTTCTTCTCCTCCTCATATACTCCGTGATTTCCGAATACCTCAAGATTGTCAATGCTGATATAATCCATAACCGGCCGTTTCCCTTTCCCTTATGCTTTCATACATTCTGACTGCGCGGCTGTTTTCTTCCGTATCATGAACCCTTACAAACATAAAGCCCGCCATTGCCGCCATAAGCGTTGTCACTAAGGTTCCCTCAAGTCTCTCATTTACGGGCAGATCCAGAGCATTTCCTATAAAGGATTTTCTCGAAGCACCTAAAAGCATCGGATATCCGAGAGTGTTAAGTCTTTTAAGATTTGCCATGATGATGAGATTCTGTTCGTATTCCTTGGCAAAGCCAAGCCCCGGATCAAGGATTATCTTATCCCTTTCTATTCCTCTTTTCTCTGCATTTTCTGCTATCGCCCCAAGCTCGTCACAAAGCGTCTTAATGTAATCCTCATCGGAGGATGCAGGATATATACTGTCCCTGTTATGCATCAAAACACAGGGAACCCTGTGTTTTGCTATAACATCGGCCATATCATCATCACGCGCGCCCCATACGTCATTGATAAGATCCGCACCGGCTTTAAGCGAAGCCTCAGCCACGGATGCTCTCATGGTGTCGACCGATATCGGGATATCGCTTATCTCTCGTATGGCTTTTATGGAATTGTATGCCCTCTTAATCTCCAGATCCTCTGATACTTCGATGTAGCCGGGTCTTGTGGACTGGGCTCCGACATCAATGATATCCACGCCGGAGGCTGTCATCTTCCTTACGCTTTTAAGCATATCCCCGGTATTAAGATTCTTTCCGCCGTCAGAAAAAGAATCCTCGGTCACATTGATTATGCCCATTATATATGTTTTTAAAGAGGTCTTAAAATCCCTGCTTCCTATCTTCATGATCCGTTTCCGGGCCCTTTACGGCTCACTCCTGTCCTTTGATCTCCTTAACCTTCTCTTTTAACTCTCCAAGATACGATAACGATCCGAAGGCAACTATAAGCGGCTCCTCCTGATCATCCTCGGCCTTTTTTGCCCGCTCGAGCGCTGTCCTTACGGCGTCCGTGATATCCTCGGAAACGTATACGTCATCGCAGTACTGTCTGAGACACTCCGCAAGCTCCTCCTTGGGAAGCGCTCTTTTGTTATCCTTTGTCTCCACTGCGATACAGCAGTCACCCATCGGTCCCATTATCTCGCAGATCTTTTTATAATCCTTGTCCTTAAATATCCCTATGATGAATATCATTCTCCTTGCCATAAGATCATGGGCAAGGGAATTTCTCAGACTGGTCACGGCGCCCGGATTGTGAGCCCCGTCGATTATAAAGAGGGGATCATCCATTATCTTTTCCATCCGAAACTCTATCTTTGCCTGTGCAAGTCCCTCTCTTATCTCATCCTCTGCTATGATGAGGCCTCTGCTTATAAGCCTGTCGCAGACCTCCAGAGCAAGCGCTGCATTGTCTATCTGATGGTCGCCTCCCATTGATATAGCAAGATTACGCCTGTTTTTATAGGAAAAATACTGGGCGCTCATCCCGTATCTCCGGTTTGTGATGAGATTCGGGTCAGCCACGTACAGTTCAGATCCGCCCTGCTTGCATCGGTCTATTATCTGTTTTTCGATCCTGTCATCTGCGCGGAACATGACCACGGGAACGCCGCATTTTATTATGCCTGCCTTTTTCCTTGCGATCTCCTCGATACTGTTTCCGAGTACTCCCAGATGATCTTCACTGATCACCGTGATCACCGATACAAGCACCGTATTTACGATATTTGTCGCATCCGTCTCTCCGCCCATGCCTGCTTCGAGCAGTACTATGTCGCAGAAATAGTTTTTAAAATACAAAAAAGCTGCGGCGGTTTCTATCTCAAAAGCCGTGGGAGCCTCATGGCCCTCTTCTTCCATTTTTTTGCACGCGCCTGCCACGATGGTTATGTATTTGGAATAATCATTCGCGCTCATGTTTCGCCCGTTTATCCGGTACTGCTCAAGCACGGTAGCCACATAAGGAGAGGTATACTGTCCGACCGAAAATCCCGAACGCATGAGTACCGAAGCAAGGTAGGTTATGAGCGAGCCCTTGCCGTTTGTTCCCGCGACATGAATAAACTTCATGGAATCCTGGGGATTTCCGAGATACTCCATCAGGACCTTCATTCTGTCAAGGCCAAGCTTTATCCCTCTTTCGGAGGCTTCCTTTATATAATCTACGGCTTGAGCATAATCCATGTTACTGCCTTTCTATTCTATGTGATCATAACGTCAAAAAGTATCTGTTTTCGCTTTATGATACCACAGTATCGTTCGGATGTGTCAAGAAAGTGAACGGATATTTTTGCCTTGCACAGAGGTTTTTGATAAGGTATACTTTTCGAAGATAAACAGTCTTTCATTTTCTATACATATCTCAAAGGAGGCATTCATGGATATAAAGGATTGCATTAAGGGACGCCGCAGTATCAGAAAATTCACGGATGAACCTGTTTCTCATGAAACGCTCGAAAAGATAATCGAGCTGGCTTCTTTTTCTCCCTCCTGGAAGAATACCCAGGTTGTACGCTATATAGCGATCGAGGATAAGGAGCTTAAGGCAAGGATCTCATCCGAATGTACCACAGGATTTACATATAACAGAGGAACCATGGAGTCCGCACCCATGCTTATAGCCGTAACCGTTCTTAAGAACAGATGCGGATATGAGAAGGACGGATCATTTACCACAAACAGAAAGGACACGTGGCAGATGTTTGATGCGGGGATCGCAAATCAGACCTTCTGTCTCGCAGCTTATGAGTACGGTCTCGGAACCGTTATAATGGGTATATTTGATGATTCACTCTCAGATGTCCTTGAGATCCCTGAGGACAGGGAATTAGTCAATATCATATGTATCGGACATCCCGATGAGACACCGGATGTTCCCAAACGAAAGACGGTATCAGACCTGCTTACATATAAATGATCTTACCGGGGCGAAGTTTTTTCTTCGCCCCGTTTTTTATGAAAGGAGCAATAAATGAGACACTTGATGAATCCACTTGATTTTACGGTGGAAGAACTTGAAAAACTGATGGAGCTTGCGGATGACATTAAAAAAGATCCCGAAAAATATTCCCATCTCTGTGACGGAAAGATCTTAGCCACCTGCTTCTATGAGCCGAGCACCCGGACAAGGTTAAGCTTTGAATCCGCCATGATAAGACTCGGCGGACAGGTTTTGGGCTTTGCAAGCGCCGACTCCTCCTCTGCGGCTAAGGGTGAGAGCGTATCGGATACCATCAGGATCATTTCCTGCTATGCCGATATCTGTGCGATAAGGCATCCCAAGGAGGGAGCTGCTTTAGTCGCCGCCTCAAAGTCCTCGATCCCCGTCATCAATGCAGGAGACGGCGGACATCAGCATCCGACCCAGACGCTTACTGATCTTATGACGATACACGCGCTTAAGGGCGGCTTTGACAATATGACCATCGGTCTCTGCGGTGATCTGAAGTTCGGCCGTACCGTACATTCCCTTGTAAATGCACTCGTAAGATACAAAAACGTGAAATTTGTCTTCATATCACCCACAGAACTTAAGATCCCGGGATATATAAAAGAGGACGTCCTTACAAAGAACAATGCCGAATTTACTGAGGTATCAAGACTTGAGGATGTCATAAACAGCCTCGACATACTGTATATGACCAGAGTACAGAGAGAACGTTTCTTCAATGAAGAGGACTACGTAAGACTGAAGGATTATTATATTTTGAACAAGGAGAAAATGGCTCTTGCCAAGGAAGACATGATGGTGCTGCATCCTCTTCCGAGGGTAAATGAGATATCCGTTGAGGTGGACAGCGACAAACGTGCCAAATACTTTGAACAGGTACAGTACGGAGTATATATCAGAATGGCTCTTATACTTACACTGCTTGAGCTTGTCTGAGGAAACGCCGTACACAAAAACTGATCAGGAGGATAAAAACGTGTTAAATGTAGGAAAGATAGAAGAAGGCTTTGTGCTCGATCACATAAAGGCAGGAACCTCGCTTCAGCTGTATCACGACATGAAGCTTGACAAGATCGATGACATAACAGTCGCTATTATAAAGAATGCAAGAAGCAACAAGATGGGCAGAAAGGATATCCTGAAGGTAGAATGCGATATCAACATGCTGGATCTTGACATACTCGGCTTTATAGATCACAACATTACGGTCAATGTGATAAAAGACGGGGAGATAGTGGAAAAGAAGGTTTTAAAGCTTCCGGAGCAAATAACGAACGTTATTAAATGCAAGAATCCGCGCTGCATAACCTCGATAGAGCAGGAGCTTCCCCACATCTTCGTACTGACGGATGAAACAAAGGAAGTATACCGGTGCAAATACTGTGAAGAACAGTACACGGGAAGACAGCTCTGACAGAAAACAGGGAAATGCATATCAAAGCGCTTCCCTGTTCTTTTACAAAAAATCTCAGCACCACTGTAAGCCGGGTTCTGTATCTGACGATCATCTGTCTGTGACTGCCGTTGCCGGCAGCCTAAAGCGATCTACCTGAGAACATGACGGGCCGCCATATGGTCCTCTGTTTGATCTTGCTTCGGATGGGGTTTACATGGCATACACCGTTACCGGCATATCGGTGGTCTCTTACACCGCCTTTCCACCCTTACCAAAATACACGGCATTCGCCGTGTATTTTGGCGGTATCTCTCTGTTGCACTATCCTTGGAGTCACCTCCACCGGACGTTATCCGGCATCCTGCCCTGTGAAGCCCGGACTTTCCTCATGATTACTCACGCGATCGTCCTTGGTACTGAGATCTTATATACTGTCGTAAACAGCCAGGCCGTTTACCAAAAAAGGATCATGCCGCATGTCACACTGGGAACATCGATCCACCGACGAATTCCCTTATGATGGAATTGTTCGGAAGATGCTCGCTCGTCACACCGACAAAGTATTCCAAGAACTTAAGCAGCCTCTTTGCCTCCTGATACTCCGAATCATCCTTGTCTATCGCAAAGAGAAGGGGTTCCGCAAACTGCTTAAGTACAGAGAGTTCATAGATAAGAGCCGAATTGAACATTGCATCCGCAGATTCCTGGAACGGGAAGATGTTTTCCTCTTCTCCTCTTCTTACGGATCCCCACATCGCAAGCGTATTCCTTGCCGAAGTGCCTCTCGTCCTGTTGTCTCTTACCATTCTCCTGATAAGCCTTCCGTCCGTGGTCGCGATCCTGTTGTGTTCATCCACATTAAGGGTCGTTAAGGAGCTTATATATATCTTATACTTGCTCTCTCTCGGAAGAGCATAGCTCATTTCCTCATTCAGTCCGTGAATACCCTCTATCACGAGGATCTCGTCCGGACCAAGCACCTTAAAATCACCCCTGTATTCTCTCTGTCCCGTTTTAAAGTTAAAGGTCGGAAGCTCTACTCTCTCACCTCTTAAAAGAGCCGTCATGTCATCATTAAAGCCCTTTGTGTCTATCGCACCGAGGCATTCGAAATTGTAATTGCCGTTTTCATCAAGCGGAGTATCCTCCCTGTTCTTGAAATAATTATCAAGAGCGATCGGATGAGGTATGAGCCCGTGCGCCCTCAGCTGTACGCTCAGCCTGTGTGAGAAGGTCGTCTTGCCCGATGATGAAGGGCCCGCTATCATTACAAACTTTACGCCTTTTCTCTGTACGATATCCTGGGCTATGCTCGCGATCTTACTCTCCTGCATCGCCTCCTGCACAAGGATCAGGTTGTTGATGTTCTCATTGCAGATATACTCGTTTAGATCGCCGACAGTCTGTATGCCGAGATTATCGGCCCACTCTGTTGACTCCTTCATAGTCTTAAACAGCTTTTCCTGGGGAGTGAACGAAGCCACTACGCCGGGTTCCTTCCTTGAAGGCAGACACAGGATAAATCCATCATCATACAGCATCAGATCGTATGCATTTACATATCCCGTTGAAGGTACCATATATCCGTAATAATAATCGTTATATCCGTCAAGGGTATATACGTTTACCCTGGAAGCTCTCCTGTAGCGGAACAGTTTTTCCTTATCGACCATGTTTTGGCTCTTGAATATCTCAACAGCATCATCTATACCCATGGATTTCTTTTCGATGGGCAGATCTGCCTCCACCAACTCATCCATCCTTCTCTTTACTTTGGAAAGCAGGTCTTCATCAAGCGTAAAGTTTCCTTTTGTGCTGCAGAAATATCCCTTGCCCATGGAGAATTCGATCTTGAATTTTTCAATATTCTCCTCTCCGACAACGTCGGTAAACGCCTTTACAAGAAGCAGACATGCGCTTCTCTTATAGGTCTGGTAACCGATCTGGTCCTTAAGCGTCACAAAGGATACGACCGAGTCCTTCTTGACCTTTTTAATGAGCTCATTAAGCTTTCCGTTTGAATAGGCAAGTATTATCTTCTCATCATGCTTATCCTGGAAATCCTTTGCTATCTCGGAATAAGCAGTACCCTTTGGATATTCCTTTGTAACGTCGCCTACCTGTACCTGTACCTTTACATCTTCCATAAAACCTTTCCCCTTTCTGTCGTTTGTTTGTTTTTGCTGCCTCAAAGCCCCTGTTTCCTTTATGACAGCACTCTTTCTATCTCAACCGGATTTTTTTCTTCCATCAGTGAAATAGCCTCGGCATTATGCATGATATCTTTTTTCACCTCTGCTATCCGGTCGCTTATCCTCTCCGTACTCTTATCATCCGGATCTCCCGCCTCTTTTGACTGACACCTTATCTCATCTCTTTTGCTCTCAAGCTCGGATAAGAGGTAGGACAGGCTCTTTTTCTGCATGTACAGAAACTGTAGCAGCACCGGATTTCTCTCCTTTAAGAGTATCTTTCCGTATCGGAAATAGATCTCTCTGTCCCAGTTCATGCTGCCATGCACCGCTTTCATGACCGGATAGAATTTCTCATCCTCCCATACCATGTTTTCGGAGATGATCCTATAGCCCGTATCCTGCAGAAAGTGCCTCACCATGGCTATTTCCGACTGCGGCTGCAGCACAAGCTCCGAAACCTTTTCAAGGACCTCGGGAGAGTCCTTCATAATATCCATCATCAAAGGTCCTCCCATGCCTGCCATCACAACGGTCTCGCAGGATCCCGGCGTCAGTCCCTTAAGGCCGTCACTTAAGACGGTCTTGATACGTGATCCATATCCGCTCTCCGTAATGTTTACCAGAGCATGGTCTATAGGGCCTTTGCCTATATCGGTAGCATATACAAAGGGTGCTATCCCCTGCTCCACCAGATATATGGCTAAATACCCGTGATCACAGCCGACATCCGCGACTCCGTTATCGGGAGTGACCATTGATGCCACGGCTTTAAGTCTCTCAGACAGCTTCATCTTTACCCCGTCAGTCTAAATAATCCTTAAGCTTCTTGGATCTGCTCGGATGTCTGAGCTTTCTCAAAGCTTTCGCCTCTATCTGCCTTATCCTCTCACGGGTAACATTGAATACCTTGCCGACCTCTTCAAGCGTTCTGGCCCGTCCGTCATTTAAGCCGAATCGAAGCTCAAGGACCTTCTGTTCCCTGTCGGTTAAGGTACTGAGTACCTCGTCAAGCTGCTCCTTTAAAAGAGTGAAGGCTGCAGCCTCAGCGGGTACGGGTACCTGCTCGTCCTGTATAAAATCACCCAGATGCGAATCTTCCTCTTCACCTATGGGGGTCTCTAAGGATACCGGCTCCTGTGAGATCTTTAATATCTCCCTGACTCTTTCCACGGGAAGGTTCATCTCAACAGCCGTTTCCTCAGGGGTCGGTTCTCTTCCTAGCTCCTGTAAGAGCTGTCTGTTGACCCTGATGAGCTTGTTGATGGTCTCCACCATATGAACGGGGATCCTTATGGTCCTGGCCTGATCGGCAATGGCCCTTGTTATCGCCTGTCTGATCCACCAGGTTGCATAGGTCGAGAACTTATATCCCTTTGTATAATCGAATTTCTCCACGGCCTTTATAAGCCCCAGATTGCCTTCCTGTATAAGATCCAAAAAGAGCATGCCCCTGCCGACGTATCTCTTTGCGATACTTACAACAAGACGCAGATTGGCCTCGGCGAGACGCTTCTTTGCCTCCTCATCGCCGTTCTCCATCCTCTTTGCAAGCTCTATCTCTTCTTCACCGGTCAGAAGAGGCACCTTTCCTATCTCTTTTAAGTACATCCTTACCGGATCCTCAACGCTGACACCGTCAGGAACCGAGAGATCTATGTTTTCCACATCGATCTCTTCCTCTTCAGAAAGGATGATGTCCTCATCATCCTCCTCTTCGGGAAGAATGGCATCTTCCGCAGTCATCTGCAGCAGATCGATACCGTTCTGTTCCAGGGTCTCGTAGATCCTCTCGTAAGTATCCTCACTAAGCTCCATATCCCCGAAGATTTCCTGGATATCGGCATTCTCAACCACGTTTTTCTTCTTTTTTCCCTGTTTGATCAGCTCATTGAGCTTTTCTTCCATTTGTGCCTGCAGATTTTCATCCATAATATTATCTCCTCCCGTTTAACTTTTAATCAGGGTTTTCCGGGCAAATTCCGTTTTTATGCGCTCAAGCTCTTTCCTTTTCTCTATCAGAGCCTGAATACCGCCTGCGTCGCCTCCGCCCCCGGCCGCCTTATCCGTAAGGCTGTCCGATCTTATCCGTATTATCAGATCCTTTAAAGCCCTGTCCTTATCTTCAGGTGATTCAAAGGCGTTCATTTCCGCATTAAGTATGCCGGCTGCCTGTCTCTGCCTGTCCTCTTCCTCATATCTTGATATGAGAAGTGCCGGATTAAGAGCATTATTCTCAAGCATGTCATACAGGCCCTGTGCAAGCTCCCTGCAGAATCCATCGGAAAAATCGTCCGCCGCAACGTATGCTCTTACCGTATCAAACAGCTCCTTCTCCTCGCAGAGCCAGGTGAGCAGGTTTTTCTGCGCTTTCACGCTGCCTTTCTCGGATTCTTCCCGTCCGGGAAGCGGTTTCGGTCTCTCATAGACCCGTATGTTTTCCGATAGTACCGCCTGCTTCTTAACCATTTCCACGAGGCTTTCCCTGCTTATGCGGTATTTGCTGCAGACTGCCTCCAGATAATTGTCTCTTTCGATCGCATCGTCAAACTTAAGCAGAGCCTGTGCTATATTCTTGTAGAACCTTGTCTTGTCATCAGGATCTTTCAGATCAAAGCCCCGCTCATCCATCCTTATCGAATAGAAGAAGCTGTTCTCAGCCTCTTTCATTCTCTTTTCAAATTCTTCGGACCCGAGGTTTTTTATGAATTCATCGGGATCCTTATATGGATCCATGTTGATGACCCTGCATTTAAGCCCCGTATCCCTAAGTATCGGTATGGCTCTGAGTGCAGCCTTTATCCCCGCCTCATCCGAGTCATAACATATAAAGACTTCATCCGCATATCTCTTAAGCAGGTTTGCCTGCGCCATCGTAAGCGCCGTACCGAGGGAAGCAACTGTCTGTGAAAAGCCCGCCTGATGCATTGAGATAACATCCATATAACCCTCGCAGATTATAAGATTGTTTTTGCGGCTTTTGCGGGCCATATTCAGACCGTAGAGATTTCTTCCCTTGTCAAAGACAACCGTTTCCGGGGAATTGAGATATTTGGGGGTCCCTTCCCCCATCACTCTTCCGCCGAAGCCAATGATGCGGTTCTGTATATCCATTATCGGAAAAATGACACGATTCCAGAACTTATCCATCATGCCCTTTTTCTCATCTGCATTAAACAGGCCCGACTGTTTGAGCACTCCGTCTTCAAAGCCCTTGCTCTTTAAATAATCGTAGACATTTCCCTTGCCTGTCCTTGCATAGCCGAGTCCGAAATCCCTCATGGTATCTTCGGTAAGACCCCTGTTCTTAAGATAGGCAAGAGCCCGTTTTCCGGCTTCTTTTCTGAGCTGGTAATAATAATACTTTCCGGCCTCCCTGTTGATGTCAAGGATCTGACTCCTAAGGCTCTCTTTTTCCTTCTGGCTCTCCGATCTTTCAGGCTTCGGAAGAGTCATGTTCGACCTTTGCGCAAGATACTCTATCGCTTCGGTAAAGGAGTAGTTTTCCATATTCATCACAAAGGTGATGACACTGCCTCCCGCACCGCAGCCGAAACAGTGGTACATCTGTTTTGAAGGGGATACGGAAAAAGAACCTGTCTTCTCGCTGTGAAAGGGGCATAATCCGAAATAATTGCTCCCTTTTTTTGTAAGCTTTACATGTGAAGAGATCACATCCAGAATATCATTCCTTCTGCAGATCTCATCTATTATATCCTGTGAATAGTGCATTTAGTGTACCAGATGTCAAAAAGCCCAGCTCTTAGGCATATATATATCCTCAAACATTGAAATGGCGTACCTGTCGGACATTGACGACACATAGTCGCAGACAACCCTGTCCTTTACCTCTCCGGACTCATTCATGAGTCTTAAGTATTCCTCCGGTAATTTGTCCAGTTCCCTGAGAAAATACTCATACAGGTTTTCAACAAGCTTTTCGGCTTTCACCTCTTCACGTTTTACGATCGGATTGGTATATACATTGTCAAACATGAACTGTCTTAACTCACGCATAGCCTCGGATATCTCATCTGACATTTCAATATCGGGCTTTTCCCAGCTGTTTATGATCACATCATGTATCATCGTATCCAGGCGTCTTGTGGTAGTCTTTCCGAGAGTGTTTCTAAGCTCCTTGGGGATATCCTCCTCAGACAGTACACCGGCTCTTATCGCATCGTCCATGTCATGATGTATGTAGGCTATCTTGTCGGACAGCCTTACAGTCTTTCCTTCCAGGGTGGATGGCATGGAGTGGGTCTGGTGATTGAGTATCCCGTCCCTGACCTCCCAGGTTAAGTTTAGCCCTTTTCCGTCCTTTTCAAGCACTTCAACAACACGCTTTGACTGCTCGTTATGCTTAAAGCCGGGACTGCAGCATCTGTCGAGGGCCCTTTCGCCCGCATGACCGAAGGGTGTATGCCCCAGATCATGGCCCAGTGCTATCGCCTCGGTAAGATCCTCGTTAAGTCTTAATGCCTTGGCTATGGTACGGGCATTCTGCGACACCTCCAGTGTATGCGTAAGTCTCGTCCTGTAATGGTCTCCCTCAGGTGTCAGAAAAACCTGCGTCTTATCCTTGAGCCTGCGAAATGACTTGCTGTGCAGGATCCTGTCCCTGTCTCTCTGGAAAACAGGCCTTATGTCGCATTCAGTCTCGGGAACATCTCTCCCTCTGGATGCTGTGCTCAAGGTAGCATACGGACTCAGATATTCTTTTTCATGTTGTTCCACAAGTTCTCTTATAAGCATATGCGATCTCCTCATGGATGCCTCTAATATATATATACGAAACGTCCGTGAAAAATCCTCTTTATGATGTCTGACCTTTTATTTTATTTTTATGGATGAACAGAATAAGACGGTATACAAGGTACATAAAGCCGATCATCAAGACGGATCCGGAAAAATCAATGAGCACATCGCGTGCCGCTCCGTTTCTGTCAGGTACGCTCATCTGATTAAGCTCGTCGCAGATGGCCGTAAACAGGCAGAAACACATGGACACGATAAGAACGGTCCGTACCTTTAATTTTCTGCAGTAGAAAAAAATATATGTAAAAAATCCAAGAAGAGCATACTCACAAACATGGGCAGCCTTTCTGACAAGCGGCTCCCACCTTGCCACGATGTCAGTACCCGTGTCATATCCCTGTATTGCGGTTTCCTTACCCCTGTCAAAGATATAGGAAATAATGCTCAAAAGCTTCTCCGTGACAAATCTGCTGAGTTCCGAAGACTGATCCCCGGTATCTGCGGAGAATTTAAAGATCATCTGTATCACTAAGAGTATCGGTAAAAGCTGTATCAGAAAGAGGTTTACCTCATCGAGCTTTTTTACGTTTATAAGGTCGCGCCTTTTTGCATAATACTCATGATAGGGCATCTTATCCTGATCATTGATATGATCCTCATAAAATCTCTTCCTGCCTCCCAGTGATGAATAATACAGAAGAGCAAACATGAAATATCCTATGATCGCACCCGCCACGTTAAGCAGGATGTCATCGATCTCAAAATAGCCTCTCCCCGTTGCAAGCTGCAGCGTCTCTATCGATGTGCTGAGCACAAAGGCCATCATCGACAGATTCCACCAGTGCCTGAAAAAAGACCACATATAAGGTACCAGGATCCCGAATGGGATAAAAAGTATCACATTCTCTATTCCGGTAAGCTTAAGAGAACCTCCGGAAGCGGAAAACAGGGTGGAAAAGACCCTTAAGTTAACATGTTCCGATCTGCTGTACGCTTCCCTTCCGGACAGAGTCAGAAATACAAGATATGATAAATAAACGCTTATTATGCCAAACAGACAGGTGTCAAGAGGCACCTGTCTAATGAATGAAACCTTTCTTCCCTTACTCTTTGAGTATAGATAATGACACAGGGATGCGGCAAGATAAAACAGAACTGCAAGGGCCGCGATCTTAAGCGCCTGAGTGTTATACTCCCTTAAAGCATCCCATATGTCATGCAATGCCCTGATCAACATTTATCTGTAAATGATATCCTCTCTTCCCGGACCGTTTGATATCATCGTGATCGGGAAGCCAATGTGTTTTTCCACGAATTCAATGTAATTACGGCAGTTTTCCGGAAGATCCTCATATTTTTTGATGCCTCTTATGTCACATTTCCATCCCGGAAGTACCGTAAGAACCGGCTTTGCTTTTTCAAGCTTCCAGGTAACGGGGAACTCATCAACTCTCTCTCCGTCTATCTCATATCCCACGCATACGGGTATCTCATCAAGATAACCCAGAACATCAAGGACCGTAAATGCAACATCCGTAGTTCCCTGAAGCCTGCAGCCGTATTTGGATGCCACACAGTCAAACCACCCCATTCTCCTGGGCCTGCCTGTGGTCGCACCGTATTCTCCGCCGTCTCCGCCTCTTCTTCTGAGCTCATCCGCTTCATCGCCGAATATCTCGGATACGAAGGCTCCTGCTCCTACTGCCGATGAGTAGGCTTTGCATACGGTTACTATCTTCTTTATCTCATAAGGAGGTATGCCTGCACCGATCGCTCCGAAGGCTGCCAGTGTCGATGATGAAGTGACCATCGGATAGATACCGTGGTCGGGGTCCTTAAGTGAACCAAGCTGTCCTTCAAGAAGTATCCCCTTATCCTCTTTGATCGCCCTGTACAGATAGGCTGATGTATCACAGATATACGGCTCAACCTTCTTTTTGTAGCTCATCAGAGTCTCAAAAAGCTCATTCTCATCTATGGGATCCTTATGGTAAAGGTCGGTTAACATAACATTTTTGATCTCGCATACCCTGTGTATCTTTTCCTTTAACTGATCCTCATCCATGAAAAGCTCGCTCACCTGGAAACCGATCTTTGCGTACTTGTCCGAATAGAAAGGAGCGATACCGGATTTGGTCGATCCGAAGGACTTGCCCTTAAGCCTCTCCTCTTCATAGGCATCAAAAGCGATATGATACGGCATCACCAACTGGCATCTGTCGGATATAAGAAGCTTTGGCATCGGCACGCCCTTTGATACTATGTCCTCTATCTCCTTAAACAGTATCTCAACGTTTAATGCCACACCATTGCCTATGATGTTTGTGATATTATCATAGAAAACACCTGAAGGAAGTGTGTGAAGTGCGAATTTGCCGTAGTTGTTCACTATCGTATGCCCGGCATTTGCTCCGCCCTGAAATCTGATCACTATGTCGGCATCCCTTGCTAACATATCGGTGATCTTTCCTTTGCCTTCATCTCCCCAGTTTGCTCCGACGATCGCTTTTACCATAATATTCTCCTCTCTGTCTTATGATACACGGACTTATATATTTTCAGTCTTTCCTATACTTTTATCTCCGCCTGCATTCCAAGCTCATCTTTGTATTCTGAAAGCACCGGATC
Source organism: Lachnospiraceae bacterium (assembly GCA_024699595.1). Next base: position 7,785 of record JAILPG010000127.1, on the reverse strand, counting down.
AACATGATCCCTTAAGTATCTCTCAACCTGTATTACCGATCTTCCGACGTATTTTTCGGGCTCCATGATCCTTTCAAGATCTTCGCCGCTTACCCTGAAAACGGGATCGGAAGCTATGAGCTCAAGGAGGTTGTTGTCAAGTCCTTTCTGCTTGACATTTGCCGCAGCCTCCATAGAAAGCTGTCTTATCTTTTCATGCATATCCTGACGGCTTGCCCCTTCCTTGACGGCATCCATCATGATGTTTTCGGTAGCCATGAACGGAAGCTCGCTCATCAGGTGCTTCCTTATAACCTTATCATTGACCACCAGTCCGTCGGCCACGTTCATGCACAGATCCAGTATGCCGTCTGTGGCAAGAAAGCCTTCGGGTATGGACAGCCTCTTGTTGGCCGAGTCATCAAGCGTTCTCTCAAACCACTGCGTAGCCGAGGTGATGGCGGGATTTAAGGCATCTACCATCACATATCTTGCAAGAGAAGCTATCCTCTCGCTGCGCATCGGGTTACGCTTGTAGGCCATTGCAGAGGAGCCGATCTGGTTCTTCTCAAAGGGTTCTTCTATCTCCTTAAGATGCTGTAAGAGCCTTATGTCATTTGACATTTTATGGGCGCTTGCCGCGATGGATGCAAGCACGTTTAAGACCCTTGTGTCAACCTTTCTCGAATAGGTCTGTCCGCTTACGGGATAGCACTCCTTAAAGCCCATCTTCTGTGCTATCATCGGGTCGATCTTATCGATGGTATCATTATCCCCGTTAAAAAGCTCTAAAAAGCTTGCCTGGGTTCCCGTGGTTCCCTTAGAACCAAGAAGCTTCAACGTACCCACCACAAAGTCAAGCTCCTCAAGATCGAGCATGAATTCATTGATCCATAACGTCGCCCTCTTTCCGACGGTAGTCGGCTGTGCCGGCTGGAAATGGGTAAAGGCAAGCGTCGGAACAGACTTGTATTTATCCGCAAAGGAAGCTAACTTTGAGATAACGTTCAGAAGCTTCTTTCTTACAAGCTTAAGCGCTTCCCTCATAACGATGATGTCCGTGTTATCGCCCACATAGCAGGAGGTCGCTCCGAGATGGATTATCCCGGCGGCCTTTGGGCACTGGATGCCGTATGCATAAACATGACTCATAACATCATGTCTTACTTCTTTTTCCCTTTCTCTTGCCACCTCATAATTGATATCATCCTGATGGCTCTTAAGCTCCTCTATCATCTCCTCTGTGATAACGGGTTTTCCGTTCTCAGAAAGGCCGAGCTCCATTTCCGTTTCGGCAAGAGCGATCCAGAGTTTTCTCCAGGTTTTAAATTTCATATCCTGTGAAAAAATATACTGCATCTCGGGGCTTGCATATCTCTCCGACAAAGGGCTTATATATCTGTCCGTATTCATCAGATCTCTTTTCCTCCCGTTAACAGCTTATACGCCTGCCTGTATTTTTCAGAAGTCTTTTGTACGATCTCATCGGGAAGTGTCCAGTCATCATGAGGATTTGCTTTCAGCCAGTCCCTTGCAAACTGCTTGTCAAAGGAAGGCTGTGAAGTCCCGGGCTCATAGCTTTCTTTTGGCCAGAACCTTGAGGAATCCGGCGTGAGCATCTCGTCTCCGAGCACTATTTTGCCGTCCTCTGAAAGGCCGAACTCAAATTTCGTATCGGCGATAATTATCCCTCTTTCAAGTGCATAATCCGCACATTTCTTATAAAGCCTCAGGGTATAGTCCTTAAGCTTTTCGGCATACTCACGTCCTTTTTTCGGAAATCTTTCCTCAAGATACGAAACACTCTGTTCAAACGAGATATTCTCGTCATGATCTCCGAGCTCTGCCTTGGTCGAAGGAGTATAGATAGGCTCAGGAAGCCTGTCCGATTCCCTTAGGCCCTCAGGAAGCTTTATCCCGCAGACCATGCCGTCCTTTTGATAACCGGCCCATCCCGAACCCGTGATGTAGCCCCTTACTATGCACTCAACAGGAAGCATGTCAAGCTTTTTTACAAGCATGCTGCGGTCCTTAAAACGCTCATTTCTGAAAAAAGGCGGCATGTCATTTACATCCGTGCTTATCATATGGTTTTCAATGATATCATCGGTCAGTTCAAACCAGAACTGCGACATCCTGTTTAAGATCTTTCCTTTATCCTTAACCTCGTTATTGAGTATCACATCAAAGCAGCTGATCCTGTCGGTCGCAACCAGTATGAGGCTGTCTCCGGTATCATAGATCTCCCTGACTTTTCCTTCCTTTACGGGCCTGTATTCAGTCATACTTCCTCCTTTTAAGCCATTGCTCATTGTCCCATCCGGACACCACTGTGAAATCCTATCATTATTCCTTTCATAAATCAACCTGCTCCGTTCTCCTCGTACTGACTTACGATCGCAAGTATCTCCCTTGCATACTGTGGATAATCTTTAACGAGCCTCTCGATCTCCTTTTTCGAATTGTCCAGATTGTAGGAATTAAAATCCATCCCCTTTTTAAGGCGCTGTCTCTGGATTATGAGTGAATGCCTCATCTCTGTCATCTCATCCTCATCGGTCAGAAGACCCGGCTGATACACAAATACCGACGGTTCCCTGATCCCGTGCCTTCTCAGATCATTTAAAAGGTCTACACGGGCCTCTTCCATCTGTTTTGCCACCTCTTCGGAATGGTTCCTTGCCTTTTTCTCCTCGAGATATTTTTCCCACATATACCGAAGCTCATAAGAACTGTTGACCTTGTATTTGGAATAGTAATAATCTATTAGATTCGTTGCGTTGACATATCTGACCTTGGCCTTGTTCTGCAGTACGATCGCTCTGTTAAGCTTTCTCTCGGCCCTCGACTGCTCGCTTCTTGCATCAGTATAGATGACAAAAACAGCCGTAAGCCCTATCGCAAGCACGCCAAGCAGCATGAATACGCCGATCCTTATATCCATCTTTAAGGAGTTCTGCAAAAACAGAAGCAGGGCAAATATAAGTATGCTGACTATCACCAAAAGCATGCAGACGGTCTTTGAATTAAGGGCTCTTTTGTTTTCTTCCTTTCTCTGATAAGCAAGCGCCCCTTTTTCTCCCTCCAAAAGGTTTAAGTCCCTCTTTATCTTCATCTGGACCGATTCGCTCTCCGTAAGTCTGTCAAGCGCCTCCGGCATTATCCCGTCAGTCTCATATCTGCTCATCTCACGGTACTGTGCCTCGGAGATCTTGCTTGCCGGTCTCTTGTATTTCTTTTCCGCTTCCTCTATATCGATTATCTTGTCCGCCTTTGCAGCAAGCCTGTCAAGATCCTGTCCCGGAAGCGATGTTATCTCCTCGATATCGTTAAGGTGCTCCATTACGACCTTAAACTCAAGCTTCTGCTCTTCGATGTCCTTTGAGCAGGCAACCATCTGTTCACAATGGTCTCTGACAAACCTCTCACGGTCCTTATAGTCAAGGACATTTAGGTTCTCTCTTTTAAGAGAGACAGAGCTTAAGACCTCGGTCATTGCTTCCGAGGAATCTCCCGTCTTTATGTCGTTTAAAAAGAAATCATCATTATCAGAGCCCTCATCGTCAAAGCCAAGGGTCCTTTTGATCCAGTCAAACAGCTTCATACGGCAATACCTATTTGCTTATCATCATGCTTCTTTTGTATTCCTGTTTCCATTCATCCAGAGTCCGGTCTATAAGCCTGTAGTATTCAGTGACCTTCCCCTGATCCTTCTTTTCCCTTATTTCTCTTAAGCGCTCCGCTCTCTCAGAGCTTTCATCCGGTTCGCTGTATCTTGACACGTTTTTTTCCACTTCATCCACAACATCATCGTCAAAGCCGTGTCTTAACACCAGTCTGTCATACTGATCCTTTTTTAACAGTACACGCATGGCCGTAAGATATCCTACAAGCGAGGACCTGTCATGCGATATCTCATAAGCCTCAAAATAGCATTCCGAAGCCCTGTCAAGGAAAAACAGCCTCGCATAGGCGGTTCCCATATTGTGAAGAATCTTTGCGTACAGCTCATCATCGCCGGTCCTCTTTAAGTCATCTGCGGGGTCCGCGGCATTTTTGTCAAGGCTTTCGAGTATATACCTGTATTCCTCAAGAGCATGCATGTACCTTCCTGCCCTTAACATGTTATCGCCCCTGATCTTATGCTTTCTGCCCTTATCCATTCCGGCGTTGTCCACAAGGATCTGTCTTACATTCCGAAGCTCCGCATCAGTCAGATATGGGTAGGATTCCAGTATCTCGGTAACAAATTCTCCGGCACTGCTGCCGTCATGCAGCATATGCTTAAGTCTGTGTCCAAGCTCCGGCATTCCGGCTTCTTTGATCAGAAAATCACAGAGCTTTTCATCCTTAACATCCTCATCGATAAGATAGGCATCATTGGCAAGCAGATAGCAAAGCTCCTCGATCGAATAGATGTTGACTCCGAAGGGCACGAAAAAATATGGATTTTTTGCAAGTGCATGATGGCACAAGATCATGTCTGACATAAAAATACCCGTTGTGATTTATCGTTATGGTGAACGAATTTATTACTCTTTCGAAATGATGCCTTAGCACAGAGCCCTTACGGCATCATGCCATATCCAGTGTTTCCTCCCACTTAAGGCCGCTTGATGGGAAGATGTCTCCGAATCCCATATCCCACGCCGTGGCGATAAGTGCGGTCTCCGACGAAAATACTATCTTTAATCTGATCCTCGAAGCCTTCATCGGTCTTTCAGGCAGGCCGTCAAGAACCATTCTTAAGTTCTTTGGGTCTTTTCCGTCAAGTGGGGTAATGAGCATCATAAGCTCGTTGCCTTCCCTCAGCAGAAGCTCCAGGGTCTTTCCGGCCTCAAACCAGTTCTCGCCGCCGTCGGCAACGGCAATATATTCTTCTCTTCCGTTTATTTCCATCCTGATACCAAGGTTGAACTTAAGCTTCCCCTTTCCCAGAAAGACAAAATCATCAAGATATGCAGATCCAATGGCCTTGTCCCTTGCAAAATAGCAGGCTCCCTTTGCGTAGAGATTCTTTCCCTGAAATACCCTTCTGCCCATGCACATGTATTTCACTGTCTTGTTAAGATATCCCGGATCAAAGCCTTCACCGAGAAGATATACAGTGCTGATGCTTTTTCCCACAAAGAACTTATGGATCTTTACAAGGACATCCTCGTCAAAATCCTCTATTTCGTCAGGCTTCGGGGATGACCCGAGCATAATCTCGGGCATCAGTACGTCCTCAAACTCAAACTCTTCCATCAGTCCGACTTTCGGCGTCGTATGTTTGTTTATCCTGAAATCCTGACCGTGCAGGCACTTCCCGCTGTAGTCAAAGATGAAGACATCCTTTTCCCATAATTCCTCGGGCTGGTGTATCATGTACTGATAGGTACAGTCCGCATATGTGGTAAAACGTATGCGGTCTCTCTCTATCGGAAGGGCTGAGGCTGTTTTCTCCAGAAGCTCCAGAGTCTTATCATCCAGACGGTCGACGGTTATCACCATGGATACAATCTGATCTGAAGATGCAGTGATCGACAGCTGCGACAGAGTCCTTCTTACAAACAGCACCAAAAGATCCGAAGCGTCGTAGGCCTGTCCTTCCACCTCATATTTTCCGCCGGCTCTGGCAATGCCAAGAAGCCTTGTCGCTATCATTCCCGATCCCTTGGCTGAGACCTCGAGTGCATCATTTCCGTAATACCACTGATTGACTCCTTTTCGCTTGCAGACCACGGTAGGGATACCGAGCTTTCGCTCGCTGCCCTCTTTGGCAACGGACACCGGCGCCTCTTTATTCAGTTCCGAATAGCTTATCTGAGTGACTGTATCATTCAGATCATAGCCGACCACATATTTCTTTTCATTCATATCCCATGATCTCATGTTCGGACGGGGTTATCATCACTGTACTTGATACCCACGCATGGCTATTAGACGATTGTAAATGCGTTCTGTGCAAAATAGTCCGCCTCCGCGTACTCCTCCATCAGTTTGAGTACGGTCTCGTCATCCTGAAGGTTGGTAGCCACCACCATATCGTTTAGCAGATTATATCTTGATGAATCCTCCGAGAAATTGGTCTCCGAAATACTGATGGCATCGCTGTAGGTAAGCTTCTGCTGTCCGTCATACTCATCCATGATGTAATACTGCAGATTTTCACCGAAAAACAGGATGAATTCCCTCGAGAACACACCGCCGAATAGCGGAGTCATCTCTTCCGTTACGTAATGCTCTTTTTCCTGTTCGGCCTGCTCTATTATATAATGCAGAAATACCCTGTGTGAAGGATTGGTCCTGTATTCGATGATCGTTTTGTCCTCGTAGGTCGTAAGCTCGGGAACCAGATCCTTGTATACGGAAAAGAACCTGTAATGACAGTTCTTATGCAGGTATTCAAGCAGGAAATCCCTGAGCATGTCCTTGATGCGCTCGGTGTGCTCATTGTTGTCAAGCGCATAATACTTAAGCAGAGCAAGCTTTGCCGCATCATTGAGCTCTTCTCCCGTCCGGTAGTTCCTGGTAAGATGGTAAAATACCCTGTCGTCGGTAAGTCTCTCCTTGGCGAAGTAATCGTAAGCCTGACTTGAGAGGTAGGCAAGCTCCACATCCGTTCTCGAACCGCCCTTTACGTATTCTTCGAAAAGCTCGGTCTTTTCACCTATGGTGGTCCCGGTATATATCATCTGAACAAGCAGCTTTTCCTTAAGGCTCTGGCATTCCACCTCCATCTGTGCGGCTGCCTTCCAGAGATTTCTTAACTCCTTGGTAAGCCCCTCAAAATGATCGGTCAGATATTTAAGGGTAAGGATATCGTATTTGCCGTTTACAAATGCATAATAAGCAAACTTTATGAGCATCGGATCTGCGACTTCATCGTTTCTCGCTATCATGTGCGAACAGATCTTTACGCAAACCTTTGAGACTATCTCTTCTGCTCCGTAGATCGTGATAAGCTCATATGCCCGGTCGTACATCCCGCGCTTTACCATCTGCTCTATGAGCTCCGCTCTGTCCTTTGCACTGAGCTTCGCGGGGCTAATGCTTAACAGATATTCATCAAGGGCAGAGAGCATGTTGTTATCTGAATAGTACTTGATAAGCCCCATCCTTACGTCTTCCTTGTAGCTCTCCCTTACGGCATCGGAATCCACAAGTTCCCTGAAATAATCGACGTTTTCATGATCTATGACGACATATCTGTGTCTTAAATTACACACATAAAGTGCAAAGCCCGGATCGTTCGTGATATCATCCTGTACTGCTCTTAAAAAGAGAGCATCCTCCATCACCCTGTGGAAATCCCTGTTTTCAGCCGGATATCTGTTTCCCTTCTTATCCTCAAAAAAGGCCGTAAAATCGCTTGAATAGATCACCGGATATGCATATCCCCTTACAACGGGATATACTCTCTCCCCCTCTAAAGCATCCTCTATTATCACGACATTTGCAAAATCCTCATTCTCCGTATGCACCTCGTAGGAAAGCAATATCCTCACAAAATGCCTTGCCATATCGGGCTTTATCAGCTGGACAAACAAGGCGTCCTCATAGATCACCGCAAGCTCCCTGTTCATGCGCTCCTCTTCTATCTGACTCATTGCAAAGGCGATCATCTTTTCCCTGTTGCTCTCATAGAGGGCCGGATTCTGGGATTTATGCTCGATCAGGTTGGCGTACAGAAGAGCCATCTTCTCATATCCAAGGTCGTTTCTGAACCCGAAATACAGGATAACCGGCTTGAGTATCAGTCCATCATGATCATACGGGATCGAATACATATAATACTCGTACAGCCTTGTGATGTTCACATCC
>JAILPG010000112.1 GCA_024699595.1 Lachnospiraceae bacterium | reverse complement strand
AATATGTATCAGCATATACGGCATCGACGAGCACTTCTTTGCCGGATTCTTTGGCTGCATAGGCTACGCCCGCCTGATATCCGTACTGGAACTGGTCCATGATCTCTCCGGGAACACCGCCGACAAATCCGACTTTTTCGCTCTCGGTCACGCATCCTGCTATGTATCCTACGAGAAAAGATGATTCCTGAGCCCTGAACATGATCCCTGTCATGTTGGCAGGTGTATTGTCAAAATAATTGTCTATAACGCCAAAGGAAATATCGGGATGGTCGTTTGCGGCCTTAAGCATATCTTCCGCGCAGCTGTATCCTATGCCCCAGCAAAGATCGGCTCCTTCAGAGATCGCCTTGTCAAGATTATCCGAAAAGACAGTGCCGGATCTGGTCTCAATATAGATCTCCGAACATCCGTAAGTTCCCGAAGTCCTTTGCAATCCTTCCCATGCACTCTGGTTAAAAGACTCATCCTCCAGGCCGCCGGAGCTGGTTATGAGAGCGACTTTTTTAGACTGTACCGAGTCGGCGACATTAGGAGATATCCCGCTTGGAGCAGGCGCATCAGCCGTATTGTGGGATGAAGACGAACATGCCGACAGGACCGTCATCGATCCCAAAAGAAGCGACAAAGCAAGCATTGTGATTCTTTTTTGCTTTTTCATAATCTGATCTTTCCTCCAAAAATCATATTCCTCTGTAACGGATCCTTAAATATATCGCAAATACCGCCATCCCCAGCGTATCGAGTATATGGAATATGACCGAACTCCATACGATCCCGATATCCCTGCCAAGGATATTAAGCGTAGTCATCTCAGGCACTATAGACGAAAGCAGATACACGGAAGCCGCAAGTATCGCAGTAAGCTTAAGCGTCGCATCATCCAAAAATATCGCAGTCATGATCACGCCCAGTATCAAAGCGACGAGCAGCCCCTGATATTTAAATCCGTGAGAAAGATTATAAAGCGACGTGTACGCCTCGCCGGTGATCTCGTTTCGGCTGACCGTCACAGTATACAGTCCGAGTGCAAAATGCCTGTAAACCTCCGAAAAGATCTCATACATGAACTGCACTCCGACCAGTATCGCAAACCAGAGTTCCGTAAGTTTCCTGAGCGTATCGGCATTGAGCGCCGCATTCCGAACTCCGAAAGTCTCCTCCTGAAGCCTGGCCATCTCGATCCTCTCGTCTTCCGGAACCACGGCTATAAAGCGTTTTATCTTGTGTAATACACGGATAAAGATAAATGCGGATATGATTAAAACAATTATGGCGACTGCCGACTGCACCCGCCATACATAAGTATCCGCCATATCAGGTTTAAGGCCTCCCCTGCGTATGAAAGATCTCACGGCACCTGATATTACATAACCTGCGATCTTGACCGCCGTGACTGTCAGGAGAGCTTTTGACAAAATATGCTTGTGAGGTCCGAAATACATCCCGGTCTGTATCCTTATCTATCGGATCTTCTTGTCTATCACAACTTCCACGCTGCTGCCTCTGACAGAAACTTTTACGTCGTCCGCGATGTTTGCAACGATGGATTTTTCAAGTTCATCCCATGCTTCGGGGTTTTCATTCTGGGTATTTTCGATGCTGTCGCGGTACTTGGAAAGTGACCACTGATAATCATTGGCCTGCATGGACGAAACATCTGTCATTCCGATAGATCCCATGGCTACTCCGCCGTCAAAATCTCCCTGTACATCACAGACCTCATCCATGGTATATAAACCTGTCTCGACCATCTCTCTGATCTTGCCCATAATGCCTACGGCAGCTTCATTTCTCTTTCTCTTGGAAGCGTCTATCAGAGAACGTTTCTTGCGGTAATCCATATCGGTCTCTGCAAGAAGATGTATCTGAGCAGTATCTCCGAGACTCTCAAGCCAGAACAGTGCGCTGAAGTCTTCTGCTATGGCTGTAACCATTCCGAGAGTTTCCTCTGCGAGCAGGCGCATACGAAGCGCACTCTTGGGATCCAATCCTTCATATTCCGCGAATCTTTCGGTAACGGCCAAAGCTTCCTCTCTTCCGATTCCCCAGCCGTCTACCTTTACCTTATCTGTCTGCATGGCTCCCCCTTATTCTATGGTAAGTATTGATGAAAATCCGGTGACGTCAAATATCTCTTTGACTTCTTCGGATACATTTCTGATGATCAACCTGCCTGCCGAATTGTTCATGGATTTCTGAGTTGCAAGAAGAACTCTAAGTCCCGCACTGGATATGTACTGAAGATCCTTGATGTCAAAGATCAGTTCAGTGATACCTTCAAGCGAAGATGTGACAACCGAGTCCAGTTCAGGCGCAGTCTGTGTATCAAGTCTGCCTTCAAGTGACAACTTAAGGCTCGTTCCTTCTGTTTCTTTGGAAATGTTTAACATATACTCCTCCGTTGCTTTTTGGGTACTTTTGTCTCGTTACTGTTTGCGGCTGTTTTGGGGTTGCTTATCGCTGCGTTGTTTCTTTGCCTAAAACCAACCGCTTTTTAATCCGTCAGATATTATAACACGCTTATCATACAAAGTCAGTTATTATCGCGCATGACGGGTGGATGATCTTTGTTGATCGCTCATGCCGTACGTATGGTTCTTTTAAGCGCTCATGCCGTACGTATGGTTCTTGATATGCTGTCTATCTCTTGTGATGCAGGATAACCTCCGCCAGGCGCCATATCTTT
>JAILPG010000111.1 GCA_024699595.1 Lachnospiraceae bacterium | reverse complement strand
AAGAATATCGACGCCGCAAAGAAATATCTTGAGTTCATGGCATCTGATGAAAGCCTCGCATATATGACCGAGAACGTCGGTAAGTTCAATCAGCTTCCTTACAAGAATGCTCCTTCGGCATACTCGGCAGTCGTTCAGGATTTCTATGACAGATATCCTACAAAGGTTGCAGTATTCCAGGCATCTGTTAAGTACTACAATCCGGCATGGATGGATATAGGTGCGGATATGTCGGCAATGTTCCTCGGAGAGATGACTCCCGAAGAAGTGCTTCAGGACATCGACAAACTCAGGGCAGAACAGGCAGCAGCCGCTTCTGATCCGGCATGGAACTAAAAACCCGATAACAGTTAAGTGATAAAGGGGCTGCCGAACAGATTTCAGGCAGCCCTTGTTAATCAGAAGGATAACCGAAATGAACAAGAAAAAAACTTATCCGATATATTTTGCATTCGGAGCACTGGTGATATATTTCATATTCTTTTTCCTGCCCGGACTCATAGGAGTCGGCTATTCATTTACGGACTGGTCGGCATACTCTGATGAACTCCATGGGGTGGGGTTTGCAAACTTCAAAACAGTGTTTTCGGCTGATGAAAATTATATGAAGATAATATGCAATACGTTGGAGTTTACTCTCATAACCACTGTTCTGAAAAACGTTATCGGACTTGTCCTGGCGCTTCTTCTGACAAAATCGATCAGGTTTCTCAACATGCACCGTGGCATTGTATTTATGCCGTCGGTACTGTCAACATTGATCATAGGAATGATCTTTAAATCCATACTGGATCCAAAATCCGGCCTGCTGAATTCATCTTTCAGAGCTATCGGCCTGGATATGCTGGCAAAGAAATGGCTGGTGTCTTCGGAGCTGGCTTTCGGATCTGTTATGGCCGTAGATATATGGAGAGGCGTCGGATATATCATGACTATTCTGATAGCGGGCATACTGTCCATCTCTTCTGATTATTATGAAGCGGCGGCCATCGATGGTGCCGGAGGGTGGGCCAAGTTCAGATATATCACATTCCCGCTCATACTGCCTACGCTTGCCACTACAACGGTATTAAATGTTATATACGGGCTGAAAGTGTTTGATATGGTATATGCCCTTACAAACGGAGGTCCCGGAAAGGCAACAACGGAAGTGCTGTATACGGCCGTGTTCAAGAAGTTCGGCACGGGACAGTATGCTGTAGGTACGGCACTTTCGTCCGTAATGTTCATCATAATGGTATTCGTCGGAATATACATGATCAGGATCATGACAAGAAATGAGGTGGTTGAGTGATGAAAACGAAAAAGACCGTTCAGGCGATCCTGCGCAATCTCATCGCATGGGTATTTTCGGCAGTCTGTCTGATACCGCTCCTCCTCATAGCATTCAATGCACTTAAAGACAAAAAATCAGCGGCAGAGATGAACCTGAAGCTGCCATCGCTTCCCATGCAGTGGGCCAATTTTGTAACCGTAATTGAAAAAGGAAAACTCGTAACTTCCTTCTGCAACAGCCTCTTATACTCAGCCGGATCAGTGATACTGTGCGTTCTATTTGCGGCGCTTGCAGCATATGTCCTGTCAAGGAATCAGACAAAGATCAACAATTTCCTATATATGTTCCTTGTTCTCGGTATCACGCTTCCCATAAATTATGTGGCACTTACGAAAGTCCTTCAGTTCCTGCATCTGAACAATTCGGCAGCAGGCATAATCCTTCTTTATACTTCCATGCAGCTGCCTTTTATGACTTTTCTTATACATGGTTTTGTTGCGAAAGTTCCTGTTGAACTTGATGAGGCGGCCGTCATAGACGGATGCGGACCGGTAAGCCTCTTCTTCCTCATCGTTTTTCCGATGCTGAAGCCGGCGGTTGCAACTGCTTCAGTCCTTACTTTTCTGAATACATGGAACGAATTTGTATCACCTCTGTATTTTCTTAACAGAAGCGAACAGTGGCCGATGACTTTATCCGTATACAACTTTTTCGGAATGTATTACAAGGACTGGAATCTGGTATGCGCCGACATACTTCTTACGAGCCTTCCTGTTCTGCTTGTATATCTGTTAGGGCAGAAATACATCGTATCAGGAATGACGGCCGGGGCAGTGAAAGGATAGATAATGGACAGGACCGTCGAAAAGATCACGGATGAGATAATTCATGTTTCATATCCCGTAGCATCTGTATCCGCTGCCGGGCTTTATGATCTTGCTCCCATTGATTTTGAGTGGAACGGGAACTGTGTGGCAAGCCAGACCGAGGTGTGTTTTTCCCCTATAACCGTATACAGATACGAAAAGGGAAGTGACGGCCTAAAAAAGAAGATGACCGCAAACGGGGAAGTATCCTACTCGGAATCGATAAGGCCCGTGGCTTCAGGCAGTGCGTACAGGATAAAGGTCTCTTTTCGTATAGGAAAAGAAGAGATGCTGACAGGGCTCGGACAGTACGAGGATGGGATCATGGACTTTCGAGGCCGGACCGAGTATCTGTATGAGTCAAATATGAGGATCGCAATTCCGTTCCTCGTGACAACGGGCCATTACGGGATACTCATTGATTCCGAAAGCAGCATGATATTTTCGGAAGCGGAAGATACGGTCACATTTACGATAGACTGCGGGCGCAGCCTTTCTTATTATGTATTTCTGAGTGATGACATAAAAGGGCTTATCAGATGTTATCACGAAATCTCGGGGAAGCCTTCCATGCTTCCGAGATGGGCGTTCGGCTATATCCAGAGCAGGGAACGCTACCGGACCGGGAAGGAGCTTGAGGATACGGCGAAAAGATTCCGGGATGAGAACATACCCATAGACTGTATCGTACAGGACTGGTACAGCTGGAGGGAAGGCCTGTGGGGTGAAAAGAAATTCGACAGGGACCGGTACCCGGATCTGGCGGCCACGGTACGCCGCCTTCACGAAGGTAACATCCGCTTCATGGTGAGCATATGGCCCAATATGAGCCAGGACTCGGAGAATTACAGGGATTTTGCCGAGGCGGATGAGCTGCTTGCGAATTCAAACCTGTATAACGCATTCAGCGAGGAAGCAAGAAGCATATACTGGAGACAGACGTGCGAAGATATAATGGAAAGCGGGACGGATGCCCTATGGTGCGACAATGCCGAGCCCTTCTCCGACGCCGACCGGACCGGCAGCACCAAGAAGCCTGAGAGGGACAGGTATCTTGCCGTGACTGATGCATCAAAAAGATCCATGGACTGGGAGCGTATCAATTCGTACGGACTGTATCACGCAAAAGGAATATATGAAAACTGGCGGAAGACATATCCGCAAAAAAGGGTGGTTAACCTCACAAGATCCGGATACACGGGAATACAGGGATTTGGTGCGATACTCTGGTCCGGTGATATCACGGCAACATATGATACTCTCAGGCGGCAGATCACCGAGGGCATCAGGATGAGCCTTACGGGTATCCCATACTGGACGCTTGACATAGGCGGATTTTTTGTCGTGAACGACAAATATGAGAACAGGGGATGCAATGATACCGGGAAGGAACCGCTTTGGTTCTGGAAGGGAGATTACAATGACGGAGTCCTTGATATGGGCTACCGCGAGCTTTATGTCAGATGGCTCGAATTCGGGACTTTTCTGCCGATATTCCGGTCACACGGAACCGATACGCCAAGGGAGCCATGGAATTTCGGAAACCCCGGGGATCCGTTTTATGATGCGATAGTTTCCCATATCAGGCTCAGGTATAAGCTGATCCCTTACCTGTATTCACTCGGAGCAGCAGCACATTTTAAGGGCGAGATGATCATGAGGAGCCTCATTACGGAATATCCGGATGATGAGCAGGTATATAAGACAGAGGACGAATATATGCTCGGTCCGGCGCTTCTTATTGCCCCGGTTTATGTCCCCATGTATTACCTTCCGGGCTCCGTGAAGATCGAAGATGTGCCTAAGTCCAGAAAAGTCTATCTTCCCAAAGGGAACGGATGGTACGATCTTCATACAGGTACATTTTATGAGGGAGGAAGATGGACAGACGCGGACGCCCCGATAGACAGGATACCTGTTTTTGTCAGGGAAGGATCGGTGCTGCCTCTTTCGGATGATATAAGCTTTGCGGATGAAAAAGAAGGAAGAGCGGACAGGATAAGAGTCTATGAGGGGTGCGACGGAAGGTTCATGCTTTATCATGACGAGGGGGACGGATACGGATTTGAGGACGGAAAGTGCAGCTTTACCGAACTTGTGTATTCAGAGAGTGACCGTTCGCTGTCTGTCTCGGGGAACGGCGGATTATCAAAGACCGGTTTTACAGAGGAACATATAGGAAAGCAGAATGCCTGACAGGGGCCGGTGTTGTATATCTGCTGCATTCTTGGTACAATAAACGAAGCGTTTCATGACAATGAAAGGAATCACATCATATGTCGGCAACGATTGTTGATATCAAAGAGAAAACAGGACTGTCCCTTGCGACCATCTCCAAGTATCTTAACGGCGGAAATGTTCTGCCGGAGAACAGGGTAAAGATTGAGGC
>JAILPG010000106.1 GCA_024699595.1 Lachnospiraceae bacterium | reverse complement strand
GGATGTGACGACGGAGGCCAGGAACAATCTGCGAAATGAGGCCTATTCCGTTAAGGAAGCATACAAAAATCTCTATGAGGGCGATTACAACGTTATCCTCTACGGAGATGATATAGATTTTTACAAGGGAAATGACGATCTGACAGAGAGCTATCAGCTGATCGATGCGATCCATGAAGAAACGGGGCTTGATATCTCACTGTTTTTCCTGGATACGAGGCTTATGACCACGATAAAGGATGCGGACGGAAACAGGTTTGTAAAGACCGGAGTGAGTCCTGCGATCGTAAATGATGTCGTCACGAACAGGAAGGAAATGTTCTATGACAACATCCTGATAGGCAAGGAAAAATATTACGCTTATTATATCCCGCTAACCTCAGAGGACGGGGATACGGTGCTCGGTATGATAGGCATTGCAAAGCCCGCATCTGCGATAGAGAAGATGGCGAATGCGGCCGTTATCAAGAATGTGCTGATAATGCTTGCGGCAATGATAGTCACAGCGGCCATCATCATGCGGTTTACCTCGGGGATCATATCCGTTATCAAGAGGATAATGAGATTCACGGGAGAGATAGCAGACGGAGATCTCTCGACCGAGCTGGATGCACAGGTTGCAAACAGAAGCGATGAGCTCGGAGAGATGGGAAGGCTCATCACAAAGCTCAGGGGATCGTTGAGACGGCTTATCGAAAGAGATGCACTTACGGGCATATATAACAGAAGATATGCGGTGAACAAGCTTACGGCCTTTAAAAATGAAGGCATCAAGTATTCGGTATCCATCGGCGATATCGACTTCTTCAAGAAGTTCAATGACAGCTTCGGACATGAATGCGGTGATGTGGTATTAAAGGAGGTCGCAAGGGTCTTAAGGGAATCCATGGCACCTTTTGGATATGCGGCAAGATGGGGCGGAGAGGAATTCCTGCTCATCTATGAAAATATGGAGCTTGAAGTCGCAGGACTTACCACGGAAAGAGTGCTTGACAGGATAAGGGATCTGCAGGTCAGCTATGACGGCAGGATACATTCAGTCACGATGTCCTTCGGTGTCGCGGCATGCGATAAGAACAGGAACATGGATGAGGATGTAAACGCTGCGGACGAGCTGCTGTATGAGGCTAAGGAAAGCGGCAGGAACCGGGTTGTCTACAGGACGGCAGCAGCGCCGGAAGCTAAGGCAGCTGAGGCTGCGGCACAGAATGTGGCACAGGCAGCACCTTCAGAGACTGCGGCTCCGGAAGCGGAAAATGCTGTGGAAGATAAAAAGGCGGATGTTGTCGTCACGGGCGGTTCGGAAGCTACAGCGGCTGAGCCCGTAAAAGAGGAGATAAACGGGTCAGCAGATACGAATGCTCCGGACCGTAAAGAAGATCAATAATAACCGGAAAACATACAGATAATTATATAGATAAGACTGCAGGGAGGAATAAAGATGCAGAAGGAACTTGCAAAAACATACGATCCGCACGGACTTGAGGACAGGATATATAAAAAGTGGATCGATAAAAAATATTTTCACGCGGAAGTAGACAGGGAAAAGACTCCGTTTACGATCGTGATCCCGCCTCCGAACATCACGGGGCAGCTGCACATGGGGCACGCACTTGACAATACCATGCAGGATATCCTGATAAGATATAAGAGGATGCAGGGCTATAACGCACTGTGGCAGCCGGGTACCGATCATGCGAGCATAGCAACAGAGGTCCGCATAATAGAGACCCTGAAGCAGGAAGGCGTTACCAAGGAAGATCTCGGCAGGGAAAAGTTTCTTGAGAGAGCATGGAAATGGAGAGAAGAGTACGGCGGCAGGATAGTGGAGCAGCTTAAGAAGCTCGGCTCCTCATGCGACTGGGACAGAGAGCGCTTCACGATGGATGAGGGCTGCAACAGGGCAGTCAATGAAGTGTTCTGCAATCTGTACGATAAAGGTCTCATATATAAGGGCAGCAGGATCATCAACTGGTGTCCGGTCTGCAATACTTCCATATCGGATGCCGAGGTTGAATATGAGGAGCAGGCAGGACATTTCTGGCACATAAAGTATCCGTTCATCGAGGATGACGGATCGGTGAGCACGGAGAGGTTTATCGAGTTTGCGACCACAAGACCCGAGACTATGCTCGGAGATACCGCAGTTGCGGTAAATCCCGAGGATGACAGATACAAGGATCTGATAGGAAAGAAGCTGATGCTTCCCATCATCGGCAGAGAGCTTCCGATAGTAGGTGATCCTTATGTTGACATGGAATTCGGAACCGGTGTCGTAAAGATCACTCCGGGACATGACCCTAACGACTTCGAGGTAGGAAAGAGACATGACCTGCCGATCGTAAATATTTTAAACGACGACGCGACGATCAACGAAAACGGCGGCAAATACTGCGGAATGGACAGATACGAGGCCAGGGAAGCGATCGTAAAGGAGCTTTCGGATATGGGACTCCTTGTAAAGATCGAAGATCACAGTCACAATGTCGGAACGCATGACCGCTGCAAGACCACGATCGAGCCCATGGTAAAACAGCAGTGGTTCGTAAAGATGGACGAGCTGATAAAGCCCTGTGAGGATTCGGTAAAGAACGGCGAGATAAAGCTGATACCCACCCGCATGGAAAAGACCTTCTATAACTGGACCGGAAACATCAGGGACTGGTGTATCTCAAGGCAGTTATGGTGGGGACACAGGATACCCGCCTACTACTGCGAGGACTGCGGAGAGATAAACGTAGCAAGGAGTGCACCTTCATGCTGTAAAAAATGCGGCTCCACCAAGCTTACACAGGATCCCGATACGCTTGATACCTGGTTCTCATCGGCACTGTGGCCCTTTTCCACTCTGGGATATCCCGACAAAACCGAAGAGCTTGATTATTTCTACCCGACTGACGTACTTGTTACCGGTTATGACATCATCTTTTTCTGGGTAATAAGGATGATATTCTCGGGCTATGAGCATATGGGAGAGAAGCCGTTTAAGACCGTGCTCTTCCACGGCCTTATCAGGGATTCGCAGGGCAGAAAGATGTCCAAGTCCCTCGGAAACGGTATCGATCCTCTGGAGATAATCGAAAAATACGGCGCAGATGCACTGAGACTGACGCTAATAACCGGTAATTCGCCCGGAAACGATATGCGTTTCTATTATGAAAAAGTCGAGGCAAACAGAAACTTTGCAAATAAGGTCTGGAACGCATCGAGATTCATAATGATGAACATGGACGGCAAGGAGATCACAAAGCCCGATGCTTCAGCGCTCTGTACAGAAGATAAGTGGATAATCTCAAGGCTTAACAATGTTGTAAAAGAAGTGACCGATAACCTGGACAGATTCGAGCTGGGAATAGCAGTGCAGAAGACCTATGACTTTATCTGGGATGAGTTCTGCGACTGGTATATCGAGATGGTAAAGCCGAGGCTCTACAATACGGATGACAAGGCATCACAGAATGCGGCACTCTATACCTTAAGGACGGTGCTCATCGATGCGCTCAAGCTCTTACATCCCTACATGCCCTTCATCACCGAGGAGATATTCTGCACGCTGCAGGATGAGGAAGAGTCGATCATGATCTCCAAATGGCCCGTATATGATGAAGCTAGGCATTTTGAGACCGAGGAAAAAGCAGTTGAGACCATCAAGGAAGCCGTAAGGGGCATCAGAAACGTAAGGACCGAAATGAACGTTTCACCCGGTAAGAAGGCTCATGTATTTGTCGTAACGGTAAGCGATGAGATCAAAAAGACCTTTGAGGACTGCAGACTGTTCTTCTCGTCTCTTTCGGGAGCACAGGAAGTGACCATACAGAGTGACAAGAGCGGCATTGCCGATGATGCGGTATCCGTAGTTATACCCAATGCCGATATCTATATTCCTTTCGCCGAGCTTGTGGACATAAGGCAGGAGATAGAGAGGCTTACAAAAGAGCAGAAGAGACTTGAGGGTGAGCTGAAGCGCTCGAATGCGATGCTGTCGAATGAGAAGTTCTTAAGCAAGGCTCCGAAGGAGAAGATCGAGGAGGAAAAAGAGAAGCTTAAGAAGTACGAGCAGATGATGCAGCAGGTGGAGGATCGCCTGAAGCTGCTGTCGTAGAAGCTCCTATTGTATATAATGAATGGCCCCACCCGGCTGATCAGTGCTCCGCTGTAGAAAAGCGGATCACCTGATCCCCGTGTGGGACCTTTTTGTTTGCAAAATTACAGGCCCAGCGCGACGATCAGCCGAGGGGGCCGTACTACTCTGTCAGGTAGTCCTTCGCGTCGGCGGCTTCCTGCGTGCCGGGGAAGGTGTTCATGAGCTCCGTGTAGAGTTCGTTGGCTCTTGCGGTGTTGCCTGACTGTCTGTAGGCGTG
>JAILPG010000105.1 GCA_024699595.1 Lachnospiraceae bacterium | reverse complement strand
TTCAACAGGTTGGGATACAGTACTTACCGAGTGCGAAGAAGCAGGAATCCCTGTAATCGTTATCGACCGTACTATCGAAGATTCTGACAAGTATGTTTCATGGGTAGGCTCAGACTTCTTAACAGAAGGTCTTGCAGCAGGCGAATGGCTTAAGGCTTATGCAGATGCTCAGGGCATCAGCGAGATCAACGCTCTGATCATTCAGGGAACGATCGGTTCTTCAGCTCAGATCGGACGTACCGATGGATTCAATGAGATCGCTAGCAGAGAAGGCTGGACAGTTCTTGATCAGCAGACCGGTGACTTCACAGAGGCAGGCGGACAGGAAGTTATGGAGTCCTTCTGTAAGTCATACGAAGGCAAGTTCAACGTTGTTGTTTGTGAGAACGATAACGAAGCATTCGGTGCTATGACAGCTATGGACAATGCCGGTGTTACATACGGACCTGGCAACGATGTAATCCTTATCTCTTATGATGCTTGTACAGCAGGTCTTAAGGACGTTCAGGCTGGAAAGATCACGGCAGACTTCGAGTGTAACCCTCTTGCAGCTCCTACAGTTGAGGAAGTTATCAAGACTCTTGAAGCTGGCGGAACACCTGAGAAGGAAATCCTTGTTCCCGATAACTGGTATGCACTTGCAGATCAGATCGTTGACTTCTCAGTTAACGGAAATGCAATGTCTATGATCGAGGTTACTGACGAGGTTATCGAGGCTCAGTACTAAGAAGAACTGACAGAGCAGTTTTGCTTTAAAATGTAAGATCCGGGAGGGAGTTATTGCTCCCTCCCGATTTTATCGTAAGCGCAAAGTTAAGCTTACGGTAAACAAACGATTATTAACGGAGGAATAGAACGTGGAAGATAATGTTGTGCTTTACGCTAAGCAGATATCCATGACATTCACGGGAGTTAAAGCACTTAGTCATGTGGATTTCACCCTGAGAAAGGGCGAGATACATGCTCTGATGGGCGAGAACGGAGCCGGAAAATCAACGCTTATCAAGTGTCTTACCGGTATCAATGATTTTGAAGAAGGCGAGATCTATGTGGACGGCATAGAAGGCCAGGTAAAGAATCATTCTACCAAAGACGCACAGAATGTGGGCATATCCACGGTGTATCAGGAGGTCAATCTCTGTCCCAACCTTTCTGTAGCGGAAAATCTGTTCATAGGAAGAGAACCTCTTACAAAGATGAAGACCATTGACAGAAAGGCTTACACAAAGCGGGCTCAGGAGATAATGGATGAGCTTGGGATTTCCGTAGATGTCACTCAGAATCTTGAAAACTATTCACTTGCCATACAGCAGATGGTAGCTATCGCCCGTGCCGTTGACATGGAATGCAAGGTGCTTATCCTTGATGAACCTACATCTTCCCTGGATGATGAAGAAGTATTAAAACTTTTCAAGGTCATGAGGATGCTTAAGGAAAAGGGCGTCGGCATCATCTTCGTAACGCATTTCCTTGAACAGGTATATGAGGTATGTGACAGGATCACGGTACTCAGGAACGGATTGCTCGTAGGTGAGTATCCGATAGAAGAGCTTCCGAGATTAAAGCTTGTAGCGGCAATGATGGGTAAGGACTTTGATGATCTTAAATCAGTCAAGTCTGAAGATGCCGGAAAGACCTTTGACGAGATCGAGATATCGGCAAGAGGTCTCGGACATACGGGTACCATAAGACCGTTCGATCTTGATATACATAAGGGTGAGGTTGTCGGAGTAGGAGGACTCCTTGGAAGCGGCCGTTCAGAGCTTGCAAGAGCGATCTACGGAGCTGACAAAGCCAATTCCGGAACCCTTAAGGTTAAGGATAAGGATGTTAAGATCAATCAGCCGATCGATGCAATGAACCTCGGAATGGGAATGCTTCCTGATGACAGAAAAGCTGAAGGAATAATCTCAGATCTGTCCGTTCGTGAAAATATAATCCTTGCACTCCAGTCAAGGAGCGGAATGTTTAAGCTTATGCCCTATGCAAAGCAGAATGAGCTGGCGGATAAATACATAGACCTGCTTTCGATAAAGACTCCCGGAAGAGAGACTTTAGTAAAGCAGTTATCCGGCGGAAACCAGCAGAAGGTAATACTTGCAAGATGGCTTGCAACCAATCCGGATTTCCTCATTCTGGACGAGCCTACGAGAGGTATTGATGTCGGTACCAAGACAGAGATACAGAAGCTTATCCTTGAACTTGCTTCCCAGGGCAAGAGCATAATGTTCATCTCTTCGGAGATCGCCGAGATGATCCGTACCTGCAGCAGGATGATCATCATGAGAGACCGCAAAAAAGTTGAAGAGCTTACCGGAGAGCTTACCGAGGAACGTGTAATGAAATCAATAGCAGGAGGAGACAAGGATGAAAAATAAGAATTATATCGATAAGATCAAAAAGTCTCCGCTTTTACTTCCAATCGTGGCAATGATACTTGTCATGGCGATCAATATCATTCATGATGCGGCAACAGGAGTGGCTCCGCTTACTTTCTTTAAGATAACCCTTCAGCAGACCACAAGTAACGGAACGATCCTGTACGGAAGAATAATAGATATTCTTAACAGAGGTTCGGAGGCAGCTCTTTTAGCCCTCGGAATGACACTGGTCGTATCGGCATCAGCCGGTACCGATATCTCCGTAGGATCAGTCATGAGCCTGTGTGCTTCTTTCTGCTGTATGCTGCTTGCAGGATACGGTGTATCTTCCACAAATGAACTGGCAGTACCCCTGATGGTCGGCGTTATCGCAGGTATCTTAATGGGATGCGTCTGCGGAGCTTTTAACGGGCTCTTAGTTGCGAGGTTTAATATACAGCCGATGGTCGCGACCCTGATCTTATATTCAGCGGCGAGAGCCATCGGACTGCTTCTGTGCAATGACCTTATAGTGTATGTAAGAAACGGCACCTTCGGTTTCTTCGGAAGCTTCCTTGGACCTATTCCCACACCGATAATCATCACAGCGATCTTCATAGCCATTCTTTCGGTGGTATTAAAAAAGACCGCACTCGGAATGTATATACAGTCCGTTGGTATCAATTCAAAGGCGAGCCGTATAGCGGGACTTAATTCAAAGCTCATAATACATATGGCTTACATCCTCTGCGGAATGTTTGCCGGAATAGCGGGAATAGTTGCTTCATCAAGGATAACCTCGGCAGATTCCAACAATATCGGTCTTTACCTTGAAATGGATGCGATCCTTGCGGTTGCACTCGGCGGCAACTCTCTTGGCGGCGGTAAGTTTAACCTTGCAGGTTCCGTTATAGGAGCCTATACGATACAGGCTATTACCACTACACTTTACGCTCTGGGTGTTTCAACCAGCCAGGCGCCCGTGTTCAAGGCGATCATAGTCATAATCATAGTAGCCATTCAGTCACCTCCGGTGAAGGCATATGTTCGTAAGCGCAATCTGAACAAAGCAGCAAAGGGGGTGGCATAAATGAAAGGTAAATTCAAGATCAACAGTAATAACCTTTTGTTAGTGATCACGATACTGCTCTTTATCGTGCTGTACGGTCTGGGATGTATTCTGTACAGAAACAAGGGATTTACCCATTTACAGACCTTCCTTAACATCCTGATAACGAATGCGGGTCTTATCTGTATCACCTGCGGAATGACCTGCGTAATGTTAACTGCCGGAATCGATATTTCGGTCGGCGGACTGGTCGCAATGGACTGTATGCTGCTTGCGGTCGGATTAAATAAAGGTATTCCGGCACCTCTCATGATACTCATAGTTCTTGCCATAGGTATCGTCTTTGGTATCGCACAGGGATTCTTTGTAGGTTATCTGGAGATACAGCCGTTCATTGTGTCCATGGCGGGCATGTTCTTTACGAGAGGTATGACTGCCGTTATATCAACGGATCAGGTATCGATCACCCAGGAGAGCTCGCCCTTATATTATGCATGGGCTAATTTCAAGATAAAGCTTCCGTTTGGAGGTTACACAAATAACAAAGGTGTATACAATGCGCCTTATATCCGTGTGAACGTAGTCATAGCACTTATAGTGCTTGTGGTGATCTTCTTCATGCTGCGTCATACGAGATTTGGCCGCAGTCTTTACGCGATCGGCGGCAATGAGCAGTCGGCAGCAATGATGGGTCTGAGCACAAAGAGCATCAAGATGAAAGCTTATGTGCTTTCGTCCTTCCTGTGTTCGATAGGCGGTATCTGTTTCTCGCTCAATACGATGTCAGGATCGGTTCAGCAGGCTCTGGGTCTTGAGATGGATGCGATATCCTCGGCCGTAATAGGAGGTACGCTGCTTACCGGCGGTGTCGGTAATGTTATAGGTTCCTTCTTCGGCGTACTTATAAACGGTACCATCTCGTCGATAGTAAAGACTAACGGTAAGCTTGCTAGCTCATGGCCGAATATCCTTACGGCTGCGCTTCTGTTCCTGTTTATAGTAATACAGAGTATATTTGCATCATTGAGGCTGAAGAATAAGAAATAAGTATTTAACCGGACAGGTTTGTTTTATCCGGATGGCATTTTCTGACAAAAACGAAGAAATGATGTGATAAATATGAGCAGACGCAGATCAGGAAAAATATTATATATAGTATTATCGGTCCTCCTCTGTGTATTGTGCGCATGTACCCGGGAAAAAGAGCCGGAAGATACCATATCCGGTGAGACCACTGAAGCAAAGGATGGTCTTATCAGTGTCGGTTTTTCCCAGATCGGCGCAGAGAGTGACTGGCGAAATATCAATACCGCTTCCATGAAAGAGGCTCTGTCCGTTGAAAACGGATATGATCTTTCATATTCCGACGGTCAGCAGAAGCAGCAGAATGAGATCACAGCCATACGTATCTTTATCCAAAAAGGAGTGGATTATATCGTCCTTGCTCCTGTAGTCGAGGATGGATGGGATACGGTGCTCGAAGAAGCAAGAGACGCATCAATTCCTGTCATCATCGTCGACAGAATGGTGGATGTTGAAGACAGTGAGCTTTTTACCTGCTGGGTAGGTTCTGACTTTGAGATGGAGGGTATTAAGGTCTGTGAGTGGATCAACGAATTCTGCAAAGCCAAGGGAATCGACGGGTCAAAGATCAATATCGTGAACATAATGGGCACGGAGGGAGCTTCAGCCGAGATAGGAAGATCCGTAGCATTAAGGAATGCAGCGGAAAAATACGGATGGAATCTGCTCGGTGAGGAGTCCGGTGATTTTACCGTGGCCAAAGGCCGTGCCGTAATGACCAAGTTTCTGCGGGAATACAGTGATATCAATGTTGTTTACTGTGAAAATGACAATGAAGCTTTTGGTGCGATCGAGGCCATAGAGGCTTCAGGCAGAAAAGTGGGCAGCAATATCTCCGACGGGGAGATCATGGTGGTTGCTTTCGACGGAGCCTGTGATCAGGCGATCGCAGAGGTCAATTCCGGGAGGATATCCTGCATAGGAGAGTGCAATCCGCTGCACGGACCAAGGGTATCAAAGATAATAGAAAACCTTGAAAGCGGTATTGTCCCTGATAAGTACGAATATGTAGAGGAAGGCCTTATAAGCGCTGATGATACGGTAAAAAGCGTTTTTGTGGACGGACAGGAATTTATGGTTACCGCACCTTAAGCGGATCAGATCCGTTAATTTATGACAATATTGTAAGAGAAAGTCTTGACTTAGAGACCGGGCAGGGAAATCCTGCCCGGTTTTGCATCTTATTCCTTTGGATGATACAATGTTAAAGAAATTTTCAGGTAATATCTGACCGTATAAGAGGCCGTAAATACAAATGGGAGTAAAAAAGGGTTTGGATGATCCCTCGATGAGGGAGATCCTTTTTGATACGATTGAAAGGGAGTATGAGGCCCTGCATGAGCCGCTCAGGGTATTTGAGGAGCTTGTCATAGGAAAGAGCAGGGCAGATGCCATAATCGTCACTAAGGACCTGATTCTCGGTTATGAGATAAAGAGTGACAGGGATTCGCTTTCAAGACTGCAAAAGCAGGTAAAGAACTACGACAGATTCTGCGATTACTGCTATGTGGTCACGGGTATCCATTATCTTGAAAAAATAGAGGATGAAGTACCAAATCACTGGGGCATATATGATATACTTGAGGATGATGACGGGGGGCTGCATC
This sequence comes from Lachnospiraceae bacterium, assembly GCA_024699595.1. The sequence continues at coordinate 23,312 of JAILPG010000105.1, read as the reverse complement.
TTGAGGTATACAGGAAAGCACAGAAAAACCCCGCAGAAAGGCCGCTTACCAAGCTTAAGAACCAGATGAACCTCTTATGGAGAATGGAACTTATGGAGATGATCCGTTCAAACGGCATAAGAGGCTACAGCCGCAAGAACAAACACAAGCTCAGGGATCTGATAGTGGAAAAGATAGGTAAGGAAGAATCAAAGAGGCTTACCTGCTATGCTCTGCTAAACAGGGACTACAGCGTTTTTAAGGAGGAATGACAAATGGCACAGAATCCGGTAGTAACGATAACAATGGAGAACGGGGACATCATAAAGGCGGAATTATATCCGGATATCGCCCCGCAGTCCGTAAATAATTTTATCAGTCTGATAAACAAGGGCTTCTACAACGGCCTGATCTTTCACAGGGTCATAAAGGGCTTTATGATACAGGGAGGCGATCCGGACGGGATAGGAACAGGCGGACCGGGCTACTCCATCAAGGGAGAGTTTTACCGAAACGGCTTTAAGAATGATCTGAAGCATGAGAGAGGCGTCCTGTCAATGGCAAGGAGCATGATGCCAAATTCTGCCGGAAGCCAGTTCTTCATCATGCATAAGAATTCCCCGCATCTTGACGGAGACTATGCAGCCTTTGGAAAGGTTATCGAGGGTATCGAAAATGTGGACCGGATAGCAGAGACTCCCACCGATTATACCGACAAGCCCGTAACACCGCAGAGAATGAAATCTGTTACAGTGGAGACCTTTGGAGTTACATATGACGAGCCTGAGAAGCTGTAGGAGACCGGTTTCTTTATTACTGACAGTTTTGTTTATATGTATGAGCCTGTCTTTTACAGGCTGTGTTTTTAATGCTGATAAAGGGGAAAAAGGAGTGGATCAAAATGACGGAGGGCAGGATGAAAATGATCCGGAGGAAACGGCCATGACTTCAGTATGTTTTGCGAATAATCTAAAGCTTGGCTGGAATCTTGGAAATACCCTTGAAGCCTATATCACCGGGAAAGTGTTTGAAGACGATCTGGAAGCCGAAAACAGCTGGGGTAATCCCACTACCACGAAGGAAATGATCGATTTTTTGAAATCCCGGGGATTTAATCTGATAAGGATCCCTGTCAGCTGGCATCCGCATCTTGAGGATCCTGACATCACGGACGGATCTGAGATAAAGATAAGACAGGCCTGGCTTAACAGGGTAAAAGAAGTGGTGGATTACTGCATAGATGATGATCTGTATGTGATCATCAATATCCATCATGATAATGAAAAAGAATACTACTATCCTGATATGGAACATAAGGAGCAGTCCTTAAGATATGTTAAGGAGATCTGGACGACGGTTGCGGAATTCTTCAAGGATTATGATGAGCATCTGATCTTTGAATCGCTCAATGAACCGAGACTTGTCGGTACCATCTATGAGTGGAAGATGAATTTTCTTGCCAAGGACTGCCTGAATGCCGAGCAGATAATAAACGAGTCCAACCAGCTGTTTGTGGATACGGTAAGGAGTACGGGCGGAAATAACAGTAACAGATACCTGCTCATACCCGGATATGATGCTTCGTCGATAAGCATTCAGTCCAAAAACTTCCTGATCCCAACTGACAGCGCAAAGGATAAGCTGCTTATAGAGGTGCATGCATACGTACCCTATGATTTTGCGCTGCAGGAGTTAAGCACTACCGAGAGCAACAAATACTTTGATCCCGAAAAATATTCAAGCACCTATACGATCGATGACCTCGGAAAGATGTTAGATGAAAAGTTCTTATCAAAGGGTATCGGAGTAGTGGTCGATGAATTCGGCGCAAGGAATAAGAACGGCAACAATAAGGACAGGGCAGCTTATTATGATTATTTTATAAAGACGATGGCAGGATATGGTATTCCCTGCGTTGTCTGGGACAACGGCAACGGCTTTTCGGAGGGCGAGCAGTTTGGACTGCTCAACAGAAGAGAACTCTCATGGTATTATCCTGAGGTTGCACAGAGTATAGAAAATGCCGGAAAAGAAGGCTACGGAGACTGAAATGTCTAAATTCGCGCCGGATCGCAGAATAAGACGGAGATCAGAGGATGAAGGATTTTGATGAACAGATGAATGAGCTCTTCGGAGGAGGAAACAGAGCCAATTATTCCATAGAAGATATCGAAGCGGCCAAGAAGAGGCAGAAGAAGCACGGAGGGACGCTCTATGAGAATCTGTCTTATATAACCGAAGGAAGAAACGGTGAAAAACCGCTTCCCAAAATAACGGGAAGTCAGAATATGAATATGCCGCAGGGCATTTCTGATCCCGGGACGAAGGCTGAAATGCCGACAATGCAGGATATCAACTCTACCTTAAGCGAGCTTAACAAAAACCTAAAGAGCGATTTCAAGCTGGAGCCTACGGGGATAATAGAGGACGGCAACTCGCTTAAGAGCTTTGACGGATTAAAAGAAGTGCTCCTTGAAAAGATATACGGAGAGGATGAATACATAAAAAAGCTCATAATAGCTTTTAAACGTCCTTTTGTAACAGAGAGGGATGATAATGATGCATTAAACAGCATCTTCATATCCGGACCCGAAAATACGGGAAGGCATTATTCGCTCACACTTATCGTAAACGAGCTCTGTGACAGAAAGATCCTTATCGATCCTTCCATTCACAGGATGGATCTTTCGCTGTATCCTACACAGGCTGAAGAGAAGCTCTTTATAATGGATCTGTACAGTGCGTTAAAGAGCATGTCACCCGTTATTCTGTTTGAGAACTATGCGTCATGCAATGTGGCGTTTCTTGGCCGTCTTTTTGATCTCGTAAAAAAAGGCGAGACCATGTTAAACGAAAGATATACAATGCAGAATAACCAGCTTGTGAGCGTAAGCAACGCTCTGGCAGGCGATACCATAGCCTCCCTTAAGGCAAAGGGAAAATACCTTGTGTTCATGGGTACGGAGTCCCTTACAAAGCTTGCGGATATAATGGGGGCACCCTTTATCAATTCTCTTGGCGATATCTGTGTTACGGAAGCTTTGTCACAGGAAGCTGTCGAAAAGATAGAGAAAGAACAGGAGGAGCTTCTTGGATCAAGGGTCAAAAAACAGCTTGATTATGAACTTTCTGTTGATGAAAGCTTTAAAAAGTATGTGCTTTCGCAGACCTCAAAGGGCAGGGCTCTTAAGGGAGTGACAGACGCCTGTGAGGATGCTTTTAAGGCACTGACCGAATATAAGCTTGAAAACGACAATGACTCCGATAAGGAGATAAGCCTTAAGTGTGAGGATGGAATACCAAAGATCGTATCAAAGGACAGAGAGGTTCCTCTTTCGGATTATCTGAAGCAAAGCTATTCCGGAGAGCTTGCTGAGGTTGAAAAGGATCTTGATAACATAGTAGGACTTATTGAGATCAAGAAATACATACGTTCTCTTAAGGAATACTATGAGATACAGAAACAGAGAAGGGATCAGGGCTTAAAGGCCGGAGAGCTTAACAGGCACATGATCTTTACCGGAAATCCCGGTACCGGAAAGACTACGATAGCAAGGATAGTAAGCCGCTATTTAAAGGCTATCGGTGTATTGTCCGGAGGACAGCTTGTCGAGGTATCAAGGGGTGATCTTGTGGGCCGTTATGTGGGTCATACAGCTCCTCTTGTCAATCAGGTGGTCAAGTCGGCGCTTGGCGGCGTGCTCTTCATAGACGAAGCATACAGCCTGTACAGGGGCGGTGAGGACAGCTTCGGACTTGAGGCCATTGACACCCTGGTAAAAGCGATCGAAGACAACAGGGATGATCTGGTTGTGATCCTTGCGGGCTACAGCAAGGAGATGGAAGATTTTCTGGAGGCTAATTCGGGACTTAAGAGCAGATTCCCGAACATAATCGATTTTCCCGATTACACTGCGGAGGAACTGCTTGCCATAGCACATATTACCGCAAAGTCAAAGGGTTATGTGATCGATAAGGATGCAGAGAAGCCTCTTTTGTATTTCTTCTCGGAGACCCAGCTTATAAATGCAAGGGAGGCCGGAAACGGACGTCTTGTACGAAACAAGATAGAAGAGGCTATCTTAAACCAGTCAAGAAGGCTCATAGCGGAGCCGGATGCAGATATATCCCTGTTAATGAAAGGGGATTTCGAACTGCCCGCACTCAAAAATGAGGAGGAGGCAGATGAGCCCGAAGAGATAAAAGATTCTGAAGAGCCTAAAGAGCTTAAAGATCAGGAAGAATAGAAAGATCAGATCAGGGATTTATACAGGAGGATCATAAATGGTTTTATTTGTTGGAATAGTGGCAATAGCGATAATAGCCGCAATCGTGATATCTGCGATAGTATCCGTGCTGTCCGGAGTGATAGCCGCAGAAGAGGATTCAGAGGACGACGAATAGGTTGGGCTACATTAATAAGAGGCCGCCCTACTGTACCGGGCGGATAAACTGCGGTCTGTGTAAGGACTGCGTATTAAGCCATATCTTAAAGGATACAGAGATCTTAACGGAGTATGATAAGACCTCTGTATTTTACGGTTCTGTAAAAAATGATCATTTCATAGTGGATATAGGTACGACCACCCTTGCCTGTGAACATATAAAAGACGGCAGGGTGATCTTTTCGTCTTCAAAGTATAATTCCCAGGCTGTATACGGAGCAGATGTCGTATCAAGAAGCGAAGCATCGATAAAGGGTAAAAAAGATGAGCTCTCCGGCCTTTTAAGAGAAGATGTAAAAGCTCTGCTTCGAGGCTGTGAAAACAGACCAAAAAAGATCCTTATCGCAGGCAACACCACGATGATCCATCTTCTTGAGGGTTATGACTGCAAAGGGCTTGTTAATTATCCGTTCATGCCGGTAAGCCTTGATTGGCAGAGCGGAGTGATCGATGATATCCCGTATGAGACTTTTCCCGGGATCTCTGCCTATATAGGCGGAGATATCGTATCGGGGCTCTATGCTCTCGGTTTTCACATAAATGATAAGATATGTCTGTTTGTGGATCTTGGAACAAACGGTGAGATGGCGCTTGGAAACAGGGACAGGATCCTAGTGTCTAGTGCTGCTGCGGGACCTGCCTTTGAGGGAACAGGGCTTGGCAGTGCATCTGATGTTGTAAGCATTATGGCTCATCTTGTAAAGACCGGTGCAGTAAACAGCGACGGACTGCTTAGGGATGAATATTTTGAAGAGGGTTATTCCTATAAGGTGGGGACAGGTTCCGTACTGATCACGCAGAAGGACATAAGAAACATTCAGATGGCCAAATCAGCCATATATTCGGGAATTGAGCTGCTTATCAAAAACTACGGCATTTCATATGATGACATCGATACGGTATACATATCCGGAGGAATGGGTCATTTTATGGATCAGGGTTCGGCAGAGACGGTGGATCTGTATGAAAAGACGCTCATGTCAAGGACAATGGTAATGGGAAATACTTCTCTTATGGGACTTGCAAGGTATTGCCTGGAAGGCGAGGACAGACAGTCCGCAGACAGGATAACGGATATATCGGATGAAGTCATACTCGCAAATGAACCGGACTTTGAAAAGCTTTATTTTGAACACATGTCTTTTGATCAGAACGGATAATTGATCTCAGCCTGGGCCTTTTTGTGGATCGAATCGGTTTTTGAGTACAGGACCACCACATCTCCTTTTCTTATTACCGTATCCGGCTCGGGTATTATCACGCGCCCGTCTCTTTCGATCATGGTGATGAATTCCTGTCTGGAAATATATACTGTCTTGATCTTACGGTCTGCCCAGGGATGCTTTTCACCTATCTCTATTTCCTTAAGCTCAGTCTGCTCCCTTACAAGGATGCTTTTCTGCGTATCACGTTTATTCTGCCTGCCTGTTCTGTCGTTTGCTATGATAATGATATCCGAGGCCATAAGCTTCAGATTCCGTTTAGGAAGCAGCTCTTCCTCATCCCTTACCACAAGCAGGGGAACGAGTCCCGGGGGAAAGGTAAGATCCTTTATATAACTGTTGTAATAAGGATGATCTGCCGTTACGGTGGATATTAAGAAATCAAGGCTGCTCTCCTGCCCCAGAGTTTCGAGAGCCTTGATCCTCGTATACTGGCCGACAAAGCCGGCACTTATGATACCGGTAGGGATTGCTACCATTCCCACTCCGAGGAAAGAGATGATTATGGCCATTATCCGGCCGCCCATGGTGATCGGATAGATATCCCCGTAGCCAACCGTAAGCAGAGTCGATACTGACCACCAGATGCCCGAAAATGCATTTTTAAAGTTCTCCGGCTGGGCATCATGTTCAAGCGAATACATGCACAGGGAAGAAGCGAGCATAAGTATCAGGATCATGCACATCGAAGAGATGAGCTGGTCCTTTTTTTCCTTTAATACATCCGATATCACGTTAAAGGCATCATAGCTTGCATTGATCTTAAAGAGCCTGAAAATACGGAAAATACGGAATATCCTGAAGGCGACCGCACCCTGCGGGAATACGATCGGAAGATAGTAAGGTAAAAAGGTTAACAGATCCACCATGCCGTAAAAGGAAAAGATGAAGCGAAGCGCAGCCTTCCATGACGAAAAATCCGGATAGAGATAACGTGCCGTCCATAATCTGAATATGAATTCGACCGTAAATATGAGGATCGTAATGAGTTCGACAACGCTTATGATCCCGCTGTATCTTGCAGATTCCTCAAAGGTGGAAAAAAATGTGCAGAACAGATTGATCAGAATAACGATCGTAATAAATATGTCAAAGGATACGCTTGCACGATCCTCACGGTTTCCTATCTGTATTATGTCAAAAATTCTTCTCTTAGTCTGTTCCATACAGGTATTGTATATCAAAATCCGGCTGTGATAAAGCACAACGTTTTGACTTTTTTACATAATTGGCTATACTAAAAAAAGACTGATATAATCAGCGTTTTCCCAAGAAATAACTGATATGATCAGTTTTCCTCGGAAATCTCGGGAGGGTTAAATGTATATTGTTTTAGTCCTTTTGTGGATAATCTTTAACGGAAAGATCACACCGGAGATACTTGTTTTCGGTCTTATCGCTTCCGGCATCATATATTTTTTCATGTGCAGATTTCTTAATTTCAGTCTGTCAAAGGACATTCAGCTGTTTAAGAGATCTTATCTGGTCGTATGGTATATCCTTAATCTGATCATCGAGATAGTAAAGGCAAATATAAGCGCATTCAGGCTGATAATGAGCAACAGATATGAGCTTGAACCCGTCCTTGTACATTTTACAACCGATATAAAGACAAATTCCTTAAGAGTCCTTCTTGCAAATTCCATAACGCTGACTCCGGGTACGATCACCGTTTCGCTTGAAGGCGGTGATTTTGTGGTCCACTGTCTGGATAAGGAGCTTGCCATGAACCTTGATGAGTCTTCTTTTGTGCATATATTAAGAAAGATGGAGGAGGTCATGGATGATAAATAATCAGGTTACACAAACAGCCTTTCCCATTATCCTTTGTATACTTGCCGTCTTTTTGTTTTGCTGTCTCATCAGGGCGATAAGGGGGCCAAAGATCGCCGACAGACTGATGTCAGTAAACATGATGGGAACGATAGTGATGGTGATGATATGCATCCTCGCGCTCTATCTTAATGAGGGTTATCTGGTGGATGTGGCTTTGGTATACGCCATGATAAGCTTTTTAGCAGTGGTCCTCATTACCAAGCTGTACATGGGTATATATGCAGAGAGGAAGAAGGAAGAGGAAATGATGAAGGAAGATCTTTTCATGCAGGATTATATGGAAAGATCGGAGTTTTCAGATATAACGGATGATACCGAAGAATAGCGTAAACGAAATAAATCAATTCGTTCACTATATGACGAGAGATAAGGGAAAAGATCAGGGAGAATAAAACAATGTTTGAATGGATAAGGCTGATATTGGGGCTGGTGTTGCTTGCCATATCGCTTTTCATATTCGCATCGGAGATAATAGGCATATTTAAAATGAAATATGTGTTAAACAGAATGCATGCGGCGGCCATGGGGGACACCCTTGGGCTTCTTTGCGCGCTTCTTGGGCTTATGTTCATATCAGGGCTTAACTTTACGACCCTTAAGATGGTACTGGTACTTGTATTTCTGTGGATAACGTCTCCGGTATCGGGGCATCTTATCTCCAGAATGGAGACTTATACAAATGACAGCCTGACACATTATCTGAAAAAAGAGGAGCTTGGTGAACTATATGTAAAGGAAGCGCTGTATGATGCAAACGAAAGCTCCGGGGGATCAGAGGCGGAGAATGATAAGAGTGAGGAGGATGAGAAATGACGGTCTTTCAGATCATCCTGTTTGTCTTTCTGATAAGCTGTGCAGTGGCGGTCAGCTTTTCAAACAATCTGCTTAATTCAATACTGATCTATATGTCATTCAGCCTCATAATGTCGATGATCTGGATGTGTCTTCAGGCACCCGATCTTGCGATAACCGAGGCAGCAGTGGGAGCGGGTGTTACCACGCTTCTGTTTTTCGGATGTTTTAAGCGGATAAGAGCGATCGATGTGGAGAAGGATCCCGCAGAGGAAAAAGGCTCTGATCTAAAGCAGATTCCTGAGTCTGAAACGGAGGACTGACATGAGCAGGGAAAAGAGCAGGAAAGAATACGAAAAAACATTTTCCTTTAAGTATTTCAGATGGCTTAAGGGTGATAAGGATCCCTATATCGGAAAGCTTGAGCAAAGACCCAAAAAGGAATATGAGGAAAGTGAAGAGTCCATAAACGAGCGCCTGCGTGAAAAGCAGATGATGCTTGAGAACATCTATGATACGGATAATAACAGGCTCATCCTAAGATTCAGGAAGATATATAAGTTTATCTCTATCCTTTTCTGTCTTACCATGTTTGTCATACTGTTTGTAAACGTACTGTATCTTCCGCCGGTAGGCGATCCCGATAACCCGGCGGACAACGAAGTACCCGTAAGATACATTGAAAACGGACTTGAGGAGACCGGCGCCACCAATATCGTGGCGGGCATGATCCTTGATTACAGGGCATTTGACACCTTTGGAGAGTCAAACGTGCTGTTCATAGCCACCATTACCGTTCTCATTCTTTTAAAGGTCGATCCGTCCCTTAAGAAGAAGGATCCGCAGAAATATGAAGAAGTGACCAATGACAGACGTTTAGAGCCCAAGAACGATATCATCCTTATGGTCTGCGCAAGATCACTGATGCCGATGATAGCGCTTTTTGGAATATGCATCATACTAAACGGACACCTCTCGCCGGGAGGCGGCTTTTCTGGGGGTGCCATAATAGGAGCCGGGCTTATCCTGTATCTTAACGCATTCGGATTTGGAAAGACCGAGCGCTTTTTTGTGGAGAAGACCTATAAGATCGTTAGTGTTTCGGCTCTCACCTTCTATTGTCTGGCAAAGAGCTATTCGTTCTTTACCGGAGCCAATCATCTGGAGAGTCACATTCCCAAGGGTATACCGGGTGCGATCTTAAGCGCCGGGCTGATACTTCCTCTCGATATCTGTGTGGGACTTGTGGTTTCCTGCACAATGTATACGTTTTACTGCATGTTTCGTAAGGGGGATTTTTAAATGGAGGCCGGATTGTTTGCAAATTACGGTGAAGCGGTCGCAATGCTTCTGTTTGCCATAGGGTTTTCAAACCTGTTACTCCAGAGGAATCTGATCAAGAAGATAATCGGCTTTAATATCATGGATTCCGCGATCTATCTCTTTTTGACCGAAAAAGGTTATATAGCAGGCAGAAAAGCACCCATTATCACCGACGGGATACAAAAGGCAGAGGCCTATGTAAATCCTATCCCCGCAGGACTTGTCCTTACGGGTATCGTGGTATCCGTATCTGTTACCGCACTGATGCTTGCACTTGTCTTACAGCTGTACAGACGTTTTCATACTCTGAATCTTGATGAGATATCCACAAGGCTCAGAAAGGAGAAAAGATAGTGGGATTTATTGATAATTTTCCATTCTTTTCAATAATGCTTTCCATGCTTTCGGGGATCATTTCCTCTGTTTTGCCGAAAAAGGCTGCAAAATGGCTGAATGCGATCATGATCTCAGTCGTCTTTGTCATGTCATCCGTACTTCTTGTAAGCCTGCATAAGAGGGGGGAGTGTGTGACCTACATGATGGGTCATTTCCCTGCTCCCTTTGGAAACGAGATACGTTTCGGCCCTCTTGAAGCAATGATGGCGGCATTTTTCTCGGTAATAATGTTTTTAAGCGTTATCGGCGGTCATCAGAAGCTTGACGATGAAGTGGATGAGGACAGGCATAATCTCTATTATATCCTCGTGGACCTGATGCTCAGTTCGCTTCTTGCCCTTGTATATACAAATGACCTGTTCACGGCTTATGTGTTTGTTGAGATAAATACGATCTCCGCCTGCGGACTCATAATGATCAGAAGGATAGGAAGGACATATATAGCAGCGGTAAGATACATGATCATGAGTCTTATAGGTTCGGGTCTTTTATTACTTGGAATCTGTATGATCTATGACATCACCGGACACCTTCTTATGAGCAACATTAAGGAGTCTATTGAGGTCATCTATTCATCGGGGGAATATAAAATGCCGCTTCTTGTGATGATCACGCTGATCAGCGTGGGACTTGCAGTAAAGAGTGCACTTTTTCCGTTTCATGCATGGCTACCCGATGCTTACGGATACTCTACGGTAAGCTCGGCAGCGATCCTTTCATCTCTGGTCTCTAAGGGTTATATCTTCCTACTCATTAAGATAATCTACAGGGTCATAGGCTATGAAGTGTTTGCCTCCTCACATATCCTGGATATTTTCTATGTGTTCGGACTGACTGCAATGATAGCGGGTTCCGTAAGGGCTATAAGAGAGAGTGACATAAGGAGAATGATAGCCTATTCCTCAATAGCACAGATAGGGTATATCTTTATGGGTTTCGGTCTTGCTACAGAGCTTGGAATGGAAGCCAGTATCTTCCAGATGCTCTCCCACGGAGCCACGAAATCACTTCTTTTCATTGCGGCAATAGGACTTACGGATGTTTCGGGGTATAAGCGTGAATTTGTCCATGTTACGGGAGCTGCCTTCAGAAACAGGGTGGCGGGACTCGGATTCTTTGTCGGGGCACTGTCCATGGTCGGAATACCCATGTTTTCAGGCTTTATTTCAAAGCTATTGTTTGCCGAGGCCGGCATAGATGTAGAGGGAAAATCAATACCGACTCTTGTAGTGCTTGCCATAAGCGTTATCTTAAACGCGATCTACTTTATGAAAACGGTGATCAGGATATATACGCCTGCTCCGGGGGGACCTTACAGTGATCAGAGGTTCAGCTTTAAGGACAGGCCGTCCTATGGCCTTACCATCGTTGGATTTATACTGGTAAACCTGATACTCGGAATGAGTTCGGAAATATTTAACAGTCTGATACATGAGGGGCTTTCGCTCTTTTCATAGGGAAATGCTTTTGGATCAGTAATTTCTCAGGATAGAGAGCGGCGAAATAATATTTGGTGGCGGATATGCAGGAACTGTTTTATTTTAAACCGGATGAGCTTGGAATAATGTTTGCGGTGCTTGTAAGCATCGTCTTTATTGCCATCCTCATATATACCCCGGTCTATATGAAACATGAGGAAAACCGGAAGAGATACTATATCTTTTATTTTGCGGTATTTTTCGTGCTTATTGCCATGTCATTTTCAGGAAGTTTAATCACGTTTTATCTTTTTTATGAACTTATGACATTGTGCTCCGTTCCGCTTGTAATGCATGAACAGACCCATGAAGCCGTGATGGGAGGCCTTAAATATCTGTTTTACTCACTTGCGGGAGCCTATCCGGTGCTTCTTGGCATCTTCTTCCTGAATAAGCATGCTGACAGCCTGAGGTTTGCAGCAGGCGGGATACTTAACAGTGTTAACGGTGATGACAGAAAACTGATGCTTGTGATCCTGTTCCTGATGCTGATGGGATTTTCGGTGAAGGCAGGCATGTTTCCGATGCATGCCTGGCTGACGACGGCTCATCCGCTTGCTCCGGCACCGGCATCGGCAGTACTTTCGGGAATAATAGTAAAGGCTGGAGTATTTGGTATCATCCGTACTCTCTTCTATGTATTCGGTGCAGACTTTTTTACTGGCACCTGGGTACAGACAGTACTGCTGATACTAAGCCTGGTGACCGTGTTCATGGGTTCCGCACTGGCATACAGAGAGGAGTACTTTAAGAAAAGGCTTGCCTATTCCACGGTGAGCCAGATCTCATATATTCTTTTCGGCCTTTTTATCACAGGCGGGACTTCTATTACCGGAGCCATGATCCATCTGTTCTCACATGCCTTTATAAAGAGTTCTTTATTCCTCATAGCGGGAATATTTATTATTAAAACAGGATATAATAAAGCGGCGGATTACGCAGGGATCGGGAAAAAAATGCCGGTCACACTCTGGTGCTACACCTTATGCTCGCTTGCTCTTATCGGCATACCTCCGACAGGAGGCTTCTTAAGCAAATGGTATCTGGCAACAGGGGCTCTTGCATCAGGCATTCCTGTATTTAGATATCTGGGACCGGTTGTTTTACTGATCAGTGCTCTTTTAACGGCAGGATATCTTCTGCCGGTTACCATGAACGGATTTTTTGTGGCAGAGGATGACTCTCAGGGTAACTCCGAAAGCCGTATTCCCGATCCCGGGACAGATGGGATAGGGGACAAAAAAGATTTAAGAAAAGAGCAGTTAAGGAAAGAGCCGGAATCAAGTCTTTTGATACCGGTGATCATATTGACGGTCCTGTCCCTCATTATAGGAATGTTTCCGGGACCTTTGGAGGATCTTATACAGAGGCTTGCCTCTTTGTGGATCTCCTGACTTAGAAATAATGATCAAATGATATATACACAGATATAAAAGAGACGCGATATGAAAGAGACACTAATGTTCATTGCTGTCATCCTTCCTTTTTTTGCCGGCATGGTCTTTCCGGCAATAAAGTTCAGGCAGCAGAAATACAAAGAAATATATATTGAATCGATCGTTATAATAACCAGTGTTCTGGTATTTACGTTCATTTTCAATGTGCCTCAGGGATCCTTCGTTTTTGCAAGATTTACAAGGGCGCTGTCCCTAAGTCTTAAGATGGACGGGCTTTCCGTGATCTTTGGCGGACTGGTTGCTTTTCTGTGGCCTTTTGCGACCCTTTATGCACTGGAATACATGAAAAATGATAAATACAGAACGATCTTTTTCATGTTTTATACAATGACCTATGGGGTGACCCTCGGGATCGCTTTTTCCGAGGATCTTCTGACAATGTATTTCTTCTATGAGCTTCTGACCCTTGTGACCTTCCCTCTTGTGATGCATACACTTTCAAGAGAGGCGATCCTTGCAAGCAGGACTTATCTCTACTATTCGCTCGGAGGAGCGGCCTTTGCCTTTATCGGTCTGGTATTTGTCATTACAAACGGCGCAACGCTCAATTTTACGATGGGAGGAGTGCTGGATAAGACAGAGATACCCGGAAACGAGAACATTTTCCTTCTGATATATGTAATGTCATTTTTGGGATTTGGCGTAAAGGCGGCGATCTGTCCCTTCAATGCATGGCTTCCCAAGGCAAGTGTCGCACCTACGCCGGTTACCGCTCTTTTGCATGCGGTCGCCGTGGTAAAGGCCGGTGCCTTTGCCATAATAAGACTTACCTATTATAGCTTCGGCACGCAGATACTTAAGGGAACCTGGGCCCAGATGGTTGTTATGGGCGTGACCGTCGTTACGATACTGTACGGCTCTGCGATGGCGGTAAAGGAAACCCATTTTAAGCGAAGACTTGCCTATTCCACCATAAGCAACCTTTCCTATATCCTGTTTTCGGCCGCGATAATGACTCCGCTTGGGCTTATCGGGGCTCTGATGCATCTTGTGATACATGCTTTCATTAAGATAACCTCGTTTTTCTGTGCCGGTGCCGTTATCCACCAGACTGAGAAGAATTACATACATGAGCTTGACGGGATGGGATATAAGCTCCCGCGGATATTTACCATTTTTACCATAGCATCCCTTGCCCTTATGGGAGTTCCGATGCTGCCGGGCTTTGTCAGCAAATGGTATATCGCAAAAGCTGCCGTAGACAGCATGAATACGGAGGCTTATATCGGCCTTTCGGTGATAATGATCTCATCCCTTCTTACTGCGATATATATGCTTTCGATAGTTGCAAGGGTATTTTTCCCGCCAAAGGATAAGGTGTGCACGGGGGACTTTAAGGATCCGGGTATCAGGATGCTGCTTCCGCTGTATGTTTTTGCCCTGGTGCTGTTTGTTCTCGGGCTTTATTCAAAGCCGCTTGCTGATTATGTAAGAGCCGTGGTCATGGAGGTTGTCTGATGATCTTTGCAGTTGTATTATTTCCTCTTATAGCCGGACTTGCAGGGTATTTCGTACTCGCCGGGAAAAAGGGCGGGGAGGAGAACTATGCCCTGTTTACGGCCTGCGTGGTACTTACGGATCTTCTTTTGCTTGTCATATACTACCTGATACATCCTTTGGGCGTTTCGGATACTCAGGCTATAGCAGGATTTGCACATTTCGGACTTAATCTTTCATCAGGTGGCTTTAAGAGGATCTATGCCTTTATCTGTATCTTCATGTTTGCCGTATCGACCGCCTTCAGCCTTGAATATTTAAGATCCGAAGCTCATAAGAGCAGATACTGTCTCTTTACTCTTATAACCCTCACTGCTACGGTCGGAGTCTTTTTCTCGGCGGATCTCTATACGCTGTTTATCTTCTTTGAGATCATGTCCCTCTCATCCTATGTCTGGGTGGCAACAGAGGAAAACAGAGAGGCTTTGCGGGCTGCCTCGACCTATATGGCAGTGGCAGTTATAGGGTCTCTTGCAATGCTAATGGGACTGTTCATGCTCTATTCAATGCTTGGAACCCTTGACATAGAAATGTTAAGAAGTGCTTATCTTGAAAGATCTGCAGTATCCGACCTTTCCTTTGACAGAAATATCCATATTGCGGGGATATGTCTGTTATTCGGATTCGGAGCAAAGGCCGGAGCCTTTCCTCTGCATATCTGGCTTCCCAAGGCCCATCCCGTGGCTCCTGCGCCTGCATCGGCACTTCTTTCCGGAATGCTCACAAAGGCCGGAGTATTCGGCATACTGATAACTGTCTGCAAGCTCCTGTATGCGGATATATCCTTTGGAGAGCTTATCTTTGCGGCAGGTCTTATCACTATGATAACCGGGGCGTTTACAGCCGTCTTTTCCGTTAATATCAAGAAGATACTTGCCTGTTCTTCGGTATCACAGATCGGGTTTATCCTTGTGGGAACCGGTCTTTACGGGATGCTTGGAAAACACGGGGATCTGGCGGTAAGCGGTGCTTTCATGCATATGGTCAACCATTCCTTTTTAAAGCTTGTGCTCTTTTTGTCTGCAGGAGCTGTTTACATGAATGTACATAAGCTTGATCTTAACTCCATACGGGGCTTTGGTAGAAATAAAACCGTCTTAAAGCTCTGTTTTCTTGCAGGCTGCCTGTCGATAGCCTCGATCCCGTCTTTTTCGGGCTATGTCTCAAAGACTCTGATCCATGAGGCTATGGTTGAATATACGGAGATGATCCACACCGGTGAACTTAACGGAGGCTTTTTTACGGTTCCTTCGCTTAGGGCAGCTGAGGTACTGTTTCTGTTAAGCGGAGGCCTTACCCTTTCATACATGTTAAAGATCTTTATCGCTGTATTTGTGGAGAAAAACAGTGATGAAGAATTACAGAAAAAATATGATTCAATGAAGGATGGTTACATGACAAGGCTCAGTCAGGCTGTACTGATCATACCTTCCGTTATCTTCTCCTTATTCGGGATACTGCCGACATTTACCTTTAATAAACTGGCAATTGTTTCGGCAGAGTTTCTTGGAAATGAGGGAATAAACGTGTCGTATTACAGTCCCGGAAATCTTAAGGGTGCTCTTATCTCGATAGTGATCGGCCTGATCATATATTTTGGCATCGTAAGAAACATACTGATGGCAGCAGATGATTCAAAAGCAGGAGAAACAGATAGTAAGAAAAGTGCCGGCATAAAGAGACTGATCGCGATCGATAATGATAAAACATACCTGGATGTCTGGCCAAAATGGATCGACCTTGAGGATATGGTATACAGACCGCTTTTGCTTAAGGCGATCCCCGCGGTATTCGGTTTCTTCTGCAGGATCCTTGACAGTATGGTTGATGCATTTGTCGTATTTATTAGAAAGACTCTGCTTAGGGACTTAGAGCTTCCGCATGAGCTTTCCGAGGGCACCAGGTTTACTCATTTCTTTGGAAAGATCGCAGATGTGTCCGTAGATATCCTGAATAAGAC
Organism: Lachnospiraceae bacterium; assembly: GCA_024699595.1. Next base: position 6,926 of record JAILPG010000105.1, on the reverse strand, counting down.
AGCCTGGAAAAAGAATCCCAGGAAAAACAAGGATCATGCCCATGCTTTTGCGCTTATGAGAGATGCTCTTTTGGAAAACGAGTTTATCATAATGCGAAGCATGTCATTTGGCTTAAGTCTCTTCTGTCTGGGACTTATGGTCACGGTTCTGTATATACTGATCACCGCAAATATCATATGATCCGGCGTATAAAAATATCTTTTGACCACAATACCGTAATATAATACTATAAAATTACCACGATCACGGATGGCAGTGAACGGATCCACAGTGAACAGCAAAACTTTTGCAGTTTAACGTTTCCATTTATGACAGCAGTTAAAAGGAGAAGGATTATGACAAGAGAAGAAGCAAGAAAAAAGGCAGCCGATCTGGTGTCACAGATGACGGTTGAGGAGATGGCCTCTCAGATAAGGTATGATGCTCCCGCCATTGAAAGACTCGGCATCCCCGCCTATAACTGGTGGAATGAGGCTCTGCACGGAGTCGCAAGGGCAGGTACGGCAACGGTATTTCCTCAGGCGATAGGCACGGCCGCAGCTTTTGACGATGAAATGACTGAAAAGATAGGCGATGCGGTATCGACAGAGGCAAGAGCCAAATACAATGCCCAGTCAGCTCATGATGACAGGGATATATACAAGGGTCTTACGATGTGGTCTCCAAATGTCAACATATTCAGGGACCCGAGATGGGGTAGAGGACATGAGACTTACGGAGAGGATCCGTTCCTTACATCAAGGCTCGGAGTCGCATATGTAAAGGGACTGCAGGGAAAAGGCGACACACTTAAGACCGCGGCCTGCGCCAAGCATTTTGCGGTACATTCAGGCCCTGAAGCTAAGAGACATTACTTTGATGCGGTCGTATCCAAAAAGGATCTGTACGAGACCTACCTCCCCGCTTTTGAGAGCTGCGTAAAGGAAGCAAAGGTGGAGGCGGTTATGGGAGCCTACAACAGGACTAACGGAGAGCCCTGCTGCGCACATACGGAGCTTATGGAAAACATCCTGAGAAAAGACTGGGGCTTTGAGGGACATTATGTTTCCGACTGCTGGGCAATAAGAGATTTTCACGAGAATCACAAGGTCACGAACAATCCGAGGGAGTCGGCTGCGCTTGCACTTTCAAAAGGCTGCGACGTTAACTGCGGCTGTACATATCTTTGCATCATGCAGGCCTATAACGAGAAAAAGGTGACAAAGGAGCAGATAGAGACAGCCTGTATCAGACTCTTTACCACAAGATATCTTCTCGGACTCTTTGACGGATCTGAATATGACTCGATCCCCTATTCCGAGGTTTCCAAAAAAGAACATCTTGAACTGTCAAAAAAAGCAGCACAAAAGAGTATGGTGCTCTTAAAAAACGACGGAATACTGCCGCTTGATAAAAACAGCATAAAGAGTATCGGAGTGATAGGACCAAATGCCAACAGCAGGACCTCACTGATAGGAAACTATCATGGAACGGCACAAAGATACCATACGATAGCCGAAAGCATAATGGAGGAATTCGATGACAGTGATGTAAGGGTATACTATTCCGAGGGCTGTCATCTGTTTAAGGACAAGGTGGAAGATCTCGGCCTTGAAAATGACAGGATAGCCGAAGCCCTTACCGTAGCAGAGAATTCTGATGTGGTGATCCTCTGTCTCGGTCTTGATGAGACTCTTGAAGGAGAAGAGGGCGATACCGGAAACAGCTATGCTTCGGGAGACAAGAATGATCTGCTGCTTCCGAAGTCGCAGAGGATACTTTTAGATGCGCTCATTAAGAGCGGAAAACCGATCATCCTTGCAAATATGACCGGAAGTGCCATGGACCTGTCTGCTGCAAAAAACAGTGATACAGTAAAAGCCGTGATCCAGACCTGGTATCCGGGATCGGAAGGTGGAAAAGCTTTCTGCGATATCATCTTCGGAAGGATATCCCCTTCAGGAAAGCTTCCGGTAACCTTTTATGAGAATCTTGAAGATCTTCCCGACTTTGATGATTACTCGATGAAGGGAAGGACCTACAGATATATGAAAGGAAAGGCCCAATATCCCTTCGGATACGGTCTCACCTATGGCGATGTATGTGTAAACAGAGCAGGAATAAAGGATGAGCAGGGGCTTAAAGCCGCACTTGGCAATACTGAAAACATTTCCGCGGTATGGTATGATATTACGGCAGAGGTAACTAACAGGGGAAGCTTTGATACGGAAGAAGTAATACAGGTCTATGTTAAGGATATGGATTCGGACCTTTCCGTTGCAAACCACAGTCTCTGCGGATTTAAGCGCATATTCGTAAAGGCCGGCGAGACTAAGGAAATATCGGTAGCCATTCCCTTAAAAGCATTTTATGAGATCAATGAGGACGGAAAGGCAGTCCTTGATTCGAAACACTTTAAGCTCTTTGTCGGAGCGGGACAGCCGGATGACGTAACTGAAGAGCTTACCGGAAGGAAGGCCTTTGAGATCGCATTTGAGCTTTGATCCCGTGATAAACGGTAAACCGAAGGTTATTAAACAGGTGAATAACATACAGAAAGATTAGAACAGGAGGAAACAATATGTATTACATCGGTGTCGATCTTGGAACATCAGCAGTAAAGCTCTTGTTAATGAGCGGAGACGGAAAGATTGAAAATATCGTCTCAAAGGAATACCCTTTAAGCTTCCCGCATCCGGGCTGGTCCGAGCAGAAGCCTGAGGACTGGTGGGAGCAGACTGTTGCAGGTCTTAAGGAGCTTACGAAGGACTTTGATAAGAGTCAGATCGCGGGAATAAGCTTTGGCGGACAGATGCATGGTCTTGTGGTGCTTGATAAGGATGATAACGTGATAAGACCCGCTATCCTCTGGAACGACGGAAGGACAGGAAAGGAAACGGATTATCTTAATAATGTCATAGGCAAGGATAAGCTGTCGGAATATACCGCAAATATTGCTTTTGCAGGCTTTACGGCACCTAAGATACTGTGGATGAAGGAAAATGAACCCGATAATTTCGCAAAGATCGCAAAGATTATGCTTCCCAAGGACTTCATCGCCTATAAGCTTTCGGGAGTACACTGCACTGATGTGTCTGATGCATCGGGAATGCTTCTGTTTGATGTAAAGAATAAATACTGGTCCAAGGAAATGATGGATATCTGTCAGGTCAGGGAAGAACAGCTTGCAAAGATATTTGAAAGCTTTGAAGTAGTAGGCACCATCAAAAAAGATGTTGCAGCAGAGCTTGGATTTGGTGAAGATGTCAAGATCATCGCAGGTGCCGGTGACAACGCTGCTGCAGCGATAGGAACAGGAACGGTCGGAGACGGAAGATGCAATATCTCACTTGGAACTTCCGGAACCATTTTTATTTCCAGCAAGAACTTCTGTGTTGATGACATGAATGCACTCCATGCCTTTGCTCATGCAGACGGAAACTATCATCTGATGGGCTGTATGCTTTCCGCTGCATCCTGCAACACATGGTGGATGGCAGACATCATCGGAACGGATGAATATGCAAAGGAGCAGGAGAAGATAGACAAGCTTGGCGAGAATAATGTTTATTTCCTGCCTTATCTGATGGGTGAGAGATCACCTCATAATAACCCCGATGCAAGAGCGATGTTTATAGGAATGTCAATGGATACCACCAGAGCTGACATGACCCTTGCCGTTTTGGAAGGTGTTGCTTTTGGCATAAGAGATTCCTTTGAAGTTGCAAAAGCTCAGGGAATAAAGATAAGTTCCACCAAGATCTGCGGCGGTGGCGCAAAGAGCCCTCTGTGGAAAAAGATAATGGCCAATGTTCTCGGAATAGATGTTGAGGTAATAGAATCCGAGGAAGGTCCCGGATACGGCGGAGCCATCCTTGCGGCAGTAGGCTGCGGTGAATATGCATCCGTGGAAGAGGCGGCCGATAAGCTTGTAAAGGTTATTGATGTCGTAAAGCCCGATAATGAGCTTACGGCAAAGTACGAGGAGCGTTATCAGTATTTTAAGAAGCTTTATCCCACGGTAAAGCCCCTGTATTAAGGAAGCGCCGGATATAATAAAAAAACTGACAAAGCTCGTAAAAATTCAAATTGGGCAGCGTTTACTATAAGGCGAATAAATGCTATAATCAATTTGTTATGCGTGAGGGCAGAATAAGGGAGAAGAAGGTTACAAAAATATATATTATCAGGAGGGTTTACAATGGAAAACACACCAAAAGTTAAGATTGGTATCGTTGCGGTATCAAGAGACTGTTTCCCCGAGGAGCTGTCTGTAAACAGGAGAAAGGCACTGATAGCTGCTTATGAGAAGAGCTTTGATGCAGCTGACATCTATGAGTGCCCCATCTGTATCGTAGAGAGTGAGATCCATATGGTTCAGGCTCTTGAAGATATCAAGAAGGCAGGCTGTAATGCTTTATGCGTATATCTTGGAAATTTCGGTCCCGAGATATCCGAGACACTTCTTGCAAAGCATTTCTGCGGACCCAAGATGTTCGTAGCAGCAGCAGAAGAGGATTACAATTCGGTTACGGCTGCAGGACGTGGAGATGCATACTGTGGAATGCTCAACGCAAGCTACAACTTAAAGCTTCGTAATGTAGGAGCATACATTCCCGAGTATCCCGTAGGTGATGCAGAGGATCTTGCCGTAATGATCCATGATTTCATACCCATTGCAAAGGCTGTTATCGCATTAAAGGATCTTAAGATCATAGCTTTCGGACCCAGACCTTTGAATTTCCTTGCCTGCAATGCTCCCATTAAACAGCTTTACAATCTTGGCATAGAGATAGAGGAGAACTCAGAGCTTGATCTCTTTGAGGCCTTCAATAAGCATGCAGATGATCCCAGGATCCCTGATGTTGTCAAGGATATGGAGAATGAGCTTGGCGGCGGAAACAACAAGCCCCAGATACTTCCAAAGCTTGCACAGTATGAGCTTACTCTTCTTGACTGGATCGAAGCTCATAAGGGATACAGAAAATATGTTGCAATAGCAGGAAAGTGCTGGCCCGCATTCCAGACACAGTTTGGCTTTGTTCCCTGCTATGTTAACAGCCGTCTTACAGGAAGAGGGATCCCCGTATCCTGTGAAGTTGATATATATGGCTGCTTAAGCGAGTTCATCGGTGAGTGTGTAAGTGATGATATCGTAACACTGCTTGATATCAACAATTCCGTTCCCAAGATCATGTATAAAGAGTCCATAGAGGGCAAGTTCGATTATAAGCATACTGATACGTTCATGGGATTCCATTGCGGAAATACCTGCTCCAAGAAGCTTTCATCATGCTCAATGCAGCATCAGGCCATCATGGCAAGAAGCCTTCCTATCGAGGTTACAAACGGAACTCTCGAGGGCGACATCGTTCCCGGACCTATCACCTTCTACCGCTTACAGAGCACTGCAGACAATATCTTAAGAGCTTATGTAGCTGAGGGTGAGGTACTTCCCGTTCCCACAAGATCCTTCGGTGGTATCGGCGTATTTGCTATCCCTGAGATGGGCAGGTTCTATCGTCATGTACTGATAGAGAAGGGCTTCCCTCATCACGGAGCAGTTGCCTTTAAGCATGTTGGAAAAGAACTGTTTGAGGTATTTAAGTATATCGGAGTGGATGTTTGTGAGATAGGCTATAACCAGCCGGCCACGACCTTATACAAGACCGAGAATCCTTTTAAGTAGGATGCCGGTTTGCTTTAGGGAAACGATGATCAAAGCGTATCCTTAGAATATGAATTAAATATAAGGGTCTTTCGGGAATCTCCCCAAAGACCCTTATTATGTGCAGTATAAAAGAGGGATCGGAATATGAATGAAAATATCATCAAAAGGAACGAACTGTTAAAAGATAAAGTGATCCAGGGCATAAATTCCAGAAACATGACAGGTTATTATGCCAAAGACAAGGAAGAAGCCCTTAAGATCGCACTTGACCTGATCCCGGAAAAAAGCAGCGTTACGATGGGCGGCTGTATGAGCGCACAGGAGATCGGTCTTGTGGATGCTCTTAAATCCGGGGATTATGAATTTATTGACAGGAATGATTATGAAGACAGACGCGCCGGGATGTTAAAAGCCTATGATGCGGATGTTTTTCTTGCAAGTGCCAATGCAATGACCGAAGACGGAGTGCTTGTCAATATAGACGGCAATGCAAACCGGGTATCGGCTCTGGCATATGGTCCGAAAAAGGTCATTTTCATCATAAGCATGAATAAGATATGTAATGACCTCGACAGTGCGATGAAGCGCGCGCGAAACGTTGCTGCACCTATAAATGCACAGCGATTTTCACTGAACACCCCGTGTTCAAAGACCGGTTCATGTATGAGCTGCAAGTCTCCCGATACCATCTGCTGTCAGATACTTATCACAAGATATTCAAAGCATAAGGATCGTATCCATGTGATCCTTGTGGGAGAACCTCTCGGATTCTGATAAAGGATAAGCCATGCCTTTCAATTCCTACATTTTTGTATTGCTGTTTCTGCCGGTAACAGTGATCGTATACCATCTGATCAATAAAACGGGACATCATGTTTTGGGGAAGATCTTTCTCCTGTTGATGTCCCTGTGGTTTTACTGCTATACGGACCCCGTAAATGTTTTCGTGCTTCTTGCAAGCATCGTATTTAACTATCTGATAGCACGATTCGTTTTCGGATCGGGATTAAAGACCGGGGCCAAAAAGTTTATTCTGGGTATTAGCATTGCCGCAAACCTTTCCCTTCTTATATGGTTTAAATATACGGGATTCCTTGCCGATATCATCAATTCCCTGTCAGGAAGCTCCTTTAGGATCGAAAACATCATTCTTCCTCTGGGGATAAGCTTCTTTACTTTCTCACAGATAAGCTTTTTGGTGGACAGCTTTAAGGATCCTGAAAATTCATATGGTTTTCTTGATTATGCCCTGTTTGTAAGCTTTTTCCCTAAGGT
>JAILPG010000236.1 GCA_024699595.1 Lachnospiraceae bacterium | reverse complement strand
TTTTTCTTTCCGTAACCGGTGAAGGCATTGACGAAATATTTTTCCCTGTGCAGGATCTTTATGTCCTTTACGGCGCCCAGAGCCTGATTAATGGACTGGTGCATCTTTCCGTCATAGATCTGGTTGATCTTTCCGTATTCCTTGGCCTTATTCTTAAACAGTAACAGGTATATCCCGGTAAAGACGGCAAGGATCAAAACCACCGAGACCGTTATGAACCAGTCAACGACAAGGAGGTATATGCATAAAAGCACACAGATCAGAAACTCCGACAGAAGCGAAAAGACGCTTAAGAGCATCTGGAACAGCCTCTCGGAATCCAGCATCACGTTTCTTACCATCTCGGCCGAATTCTTGTCAAGATGATAGGTATAAGGCTTTTTCAGATAACAGTCTATGAGTCTTCCCGAGATTATCAGCTGATTCTTGAAAATGAAGGTGTACTGGACATAATTAAGCCACAAAAGAAAGGCATTCTTTAAGAGATATACAAGGATGAGCCCGACCGTGATCACCAAAAGGAACTGTCTGTCATCCTTAAGTCCAAATAAATCATATATCGCAGAAAAAATGGCATTTGTATGGATCTTCTCCCTGTCTGTGATGACGGAGATAAGCTGCGTGATCAGAGATACTCCGACAAGCTCCAAAAGCGCGCCTAATAAAAGCCCTATGCATAACAGGACTGACTGGAACTTCTGTTTTTTTGTAAAAATATAATTCAGCTTTGACAGAATACTCATATCTTCATTTATGCTTTATAACGTTCTTCTCCCACAGGTAGGGGTACAGGGCTGAAAAGGCGATCTCTCCGTCTGCCACGGTGGCCGTCTTATCATCCGTTACCTTTTTAACCTTCTCTCTTACATCTGAAGGATCGATAAGCATGCATTGCTTAAAGTCCTCGTCTGATACCATATCAAGGAAATATTCCCTTAAGGGTCCCTGCATCCATTCAACTATCGGCGAATTAAAGCCGATCTTTGTCTTTCTGTATGCTATCTCATGCGGCATAAACGGTGCCATCGCATCCCTTATTATCGATTTTGAATATCCTCCGTGAAGCTTTGACCTAAAGCCTGTGGACATCGCATAGGATACGACCCTGTGATCCATAAACGGCATCCTTATCTCCACGCTGTTTGCCATGCTGTATCTGTCATAGTTTCTAAGCAGAGTGGGGAGTATATTCTCATGGGAGGACGCATACAGCCTTTTTCCCAGTGTATCCATCCCTTTATATGCCGGATGATCCGCATCCCTTACCTTTTTAAAGGCGTTTTTCTCTCCCTTCAGCTTTTCCTTAAGCTCCCTTTTCAGGTAATTAAGATACGCCTGTGATTTTTTGGTGCTCTTAAGTGCCATATTGCTCCCGTCCTTAGGGAAGGAGTCTATATAGGCATTTAGTATCATGTCCCTCTCGGCTTTATTCTTTGCATCCTTAAGTGCATGGATAAAATCAAAGGTATATCCGCCAAACAGCTCATCCGCACCGTGCCCGTCTATCGTGACTGTCGTCCCTTCCTTTTTAAGCGTTCCGTAGAGGGTCATCATCGGGATGGGACTTGTAAGATATATATCTTCAAAAAGGTATATCATCTCATCAAATCTGTCTATCGCCTTTAGCGGGTCTATCTCCACAAAGGTCGAGGGAATGCCCAGATGATCGGTGACCATTTTTGCATAATGCGTCTCATCCATCGTGGTACCGGGAAAAGAAGCAACATACGCATGCTGCCAGTCCTTACTCATCCTGGACTCGTTTCCTGACGAAGCGATATGGGCCATGGCACATATCACGGAAGATGAATCAAGTCCGCCCGAAAGAGCCGTTCCTATCGTAACATCAGCCCTCATCCTAAGCTTGCAGGCATCGAGGAAGAGTTCTCTGAACTGTAAGACCTGATCCTCATAGCTATCGGGAATACTGTCTGTCACAAGATTATCCAGAGTATTCCACCATCTCTTTATCTGAAGGCCGTTTTTGTCAAGGTATGCAAAGCTTCCTGCCGGAAATCGTTTTATTCCTTCTATCACGCACTCAGAGGTTGATTCGTAGTAAACGATCTTCTCCCTGTCGGTCACAAGGTTAAGGTTAGGCTTAACCTCATCAAGAAGCGGCATAAGAGCCTTCATCTCGGAGGCAAAGGCATAGGAATCGTCCCCGCCCTTAAGCTTTGTATAATAGAGAGGCTTTATACCGAAGCGGTCCCTGCTCATAAACAGCCTCTCTT
>JAILPG010000012.1 GCA_024699595.1 Lachnospiraceae bacterium | reverse complement strand
CGGGCAACTTTGTCGTTTCCTCTCGCAGTGCTTATAACACAGATGTCTCCTATTATTTTTGACGCATTTTCTACATAATTCTTTTCATCTGCCTCATCTTTCGCTGCACCATTCTCAATATCCGTTAACACTTTCATCCTTGTCTCAAGAAAATCTATCATGTATTCAAGTGCCTGCGCGATCTCTTCCTCCTTCTCGGGCCACAATGGGGTATAAGGATCATGTCCGTTGATCAGTGGCAGTACATGATACAGATCTGTCTTTCCGTCCGCAAATCCCATTTCAAGATGCTCATGTCTGATCCATTTGACGACAGCTTCTCTGTCGGGAAAATACTTGCCAAGGCTTTCGGGATCAAACAGATGAGCCAAAGTTGCAGGCACCTCATCGCAGAGCCATACCTTCGTGCACCCGATCATGATCTGATACCTGTCAGGGTTCATTTCCCTTGTGGGAAGAAGGATGAAGTTGCATCTGAGCTCTGCAAGCTCAAGAAACCTGTTCAGAAGCTTTACAAGTTCCTGGTCGGGCGGAAGGTAGCTGTCGCCGTCCTCGGCTAAGAGTTTAAGATCATGATACGGATCCGAATGTATCCTGCTCATCTTGCAGAAAGAAATACCGATATCCCTGTTAAGGCAGTTTGCCACCCACTTTATCGGTGTCCAGGCACTCATAAGAGTGTCGGCATTAAGATCACCGTCAAAATACAGGCAGTCAAGATCGTTCTCCCTGCGCCATTCATCCTCAGACTTATAGGAAGCCTTGCGCTCAAATGCTTTGATCCAATACAGGCAGAAGTTCCTTAAATGATTGCTGCTGTACTTGTTGCCAAGATAATCTTTTAACATATTCTTCATAAAAAACACCTCTCATTCTATAAATGTAACTTAGTATTAACTCTTACACTTATATTATGAGAGGTGCTATCTTCAAGATGTTACTGATTTGTCAGAGAATTACTTTTTCTCCCGGATTTTTTCATAGTATTCGTCTATTATTCTTTTCCCTCTGGCTTCTATCAGAATATTTACCCTTTCCAACCATTCTATGAGATTATATATTTGTTTCTCATCAAATCTGACTTTTTTTTGAACAGGAAGATTCGTTAATTCAGGGGCAGTCTCGCATTGAGACAGTATATCTTCCAGATGCATCTTTTTCCTGTTTTTTTCAAACCAGGCCATCCTGTCCATGTATTGTTGACTGTTCTCATTAATGAATCTGTATAAAACATCCAATCGATCGTTGTATTTCCATATTCCTGAATACCCTTTTGTTTTATTGTATTTGTTATCAGGACAAGGCATATAGTTTCCTATGGTGTGAACGTTTTTTGAATAGTTTTCCAGTGCTGTCTGAAAGCGTTCGATACACTTATCAGAGTCTGTTTTGCGGATTTTACCAATACATTGTTTAATCATTTTATAATCCAGCAAATCATAGACTCCAAAATCCTCTTTTTCTTTGATCTTTTGTATGTTATATAGTCTCTTTCGATTTTTCACTGATGCATATTCTGTCGGGAACGTGCTGATAAGCCCTGTCAAGATCATTCTGAGCGGAAACATTGCATCTATCCATTCAGGATTATCCCAGCCCAATTCACAAAAAATGCCATTATCCCTAATGGGTTTATCTGCATCACATGGTTTATAATAATCATATATGATCCATTTTTTTATGTTGCTGTAATTTAAAAAATTAGCTTTGGGAATATTTTGATAATCCAGTTTATCCTTAAGGTCTCCAATAATACTGTTTACATCATTTATCTTCATATCCGAGGCTCCGTTTGTATTTCTTGTTAACCCTTGCAATAGTCATATTTATTTTTTCCCGAACGCCCTTATCGAGCACTTCGCAGAAATCCGCGTACTGCATAGCCCAGTGCACCAGCATGGTGGGTGAGGTTACAACATCTACTACTTCATAACCCTCTTCGCATTTCTTTGTTGCTGTTTTGTTGATTTCAAAATGATCTCCGAACCAGTCATGCAATATCGTATAACGATTGACCTTATCTGTCGGGATCCTGATACTGATCTTTCTCGGCTTCTCACTATCCGTCTCAAAAGCCATATACAGGTGCTCGCTCATATATTTTCCGGGATCCCAGGCAAGATCGCGGGAAGGAAGGTCTTTGCACTCTGACATCGGCCTCATCGGAACGGGGATCCCGTTTTTATCCTTTAGGATTGTAACGGATGACATCAGATCGATCCGGTAATGAGCGGCATGGCCCCCCTTATCCCAGGCACCGATAACATAATAGTTGTCGTTGTAGATAACAATATAGTACGGGGTAAGCGTCTGTTCTTTATCGCCCTGAACATACTGTTTATCCGCACTGTAATGATCAAAGAAAAATCTGACTTTGGTGCGAAGCCGGATCGCATCCTGAAGGATCTTAACGTTTTCTCCTATGCGTTTTTCAGTCTCACCCGTTCTGCTATAAAGCCTGCTGTATTCACTGTAGGGATTGAACTTCAGCCTGCCGCGCACCCTGTCATAGAACGGATTCTTATAGTACCTGCTGGCTGTAGCCATGATCTTACCGATAAGCCGTTCCTTATCGGCCGGTGCTATACTTGCCGAAAGTGCGACTGCACTTATCAGCTTATCCATGTCATCATGATCAAAATCATGTATGTAACGAAGGCCCTTGATCGCCGGTGCTTTATTCGTCCTGTGACATACCATGAAATCCTTCAGTTCTTTCTTAAGGGCTTCTGTATCCGCCCCTTTACGTCGCATCTCTTTTTTTATCTCATCGATCTGCGATTTTATCACAAGCGGATTATCATCATACGGCCTGTCATAGCCCTCATACTTGATCCTGTAATCACTGTCATTTTCTCCCGTGTATTCGGCAGGATTGATCCTGAGGAGAATCTCATCTACCGTACCTGACAGTGTGAGCGGATTGTCCGTTGTCTCAATATATTCAAGCAATTCTGCCTTTGAGACCGGATGGCTCTCGTCCGAATACTCTTTAAGTGCACGAAGCACATCA
>JAILPG010000325.1 GCA_024699595.1 Lachnospiraceae bacterium | reverse complement strand
GTAAAGGATAACGGCTGCGGCATAGATGAAGAGACGGTAAAAAGGATGAACGATACCGGATTTGCTCCGATGAATGAAAGAAATTACGGTCACGGCAGCATCGGTCTTCATCATGTGAATGCGATAATAAAGCTCCATTACGGGGAAGATTACGGACTAAAGATCGAATCGGAAAAGGGCGTGGGTACCGTGGTCACCTACAGGCTTCCGATAAGACAGGCATAGGGGAAAAAATGTATAGGGTAGTAGTTGTCGAAGACGAGACAATAGTAAGACAGGGAATAATCAGGGATACCGACTGGAGCAGCATAGACTGCATGGTGGTCGGCGAAGCGGGAAACGGACAGGAGGGTCTTGAGATCATAAAGAGACTGCGTCCGGATCTTGTCATTACCGATATCAGGATGCCAAAGATGTCTGGTCTTGAGATGGCCCAGATACTTGAAAAGGAAAAGATGATGCCGGTCATGATATTTCTGACCGCATATGATGATTTTGCCTATGCCCAGCAGGCGATAAAGGTAGGAGCGAGGGATTATGTCCTCAAGCCCTTTAAGGATAACGTGCTTGAGGAATCGATAAAGAAGACACTTAACAGATATCTTAAAAAATCAGATAAAAAGAGCGAAGAGCAGCCTTCGGAGCTTTCGCTTAAGAAGGGCGACAAGAGCAAATATCTAACGGCTGCCCTTTCATATATCGATGCCAACTATTCCGATCCGGATCTTTCCGCCGCAAAGGTCGCGCAGGCCATAGGCGTAAGTGCCGGGCATTTAAGCCATCTGTTCCGTAAGGAATCGAGCTTTACCATGTCAAACTATGTCCTCGACTGCAGGATGAGAGCTGCCAAAAAGCTGCTTCAGGACTATTCACACAAGGTCTATGAGGTCGCCGAGGCCGTAGGCTATCGTGATATCACATATTTCAGCGTATCCTTTAAAAAATACGTGGGAGTGACTCCTTCCGAATATCAGGACCGTTTTCGCGAATGATAAAGAACCGGATATCATAGTCCGGTCTTTAAGAGTTCGTATTGAAATATTCATATCAAAATTTCTAAACATATATGTGTTTTTTCCACTGTTATTTTTTGTGCATTTTTATTAAAATCCAGATAACAAAGTTAAAAGTCTGATGCATTTTGCATAATAGCGCGGACCGGATGATACGGTTTCCAATGATTATCAGGCATCGGACGGAAATAATAAAAAGGGAGGAAACACAATGAAAAGAAAAGTGATGGCATTAGTACTTGCCGGAGCAATGACGGTTTTGGCTGCATGCGCAGGCACTGTACCGACAGCAGAGACTCCTAAAACGGATGCACCTGCAACCGAGACTACTGAAACAACTGATACAGCGGACAGCACAGATGCTGCCGATGCTGATCTTGTAGCAGCAGCACAGGCTGACGGTTCTCTTACGGTTTACGGTTCATGCGAGGAGGCATATTTATCCGCAGCATGTCAGAAGTTCGAAGAGCTTTACGGAATCCATGTTGATTATCAGCGTCTTTCAACCGGTGAAGTTTATACCAAGATCGAGGAAGAAGCAGGAAATCCTTCAGGCGATGTATGGTTCGGCGGCACAACAGATCCCTATAACGAGGCAGTTGTAGCAGGACTCCTTGAGCCCTACGATGCAAAGAATGCTTCACATCTTATCTCTGATACCTACAAGGATGCAGACAACAACTGGTTCGGTATCTACAAGGGAATCCTTGGCTTCATGGTAAACAAGGAAGAGCTTGACCGTCTGGGACTTGAAGCTCCCAAGGACTGGGATGATCTTCTTGATCCTTCATATGAGGGACTTATCGGAATGTCCAACCCTTCAACGGCAGGAACCGCAAAGCTCATCATCAACACCATGGTACAGATGAAGGGTCATGACGAGGCAATGGAATACTTCAAGGCTCTTGACAAGAATATCTATCAGTACACAAAGAGCGGCTCAGGTCCTTCCAAGATGGTAGGCCCCGGCGAATGTGTAATCGGTATCGGATTTCTTCATGACGGTATCACACAGATCCTTGCAGGTTATGACAACATCGAGCTTATCATCCCCGCAAGCGGAACAAGCTTTGAGATCGGTGCAACAGCTATCTTCAAGGGAGCAAAGCATCCCAATGCAGCAAAGCTCTGGATCGAATATGCACTTTCACCTGACTGCGTAAATATCGCAAAGGAAAATGAGTCATATCAGTTCTTGGTTATCGACAATGCTACACAGCCTGAGGAGGCTGCACAGTTTGGTCTTGATCCCGACAACGTTATCGATTATGACTTCGAGGATGCAAAGGCTAATACAGCAACTTATGTAGAGGACTTCTTCGCAGCAGTTACGAACGGATCCTCAGAGGATGCTGACTCCAGCAGATTCTTAACTGAGTAAGCCTTTCGGGCTTACTCAGAGCCTGCGGCAATATGCGCAGAAATTCGCAGTGGAAGGGCACTTTGTGCCTGCGAATTCCGCGCGGCACATCAGACAGACTGATGTGCTATGAGAAAACCTTTCGGACTTACTCAGAGCCCATGGCAAATACAGAAATGTGAAAAAGGGGAGGATTGTTCTGTCCTCCCCGTTTTTTTAGAAGTAAAGGAGGTTGATTTACGGATATGGGGGCAAAAGGAAACAGTGCAGCTCTTGATCGGAAGAAGATGTTCGGCGATCCGATCTTAGTGGGCACCATAGCCATATTACTGGTATTTCTTGTTCTGTTTATTGTATATCCGCTGTTTGTACTCCTGATCGACAGTTTTTATACCGAGGGAAGGGTAACCCTTGATGTATTTAAGAGAGTACTCAGTATGCAGCGTTTCCGGCAGGCATTTTCCAATACCGTGGTGCTCGGTCTTCTGACAGGAGTATTATCCACCGCTATAGGACTTTTGTTTGCCTATGTGGATGTATATGTTAAGGTGCGGACCAAATGGGTTGAAAGGCTGTTTAATATAGTAGCACAGCTCCCTGTTGTATCACCGCCTTTTGTTTTATCGCTTTCGACGATCATGCTGTTTGGAAGGAGCGGTATAATCACGCGTTCCGTCCTTCACATTTATGATTCGAACGTATACGGACTAAAGGGTATCGTGGCAGTTCAGACACTGACATTTTTCCCCGTCTGTTACATGATGTTAAAGGGACTGTTAAAGAACATCGATCCGTCTCTTGAAGAGGCAGCAAGAGATATCGGCGCCAGCAGGATGAAGGTGTTTACATCCGTAACGCTTCCCCTGATGTTACCCGGTATCGGTAATGCTTTCCTTGTAACCTTTATAGAATCGGTTGCCGATTTTGCAAATCCCATGCTTATTGGCGGAGACTATGACACACTGGCAACGACGATCTATTTACAGGTAACCGGATCCTATGATTCGACGGGTGCGGCAGCCATGTCGGTAGTTCTTCTTTCGCTCACTCTGATCCTGTTCTTTATCCAGAAATACTATCTGGAGAGAAAGACGGCGGCTACTCTTACCGGAAAGGCTTCAAGAGGCAGGATGTTAATAGAGGACAAGAGCGTTACGACTCCGCTTACGGTACTCTGCTCACTTGTTGCCATCTTTGTTATCGTCATGTATATAATGATCCCTTTCGGAGCTTTGTTTAAGCTTTGGGGACGTGATTATTCGCTGTCATGGAAATGGTTTGATTATCTGTTTAAATACAGCGGCTTCAAGGCTTTTAAGGATTCATTCCTGTTATCTATAATAGCAGCGCCTATCACGGCTCTTCTTTCCATGATCATTTCCTATCTTGTAGTAAAGAGGAAATTCAAGAGCAAGGGCTTCATCGAATTTGTTTCAATGCTTGCAATGGCCGTTCCCGGAACCGTTCTCGGTATCGGATATATCAGAGGCTATGCAAACGGAATATTCAAGACCGGACTGTTATCCGGCATCTACGGAACGGCGGCGATCCTTATAATAGTATTTATCGTAAGGTCTCTGCCGGTAGGTACCAGAAGCGGTATATCGGCTCTCCAGCAGATCGATAAATCGATCGAGGAATCGGCATATGATCTCGGTGCCAACTCGCTAAAGGTGTTTACCTCGGTAACGCTACCGCTTATAAAGGATTCGTTCCTAAGCGGTCTGGTAACATCTTTTGTACGAAGCATCACAGCTATCAGTGCGATCATACTGCTCGTAACACCGCAGTTCTTACTGATCACCTGTCAGATCAACGAGTTTGCCGAGAAAGGATATTACGGCGTGGCCTGTGCATATGCAACGATACTTATACTGATCGTATATGCATCGGTAGTGATAATGAACATTATCATGAGATTCTTTGGCACCAGCAGAAAAATAAAAGAATGAAACGGAGGATAACAGCATGGAAAAGATATCAAAGGGCATAAGGATCGAGCATGTTTCAAAGATCTATCAGGACCCGAAGACCGGAAAGGACTTCAAGGCCGTTGATGATGCCAATATTAATATAGAACCCGGACAGTTCGTGACTCTGTTAGGACCCTCCGGATGCGGAAAGACGACAACGCTTCGTATGATCGCGGGTTTTGAGAGCCCTGATGAAGGTGAGATATACCTTGGCGATGAAGCAATCAATGCGCTGACACCCAATAAGAGGGATACTGCAATGGTATTCCAGAGCTACGCGCTGTTTCCGCATATAAATGTTTTTGACAATGTGGCATACGGACTCAAGCTTCGTAAGATGGACAAGGAAGTGATCAGGAAAAAGGTCATGGAGATACTTGATCTTGTGGAACTTACCGGAATGGAAGCGCGTATGACCAACCAGCTGTCGGGCGGACAGCAGCAGAGAGTTGCTCTTGCCAGGGCACTGGTTGTGGAGCCGAGCGTACTGTTATTTGACGAGCCGCTCTCAAACCTTGATGCAAAGCTCAGGGTTTCGATGCGTACCGAGATCAGACGCATACAGCAGAGAGTCGGAATTACCGCTGTGTATGTAACTCATGACCAGAGCGAGGCTATGGCTCTGTCAGATAAGATAATAATCATGAACAAGGGCGTGGTCGCGCAGATCGGAACTCCCGAGGAGATATATTACCATCCTGAAAGCATGTTTGTGGCCGACTTTATCGGAGAGGCCAATTTCCTTCAGGGAAAGCTTTCTGAAAAGAACGGTGACAAGGGAGTACTGGATGTACTCGGAAACAGGCTTGAGGTGGAAAATGTATCGGATATGGCGGACGGAAGCAACTGTGTAATGGTAATGCGTCCGGAGTCGATACAGATAGCCGATGCCGGTCAGCTTCCCTGCGTAGTCAGGATGAGCTGCTTCATGGGTTCCTATCAGGAATACCAGGTTACGGTCGGCAACCAGATCATAAAGATAACGGATTTCAATCCGAAGCACAAGAGGATCTACAAAGAAGGCGAAGACGCATTTATCAGGTATAATCCTCAGGATATTCATATTCTTGCCAAAGAGGACTAGATCAAAAAGTGATCTGTCGGAGACCAGCTCATGTTTGCCTTACAGTTTTATGAAATGTTAGGAGTGGACTCTACCGTTGCGGTAGAGATCCTCTCCATTTCAATAATGATGATAGTGGGCTTTTTAATGACCCGTATCACCAAACAGCTGTCACTGCCGAATGTGACGGCCTATATTGTGTCGGGCATTCTCATTGGCCCGTTCGTATTTGATCTTATCCCGCAGACTATCGTTGACGGGACAAGCTTTTTGCCGGATATTGCTCTTGCCTTCATCGCATTCAGCACGGGTGAATATTTCAGGATCGAGACCTTAAAAAAGAACGGGCCGAGAGTGGTTGTGATAACTATTTTCGAGGCGCTTCTTGCGTCTCTTCTTGTACTGGTCCTGTGCAGGTTCATGCTCGGACTTTCGCTTCCTTTTTCCATTGTTCTTTCGGCACTTGCAGCTGCAACGGCACCTGCATCCACCATGATGACGATAAGGCAGATGCACGCCAAGGGACATTTTGTGGATACGCTTTTACAGGTTGTAGCCCTTGATGATATTGTAGGCCTTCTTGCATACAGCGTTGCCATATCCATAGCTACAGCGGCACTTTCCGTAGGTGCGGTGGATGTAAAGAGCACGCTGCTTCCGCTTTTATACAATATCGCTTCTCTGTTTTTGGGCGGCGCATTTGGTGCGCTTACCGCCGTTTTCATGAATACAAGGCACTCCTCGGACAACAGGCTTATCATTACGGTCACGATGCTGTTCTTTTTCTGCGGTCTGTGTGCCCTCTTTGATACGTCGCCGCTTCTTGGATGCATGGCAATGGGTACGGTCTATATCAACATCACTGATGATGAGAGACTGTTTCGGCAGATCGGATATTTTAACCCTCCGATCTTAATGCTTTTCTTCGTGCGTTCCGGTGTGTCCTTTGACCTTTCGGCGCTGTTTCAGAAAAACGGAACGATAGGCGGATTCCCGCTGATCGTCATAGGAGTGGGCTACTTTATAGTAAGGATAATAGGAAAATATCTGGGCGCATATTTAGGAAGCAGAGTGGTAAAAGCAGACAGAATGGTACAAAGGTATCTCGGTCTTGCACTTATACCGCAGGCCGGTGTTGCCATAGGTCTTTCCGAACTTGGTGCAAGGACTCTCGGAGGCCAGGCAGGTCTTGCACTGCGTACGATAATACTTGCTTCGAGCGTGCTTTACGAGCTTATAGGTCCTGCCTGCGGAAAGGCTGCGCTGCATCTGTCAGGCTCGTATGGAAATGAACCATCCGATGAGGAGGTTAAGACGGAGGCTATAGGAGATCAGAATGCACAGGGTACCGGCCCTGATAACGACGTAAATGCCGGAAACGGAGGTCAGACCGATATGAAGATAGGAAGAGCGGCAAAGGGTGGCGCAAGTGTGGAGGCCATCATTACACAGATACAGCGTATTCAGGCTGAGCTTAAGGAAGAGGATGAGAATAATCTGAAGGATGAGGAGGCTTTTTCCGAGGCTGCGGTCGATTATTACGAAAACGCAGGAGCAGATCAGCCTGATGAAAAGAAGATCAAAAAGGTCAAAGAAAGAATAAAGGAAAGAGAGAAGGGGAAGGATAAGGATAAGAACAGGCCTTCAGGCAGAAAGAGGGATAAGAAGGAGGATAAGTAATGGATCATGCATTTGAAAAAGAACTCTTTGAGATGATGTTAAGAGTCGTGCTCTCTGTATTCCTGTGCTCCATGATCGGCTGTCAGAGAACAAACAAGAGACATTCCGCAGGACTTCGAACCTTTATGCTGATGGGTCTTGCCTCATCTACGGCTATGCTTCTTGACTTATATCTGATGAGCGGAGGTCTGTATCCAAAGACTGAGAACGGCGGGATGTATCTTATGTCGGCGGCCCTTCTTGTTGCATCTGCAACCTTAAGCGTTCATTCACTTTTCAGGAATGCAAGAAACCAGATACTGGGATTAACTACCGCGGTTGCACTCTGGACCTGCTGCATCATAGGCATGGCCTGCGGAGCGGGACGGTTTGCGCTTGCGATCTTTTCGGCGCTGATGCTTTTGTTCTGCCTGACGGCAATGAACGGTCTGGAAAACTTTCTAAAGAACCGCTCCATGCATGTCGAGCTGCATCTTGAGCTTACCGAGAGCAGATATTTAAACAGCTTCATCACGACCGTAAGAAGACTCGGAATGTCCATAGACGATATCGAATTAAACCGCTCCTACAGGGAATCAAAGCTGAGCGTTTATACCATATCCCTTACCATAGAGAGCGAGGAGCTCAAGAAAAACAAAACTCACAGGGAAATAATAGAAGCATTGTCTTCGCTTGAATATGTATCGCATATTGAGGAAATGTAGGTTATAATATGATATGGTGATCAAAAGTCATGGACCGTTTTGGTTTACCAGAGAGGAACCATGGCTTATGAGAACAAATTTATTTTTAGTCACACAGGAGGATTACAATGAAAAAGAGAATTGCAGTATTAACATCCGTTATCATGGCATTCAGCATGGTGCTCATGGGATGCTCGGCATCTGATGTTGCCGCAGTGGCAAATGCTGTAGAGGAGATCGCTGAAGAAGAGATGGAAACAGAGAAGGCTGATGCACAGGAAAAGAGCATGCCTGAGGAAGAAAAGACTTCGGAAGAAAAAAGCGACGACGGAGCAGCCGGATATTACAGGCTTTTAAGCATGGTTGAAGACGGCGAAGAGGATGCTGGAATGGCTGAGATGGGCAAGCTCGGCATTTATATGTATATGGTCCTTAACGAAGACGGAACCGGATACTATGATTTCGCGGAAGATAAGACCAACATGGCCTGGGATGAGAAGTATTTCTGGGATCCCGAGGATGACGAGACAGAAAAGTCGGAATATGTTTACGAGAATGGAAAGATCTATGTAAGCGGCGATGATACCGAAATGGAATTCATAAAGCTTACGGATGAGGAAAAGGATTACTATCTCGAGAACGGTTCCGCAATTGATTATGACAAGCTTATGGAAAACGAGGATGCCATGAATACTATCTTTGGCGGTTCTGAAGTTACGGATGATAATGACGGCCCTGCCGGATACTATAAGATGACCGTTTATATCGAGGACGGAAAGGACAGCGAGGATTATGCCATGCTTTACGAGATGGGTGCCTATATGTATCTTGTACTCAACGAAGACGGAACAGGCGTCATGGATCTGCTTGGCGATGCCGATGATCTTGAGTGGGATGAAACGATGATCACTTTTGAGGATACAGAGCCCTCAGAATACACCTATGAAGACGGAAAGATAACCATAGAAGAAGATGAAACCAAGATGGTATTTGAAAGGCTTACAGAAGAGGAAGAAGAATATTACATAGAGAACGGATCCGACATGGATCTTGATGATCTTGCAAGCTAAGGAGGTTACGGCATGAAGTTTTATTCAGTATATGACGAGGAATTCAAAAACTATGGAACAGTCCTTGAGGGATATGACACAAAGAGCCTTTTAGAGGCCATGAAGAGCATTCCCATGCCCGAATCGGGAACAAAGTATGAGGCATCCATCGATGCTCTTGAAAAAGAGCCCATATTCAAAGAGTTAAAGGAAAAGGCTTACGGGGATATGCCGGTCGAGTTCGGAATGTGCTGGGGTTATAATACAAAGCTCAATTGTCTTGAGTACCACAGGGATTCAGAAGTAAACATCGGTACGGAGGATTTCGTTCTGCTTCTTGCAAAGAGAGAGGAGATAAAGGACGGAAAGCTTGATACCTCCAAGGTTAAGGCATTTAAGGCTCCTGCAGGCTGTGTTGTAGAAGTCTATGCAACGGCACTTCATTATGCACCATGTAATCTTGATGCAGACAAGGGCTTCAGGGTAGCTGTAGTGCTTCCTCTTGGTACCAACACCGACTATCGCATAGCTGATCCGAAGAACGATGAGGACAAGCTCTTATGGGCAAGGAACAAGTGGCTCATTGCGCATGCTGAGTCTTCAGAGGCTGCTGACGGTGCTTATGTCGGCCTTACCGGCGAGAATATCGACATTGCGAAATAAAAGAAAGCTATTTGTCGATCGAAATAATATGATAAAGGGGTGTGGACCGTGCGGCCCATACCTCTTTTCATTATCCTTCCCTGTTGATGAAAACAATCTGAACTGCTACACTTATTGATGATCGTGGATAACGATCCGGGTAATCCGCAAGAAAAAGGAGTTTGTTTATGAAAAAGAGTCCTGCCGCAGAAAAGACAGATCAGATAATTAAAAAATATAAAAATGACTTTCCCAAACAGCGGAGAGAATTAAAAAAACTGCTTAAACAGGCCACTGAATCAGGAGATCTGTATCTCATAGGTGCTGTATACGACTCACTTGCAAGGGTCAATTACCGTGATGGAATGCGGAATAATATTCTTCCCTATGCATTTAAGGCCGTAACGCTCTTAAAAGACTGCGACGATCATGCGCTTTTTTCCAGAGCGCAGAACATGCTCGGTATCGCCTACAACGGACAGGGAGATCACAGGCTGGCACTTCAGGCATTTCAAAATGCCTTTAACACGGTATCAAAATACAGAAGCTGTCCGTTATCAAAAGAATCAATAAAAAACAATATGGCCGTAAGCTACTACCAGCTCGGCGACATAAAGACAGGAATTAAGATCACCGAAAACAACTTTAACCATCTTCTGAAAACCGCTCCGAAAGATCATATTACCATTGCTACCTGCTGTCTGAATCTTTCAACCTATTATGATCAGGCAAAAGATCATAAGAAAGCGAGATATTACGCGGAATATGTTATAAAACTATCTGAAGATGCCGTGGGAAAGCGGCATATGATCTGTGCCTATTCAAGGCTTTCATGTATAGAGTTCGGCATGGGAAATACTGAGGCAGGCATACAGAATGCCGATACAGCTTTAAGCCTCTTTTATGAATATGGCGAAGATGATTATGAGATGAACCGTGATTTCGAAAGGATCGCTTCCTGGGAGATAAAAGCTTCCGAATACGAACGCGCCTACAGATTTATTCGGATCCTTATCGATTATTCGAAAGAAAGCGGCCACACTCTGGACAGGATATTGGAGGAACGATCGCTTGCGGCTTATTACAGTGCAAAAGGTGAGCTTCAGGCTGCAATAGATCATTACAGTGAGCTTGATATGCTCTACAGAGCCCGCAAACAGGAAGAAAAGGAGATGGATCTCCAGACGCAGAGGGTCATTGAAAAATCCGAAAAAGAGACAAAACGGCTTATAAAGCTTGTCAATAAAAGCAGGGCTTTGGCTGAGACCGAGTCCCTTACAAGGCTTCTTAACAGAGGCGGTATGCAAAAGATCTCTGAGGATTTCATTAAGACGGCGACAGATAATAATGAAAAGGTCGGCGCCATATTCATCGATATAGACTATTTCAAGGAGTGTAACGACACCTATGGACATTCAAAGGGCGATGAAGTCTTGCTGACGGTTGCCGCTTCCTGCAGAAAAGAAGAGAAAAGCAATGTAAGGTTTGCACGCTACGGCGGAGATGAGTTCTTCGGGATAATGCACGGACTGAGCGATGATCAGGTAACAGAGATCGCAATGAATATTTCACGGGCCGTAAGAGAAGCGAATATTCCCCATAAACTCAATCCAAACGGACGGCGTGTCACAATTTCTCTCGGCGTGGTAAATTTCTGTGTCACCGATGGCCTTAACACTCCGGAAGATTTTTCCAAACTTTCGGATATGGCTCTCTATATGTCAAAGGAAAGCGGAAGGGATAAGATATATATGCTCGATCCTGATATAAGCCCCGATGCTCTGCATAAAGAGCAGGCCGCAGATCATATAGATCCCGCGTATTATATAGAGATCGAAAACAGCCGGTAACACGTATGACAGAGGAATATAACATATGAAAAAAGTGATCTTTATCGACTATACGGGAACGATGGTTAAAGAGGACGAACCATATACAAGGGAGCTGCTTGCATATTTTATCTCGCACAGCGATATAAAGGATCCGAAAGAGATCCTAAGGCTTGTCTGGGGAAAGGTTAAAGAGATCGAAGCAGAAAGCTTCGGTGATGCCTTTGTAAAGCTCGACGAGAGGACGGAGCGGATACTTGAGTACTGTGTCAGGCATTGCGGCCTTAAGGGGGATCTTGATCATATGCATGAGGTATGGAGAAAAATCTGGGTACATGCGCCGTTATTTGACGATGTAAAACCCTTCTTTGAAAGATCAAAGCTTCCGATCTATGTGCTGTCAAACGATGATCTGTGCTATCTGGAAGAATCCATGAGTCTCAAGGGACTGCATCCGGCAGGGATCATTTCCTCTGAAATGGCCCGTGCATGCAAGCCGAACCGGGCGATATTTGAAAAGGCACTTGAGATAGCGTGTGTTTCCCCTGATGAAGCTGTTTTCATCGGTGATTCGGTGACCTCTGATATTGATCCTGCATTGGAGCTCGGGATCACTCCGATCTATATCTCACGTGAAAAAGAAGCTGATCTTGGCGGCGTAAGAGTCATCCGTTCGCTTGATGAGGTTGATGCAGGAGATTACAGCAAATGACGAAAAGAATAGTGATAGTCGGCGGGGGAGCGGCAGGATGTATGGCTGCGATATCTGCCGGCAATATGATAAAGAACAGAAAAGACAGCAGTAAGGCAGGACAGTCCGTAAGTGTAACCGTGCTTGAGAAAAACAGCGATCTTTGCAAGAAGATACTTTCAACCGGAAACGGGCGATGCAACTATTGTCATGATGTCATAACGCCTGAGGATTATCATAGAGCTAAGGATGATAAGTTCATCAATGCAGTTATGGATGCGGTATCTCCTGAAAAGGTCATGGATCTTTTTCGCGATATGGGGATAATGCCGCTTAACCGGGACGGATATATTTATCCGTATTCTGAACAGGCAAGGGCGGTAAGCTCGGTGCTGAAAAAACATGTGCATGAAAGCGGAGCCTGTGTTATCACGGACTGTGATGTGACCGATATAAAAAAAGAGGGCAGTGTATATATCGTACAGGCAGGTGATAAAGAATATGAGGCGGATACGCTGATACTCACAACGGGCGGGATGGCCGCACCGGGAACCGGCTCGGACGGAAAAGGCTTTGAACTGTGTAAGAGCCTTGGACATCATATTGTTTCACCTGTTCCAGGGTTAACATATCTTACGGTTAAGGATCATCCGTTTAAAAAGGCAGCCGGAGTAAGACTCCTTGCAAGGGTGACTGTTAAGTGCGATAATACCGGTCATTTGATCAACGCTTCAGACACAGGCCAGATACAGATCACAAAAACAGGAGTATCAGGCATCCCGGTATTTAACATAAGCAGGTATGCATGCAGGGCTCTTTCTGAAGGCAAGGGCGCAAAGCTGCATATCAGGCTGGTTCCTGACATGGATGACGCATCTCTTTATGAAGAACTGTGGAGAAGGTTTAACAAGGCTGAAACGACACCTTATGATGCTCTTGTCGGGCTGCTTCCGGACAGCTTTTCGGACAGTATATTACGTTATCTTCACATAGATCCGGACAGCCGCATAAAAGATATAAAAAAGACAACGGATGCCGTTTTCACAACAATATCCGACATGATTCTATTTATAACCGGAAGCGGAGATATGTCTGCTTCACAGGTGACCTGCGGAGGCGTAGATGTGTCTGAGATCGACCCTTTAACAATGGGATCGATGATATCGAAGGATATGTATCTTGCGGGTGAGGTCATAGATGCAGACGGTAAATGCGGCGGATATAATCTCTATTTTGCCTGGGCTTCAGGATATATAGCCGGGAGAGCTGCGGTAACCGTATAAATTTTTATGGAGGTAGAATAAAATGCCTAATATTTTTGATGGAATTTCAAAACTCAGTGATACGGATCTGAGAAATCAGATCGCCACGCTTGAAGAAGTTACTATGTCCAATGTGTTTGGCCAGATGGGGAACACAATAACAAATAAGGCTGCGTCCGCATTTAGATTTGTTCGTAAATCTGTTACCGGAAAAGAAACAAAGGTTCCGCCAATCGTTAAGATAGAGGATCGAATAAACAATAAAAGTATTGAGCTGAGAAGTCTAAACAGAGATGAACTTGAAAAAAGGATCCGGGAAGTTCTTGTAAAAAAAGTCAATTCCGGTTCTTTAACATATTTGCAAGATCCATCTGATGACAGGTTGTCGGTTGAAGTAATAGAACTGGCAGTAAAGAGTTATAAAAAAGATAAGATCAATCCTAATCTTACGTATGCCCAGAAAGCAGATATCATTCGGCACAGATATGATGAGAGAATGCTTTCTCAGATGCAGGAGAAACTAAACAATCAAACCGCGGAGGAAAAAAAGCAGACTGAAGCAGCAATTCAGAAAGAAATTGACTCGATGTCTGAAGAAAGAAGAGAGGAGTTAAGAAAAGCATTAAATGTTGAGAAATTAAACGGTGAGATGGTAAGAAAAATGTTTGCATCAACCGCTGGAGTATCGGCCACATTGGTCGCCATGGAGTCAGCAGGGTTTGGCGCATATATAGCACTTACCACGGTGATGCATGCCGTTTTTACTACTTTTCTGGGTGTAACGCTTCCATTTGCGGCATATACAGGGGCAACAACATTTTTATCGATCATTACAGGCCCTGTAGGAATAGCTATTGCGGGCGGCGTTGAGCTGTTAATGATCAATAAAAACAAAAACAAGATAATATATGAATTGGCCGCACAGATCGTATGGTTGGCGGTTTCAACATATGGACATAAATTTACTCCAAATGAAGAAGAATTACCCAGCTGGCTTCCAAGTATGGAACGAGACCGCGAAACAAAGGAAATTCAGACACTGCATAATATGATACAGGAAGAAGAGAAGCTTAAGGAAGACCTGGCTAACCATAAGAAGGCTTTGTCAGATGCACAAAATGCAATACTGAAAAATGAGTATTCGATACAAAAATATCAGGACGAGTCCAAGTCTGCTCAGGAAAAGTTAGAAGAACAGAAAAAGGAAAATGAAAGACTAAGGTCGGAACATGATGCAGCTGTGTCTAATCTCAACAAGATGAAAAATGATGCCAAGGCTTCTGAAGAAGAGCTTCTGAGAGCAAAAAACAGCGTGAATGATCTGGAAAGGGCAATGTCTTTAAAGGATCGGGAAATATCAGACCTTTATGATCTGCTTCAGAAGGACGAGGATAAGATCGACGAACTGCAAAAGGTAAATGCAGAATCAGAGATCACGATCCAAAAGAATAATGAGGATATTGGCCGTCTTGAGAAAGAGGTTGAATCCAGCAAAAAGAATACAGATAAAAAATGGTCAAAGAGCGCTGAAGATCTGAAGATCAGATGGATGAAATTCTATAAGACGCTCGATTTTGATCTATCGGTTTTTAAGGATGTTGTTAAGAATTTTGAGTATAATGAGTTCACAGATATTGAAATGAAGCTCAGAGAATTGGATGATGCCAAAGATAAAAGAGCAGTCAGCAATAATAGAGGGAAAGTCGGAGGAGATCGCTGTCATGTGGGCTTCTCCACACCTTCCGGATTCCCAAGCAGAATTTTCTTCCGTGAATTAAAAGGAGCTCCTAAGGGGAGAACTGCCATCATCACAGATATAGTAAAGCACAACGATTCCAGATATGAAGCGCTTTGCAAATAAGTGAATTACCTTTTGCTGATCCCGACATCATGACCTGTCAGCTCAGGATGTTTGCTCTGGCCTGCCCGATCATACCCGTAGCCATACTGTAATCGATCCCCTTACAGTCGGAAGGCGAACATCCGAAATGCCGTTTGAATGCTTTTGAGAATGTAAAAGTGTCACCGTAACCTACAGCGGTGGCGATATCGCTTACGCTTAAACGGTTTTCCGAAAGCATTTTTATCGCTATCTTCATCCGGTAAGTCATAAGGTATTCCTGGAGTGAATAACCTGTGGCTTCCTTAAAGAGCCTGGTAAGATAGCTGCGGTTCAGTCCGAGTGAAAATGCTATGTTTTCTATCTTTACGGGTTCGGCATATTTGAGCTGGATGTAGGAGATCACATTTTTCACATAGGTTAGGGATGTGTCAAAGGAATCATCCTGCTTCATTCCCGAGTTTTCTATCATATAATCACATATCTTATACAGCGTTCCGACACAATAGTACTGACGTGTGTAATTATCGAGGATATCACGCGCAAGATCCTCTATCTTATCGGCACAGGCTATCGGTGTATAAACAGGGCTTGAAGGCGTAAGCCCTGCTTCCTTCAGTATGAGAGGGATCTTGGGACCGCCAATGTGAAACCAGATGTATTCCCAGGGATCGTCCTTATCAGCCTGATAGAATGTCCTTGTATCGGGCGGTATCAGGAAGATCTGATGCGCCCCGACATTATACTGTCTGCCGTTAAGTCTCAGTATGCCTTTCCCGTTTACGACAAAATGGATGATAATGCGGTTTTTAACAAGGTGTTCGTACGAATACAAAGGCTCGCATTTATTGGTCCCGAGCTCATATAGATAAAAATCGTCCGAATCCTCGTAGTTGACAAATTTGCAGAAATCACAGCCTTTAAGTTCCTGGGGCATGGGCACCTCCCGTAATTCATGGATGGGTATATTATATCTAATAACACGGATTGCTCCGTGCTTAGCACTCTCGCAATCCTCCGATCATTCGGAATCCGCGAATTTGCCTGCTTCACAGGCAAATTGCTACTTCCTCATGTTTGTCAGGTCTCCAAAGTCACAGCTCTTTTCGAGCGAGCTCGAACGCTCTGTGACTTTTGATCCCCATATCATATCACATTTTGACATTATTATATCAAATTATTCCATTAATTTACATCCGGATATTTTATATACTAAAGTTACCTTTATCTGATGCAAACTATGCAATTTAACCTTACTTAATATAGAAAGGGTTTGCAGATGAACATTATTTGGAACAAAAAAACAGAGCAGTTTCATTTGTACAACGACTGTATCAGCTACATCATCAGCGTAGCTCCAAGCGGTGAGCTTACCAATATCTATTTCGGAAAGCGTATCCACGAAAAAGAGGATCTGTCCTATGTGGTATTCCGCATGGGTATGCCGAACATCGTTGTAGATGCCGATACAGAGACTTATTCCATGGAACTGAACCGTCAGGAGTACCCTTCCTTCGGGACAACGGATTTCGGTACACAGGCCTTTGAGGTGGAAACGGAAAACGGCTCAAGGGTCAGCTCTTTTGTGTATAAGAGTCACAACATTTTTGCGGGAAAGCACGGCATTACGGATCTTCCGGCCACCTACGCGGATGAGAGCGAGGCCATGACACTTGAGGTCACGCTTGAGGATGAGACGGCCCAGATGACGCTTGTGCTTTCTTATACCATTTTTGACAGGTATCCCGTTATAGCAAGACATGCTGTTTTTACAAACCAAGGAAACGTAAAGGCAAAGCTTATAAAGGCTCTTTCCTGTTGTCTGGATCTTCCGGATATGGATTATGAATGGATGCAGTTTACCGGAGCATGGGCAAGAGAGAGGATCCCGGAGGTGAGAAAGCTTGCTTTCGGAACCACTTCCATAGGTTCAAGGCGCGGAGTATCAAGCGCAAATCACAATCCGTTTGTTATCGTAAAGAGACCTGATACGAATGAATCGGCAGGCGAAGCTTTTGGCTTTTCATTTGTATACAGCGGCAATTTCATAGCGACGGCAGAGGGAGGAACTCACGAAAGGCTCAGGATCTTAATGGGTATCAATCCGGACAGATTTACCTGGGTGCTTAAAAACGGCGAGAGCTTTGAGACTCCGGAAGTCGTTATTGCTTTTACGGATAACGGACTCAATGATCTGAGCCAGACATATCACAGACTTTACAACAACAATCTTGTAAGAGGCAAATGGAAAAATGTTCCGCGTCCCATTTTAAACAATAACTGGGAAGCAACGTTCATGGATTTCACCGAGGATGCGATCCTTAAGATCGCTTCAAAGGCCAAGGAAGCCGGAGTAGAGCTGTTCGTGCTTGATGACGGATGGTTCGGTGACAGGAACGATGACACGGCCGGACTCGGAGACTGGATCGAAAATCCCGATAAGCTTCCGCAGGGAATGGCAGGTCTTGCAAGAAAAATAAATGCAATGGGCCTTAAGTTCGGTTTCTGGATAGAGCCGGAAATGGTCAATCCCAACAGTAACCTTTACAGGAGACATCCGGACTGGGTGCTTTCGGTACCGGGCAGGAAATCATCGCTTGGAAGGCACCAGCTTGTTCTTGATTTTTCACGTGAGGAAGTAGTCGATCATATCTACAATATGCTTTTTAAGATCTTAAACGGTGCTCCCATAAGCTATATCAAATGGGATATGAACCGGGCCCTCACAGAGATGTACAGCATAGCCGCCGATGCCTGTGAGCAGGGTATGATCTATCATAAGTATGTCCTCGGCGTATACAGGCTGTATTCAAGGCTTATCGAAGCCTTTCCCGATATCCTGTTTGAATCCTGTTCATCGGGCGGAAACCGGTTTGATGCGGGCATGCTTTACTATGCTCCGCAGGCGTGGTGCTCGGATAATACGGATGCGATCGACAGGATCAGGATCCAGTACGGTACTTCATACGGATATCCGATAGTATCGATCGGATCGCATGTGTCGGCGGTTCCCAATCAGCAGACGGGCAGGACGGTATCCATAAACACGAGAGCAAATGTTGCATACTTCGGAACCTTCGGTTATGAACTTGACCTTAATGAACTCTGCGATGAAGAGTTTGAGGAAGTAAAAAAGCAGATCGAATTCATGAAGAAGTACAGAAGCCTTATTCAGTTTGGCGATTTCTACAGATTAAGATCCCCGTTTGAAACTGACCAGTGTGCCTGGATCGTTGTTTCTGAGGACCGTAAACAGGCGATCGCAGGATTCTACTGCATGAAGGCGAATGTCAACACTCTTCCGGGATTCCTAAAGCTTAAGGGCCTTGATCCCGACAGGCTTTACAGAATGGAAGGAGCAGAGTACTACGGTAATGAACTGATGAACATGGGTATCACGCTTTCACGGTTCTACAAGCAGGGATTCACCATTTCGGAGGATTACGCATCATTTGTAACGGTGATCGAAGCCGTGTGATACAGGAAGCGAAAGCGGATCAGTCTGAAAACAAAAAAACAAAACCTATGTCACAAATTGACATCAAAATAACACGAATAACCATACACAACCATAACCCGATTGCTTATGATGAATTTGCAATCGGATAAAGGAGAAAATTTGTTTGCACAAAAAAATAGGAGGTTATGACTTTATGAAGAAGAATGTAATTGCAATTCTGTTAAGCGCTGTTACAGCTATTTCAATGCTTGGATGTGCCGGTGCAGCACCTGTTGCTACAACCGAGCCCGCTACAACTGAGGATACAACAGCAGTTGAGACGGAAGATACCACAACACCCGACAGTATCGGAAGCAGCGTTGAAGGCGAGCTTTCAGTTACGATCTGGGACGAAGGGCAGAGACCCGGACTTCAGGAGATCGTTGATGACTGGAGCGCACAGTCAGGCGTTAAGGCTACCATCCAGGTTGTTAACTGGAATGATTACTGGACACTGCTTGAGGCAGGAGCAACAGGCGGAGAGCTTCCCGATGTATTCTGGATGCATTCAAACGTAGCTCAGAAGTATATGGAGAACGATCTTCTCCTTGATCTTACAGACAGGATCGAGGCAAGTGATGTGATTGACCTCGGAAATTACTATGACGGTATCGTAAATCTTTACAATTCAAACGGAAAACAGTATGCGGTTCCCAAGGATATCGACACGATCGCACTCTGGTACAACAAGACTATCTTTGATGAGATGGGCGTTCCTTATCCCGATGACACATGGACATGGGAAGATTTCGCAGAGAATGCAAAGAAGCTCACAAACGATGATCACTGGGGATATGCAATAGCTCCGGGCAACAACCAGGAAGGTTATTACAACACCATCTATTCAATGGGCGGATATGTTATAAACGACGACAAGACCAAGTCAGGAATGGATGATCCCAATACCATCAAGGCTATGACCTTATTCACAGATATGATAGCAGACGGCTCATGTCCTGATCTTGCAACAGTATCAGAGACAGCTCCCAACGAGCTTCTTGCAGCAGGCAAGGTTGCAATGTCCATCAACGGATCCTGGATGCTTGCAGGATATCGTGACAATGAGTATACAGCTGAAAACTGTGACGTAGCAGTTCTTCCTTATACCAGCTCACCTGATGACAGAGTTTCCATCTACAACGGACTCGGCTGGGCAGCAGCGGCAAACGGCAAGAACCTTGATGCAGCATGGTCACTTATAGAGTACCTCGGATCCAAGGAAGCACAGCTTAAGCAGGCAGAGCTCGGTGTTACGATGTCAGCTTACATGGGAACATCGGATGCATGGGTCAACAGCGTTCCCAACTTTGATCTTAACGGTCATATGAAGATGCTTGATGCGAAGCTTGTATTCAGACCTTACTCAAGAGATACGACAGTATGGGAAGACATGATGATCGAGAAGCTTCAGGATGCATGGACAGGTGCAAGACCTGTTGACGAAGTATGCAAGGAGATCGCAGAGGAAATGAATGCGGATCTTGCAGAAGAGTGATCGACTAAAAGCAGCAGATATTCCAATCAAACGCGTTAAATGATAAGATAAGACAGAAGGGCGCGCCCGGTGATAAAAGCTCCCGGGTGCGCTTTTCATTAAAGGGATCACATTAAAGGGATTTCATTAAAGCAATCTCATTAAAGTAATTTGAGTAAAGGGATTTTATCAGAGGGATTTCAGGGATCGTTTTATCAGAAGTTTTTCCGGGACAGGTCCTGATATAACAGGTTTTGACATAACAGATACTAAAGGGCTGATCCGGGAAAAAGAAAAAGCGAAAAGGAGACTTCGGTGAATAAGAAAGTGACATCAAGACAGAAAAGCGAATTTTTGTGGGGATGGCTGTTTATCCTTCCTACGATGGCGGGCCTGATCATACTTAACATTTATCCGATGATAGATACCATCAGGCAGAGCTTCTATAAGACAGGGGACTTCGGAAAAGGCAATAAGTTTGTCGGTTTTGCAAATTACCAGAAGGTCTTTTCGGATTCCGAGGTATGGCGTTCTTTGTGGAATACCGTGAAGTATGCCATAGTGGAGGTTCCAATCTCCCTTGTCATTGCACTTTTACTGGCGGTTGTTCTCAATAAAAAGCTTAAGGGAAGAAGCGTATTCCGGACCATTTTTTTCCTGCCCATGGTAGTTGCGCCGGCTGCCATCGCCATGGTATGGAAATGGCTCTATAATTCCAATTTCGGTCTTATAAACAATGCATTTCATATCAAGGTGAACTGGATATCGGATCCGAAGATCGCAATCTATTCAATAGCGGTTATCGGTATCTGGTCGGTGATAGGCTACAATATGGTGCTTTTCCTTGCGGGACTTCAGGAGGTTCCCAGGGATTATTACGAGGCGGCATCCCTTGACGGGGCGAACGGATGGCAGCAGCTCATAAACATAACGATACCGCTCATCTCGCCTACGATCTTTTTCGTGCTGGTAACGAGGATAATAGCAGCCATGCAGGTTTTCGATCTTATCTACATGCTGATAGATCTGAACAATCCCGCCTGGAAGAAGACGGAATCCCTGGTATTTCTGTTTTACAAATATTCCTTTGAACAGAGCAAGAAGGGATACGGAGCCACGGTTATCGTTGTCCTTCTGACGGTCATAATGATACTGACGGTGATACAGCTCATCGGACAGAAAAAATGGGTTCATTACGAATAGGAGGAGACGGTCATGAAGAAAACAGCTTATTATTCATTCATATATCTGATACTGATACTTGTCTCCGTAACCATGCTCGTGCCGTTTCTGTGGATGTTTCTCACAGCATTCAAGACGGTTGCCGAGACCATGCAGGTTGATCCTTTTGTCATAATACCCAAAGTATGGCAGACCCAGAATTTCGGCAATGTCGTTAAGGCCATGGATTTCCCCAGGCTCTATGCCAACACGCTTGCAATGATAGCCTTAAGGATATTATTTGCGATAGTGACCTCAACACTTGCGGGCTATGCTTTTGCAAGGCTTAATTTCAGGGGAAAGAATGCAATGTTTGCCCTTGTTCTTTTCCAGATGATGATCCCGGTTCAGATATTTATCATTCCGCAGTACGTAATGGTAAGTAAACTGCATCTTACAAACAGTATAGGAGGCCTCCTGTTTCCGGGAATAGTTTCTGCCTTCGGAGCATTTCTTCTGAGACAGGCGTATATGCAGCTTCCCAGAGATCTTGAAGAGGCGGCAAGACTTGACGGGTGCAATATACCGCAGACGTTTTTCTTTATCATGACTCCTCTCGTAAAGTCATCGATGGTGGCTCTCGGAATATTCACCACCGTATTTGCCTATAAGGATCTGATGTGGCCCATGATAGTCTGTCCCGATAACAGGGCAACGACTCTTGCAAGCGCACTTGCAAAAATGAACGGACAGTATCAGCAGAAATACCCGGAGCTGATGATGGCAGCGCTTATTTCCTGCGTTCCCATGATCGTGATCTATATCTTCTTCCAGAAACAGTTTATCGAAGGTATAGCAACCTCGGGCGGAAAGCTTTGATATACCTTATTCATAAAGAACCATGCAAAAGACAGGTTGCATCTTAAACCTGTCTTTTGTTGATATAACAGTACAGAGGAAAGACTTCCCGAAAGGAAAAAATGAGCATGAAAGAGATCAGAACGATAACGGTAAATGATATGGACCTTGTATATATCATAAATGAGGATAAACAGGTTTCCTTTACACTTGTTCCGGAAAGCAGGGCAGGGGAAAAGGAAGTCATACCCGGCGGTGAGCTGTTCTTTGAAAAGGGCGGAGCCAACCCTCTTGTACAGATATCCTGTACGGGAGATGCGGCACCATCGGGATTTGCGGCGGGCATGAGCCACCATAACAGTGCTCTTACCATGGCCATGCGGTTTGGGGATCAGAAGATCGAAGAGACCGCGGATGAAAAGAGGGTGGTGACCTATCTCTCGGATGAAGCATCGGGACTTAAGGTCATTCATACCGTTACAGGGCGGAAGGGCTCCCGGGCCTTAAAGGTCGGTACGACCGTGTACAACGGATCACATGAGGATATCATGGCAGAGGCTCTTTCCTCTGTATGCCTGTCCGGTATTACTCCTTATACAAATGACAATGCTCAGGGGCGTCTGCACCTTCACAGGTTTAGGAGCAGGTGGAGCGCGGAGGGCAGGCACTGTGATGATACGATCGAAGATCTGATGTTAGAACCCTCCTGGGCAGGATTCGGAATGAGATGTGAAAAGTTCGGAGCGGTAGGATCGATGCCCGTAAGAGGATTTTTCCCCTTTGTATCTCTTGAAGACCGCGGAGCCGGGGTTTTCTGGGGGATAACTCTTGCGTGTTCCTCGTCCTGGCAGATAGAGGTCATACGAAATGATGAGAATCTGAGCATAGCCGGAGGATTTGCGGATTACGAATACGGTCATTTCAGGAAAATGATCCCTGCCGGGGAATCCTTTAAAACTCCGGAAGCTTATATATCGGTTTCCCATAAGAATCTTCATGATGTCTGCGACAGGCTTTTGGATGCACAGAGAGAAAGACTGACGGATACACAGAAGAGAAGGGAACTTCCTCTTTTCTTTAACGAGTACTGTACCACCTGGGGGAACCCGGGTGAGGAGAATATCGACAGGATACTGTCCGTTATAAAGGACAGGGGCTATGAGTATTTTGTCATAGATGCAGGCTGGTATGCGGATTCCGTCAGGGGCTGGCAGGATAATATGGGTGACTGGAGAGTCGCGGAGGATCTCTTCCCGAATGGTATTAAGCCTGTGGTTGAGAAGATAGAAAAAGCCGGGATGAAGGCAGGGATATGGTTTGAGCTTGAGGTTGTGGGAAAGGATTCCGATGCGGTAAGGGATGAGGCGAACCTCCTTACGAGAGACGGAAAGATCATCATATCCGGCACCAGGAGATTCTGGGATATGCGAAAGGACAGCGTGGAGCGGTATCTTACCGGAAAGGTCATAGATTTCCTGAATGAAAACGGATTTAAATACATAAAGATAGATTACAACGAGAACATCGGCATAGGCTGCGACGGAGCGGAAAGCTGCGGTGAAGGCTTAAGGCAGGTTGTGGAAGCTGCCAAAGGGTTCTATAAAAAGATAAGGGAAAGTGTGCCCGGGATAGCCATCGAGGTATGCTCATCCGGGGGACACAGGCTGGAGCCGGGATTCATGGAGTTAGCCGATTATCTGTCATTTTCCGATGCCCATGAGGAAAAAGAGATACCTGTGATAGCTCTTGATCTGCAGGACCTGATCCTTCCTTCAAAGAGTCAGATCTGGTCGGTGCTCAGAAAGAGCGACAGTTTAAACAGGATAGTATATTCGATCTGTGCGGGAATGTACGGGACGCTGTGCATATCCGGTGACGTATTCGATCTGTCACAGGAGCAGTGGGAGATCACTCAGAAGGGCACGGATTTTTACAGAAAGGTCTCTCCGGTCATTGCAGATGGAGAAACGGAAAGATTCGGTCCCTTCCAGAATTCAAACAGGGCACTTAAGGAGTATCAGGCTTCCGTAAGATACACAAAAGAGGGAAAGGCTCTCGTCATAGTACATGCATTTGAACATGACGGAATCTTAAATCTGGATATTCCGTTAAGAGAAGGTCATGAAACCGAAGAGGTATATGAGATCGAGGATATATATGAAACCGGCGACCATGGCATCATGGTCACCGGCTCAAAATTACATATATCATTTGAAAAAAGCTTTGATGCGGCGGCTGTCCTTCTTAAGCCTTTCCGTCCGAACCGCAGACAAGGATCTTTTTCTTAACCGTCTCCGTAACCTTTTCCATACCGGTCTTGCAGTATTTCTTGGGGTCGAAGACATCGGGATCTCCCTTTAAGTATTCTTTGATGCCGTCAGAGAATGCGATACGAAGCTCGGTTGCGAAGTTTACCTTGCTGATTCCCCTTCTGATACAGTCCTTTACGGCCTCATCGGGAACTCCGGATGCACCGTGGAGAACAAGAGGTATGGAAACGACTTTTCTGATATCGGAAAGTCTTTCAACATCGAGTTTTGGCTCGCCCTTATATATGCCGTGGGCGGTACCTATGGCAACGGCGAGAGAGGATACGCCGGTTTCGTTTACAAAACGGACTGCATCATCGGGATCTGTATATCCGGGATCATCGCAGCTCATATCATCTTCCTTGCCGCCTACCTTGCCAAGCTCCGCTTCCACGGGAATGTTATTGGGTCTGCATGCATCGGCGACTCTTTTTGAGAGGGCGATATTCTCTTCAAAATCAAGCTTGGATCCGTCGATCATTATGGAAGTGTAGCCCGTGCGGAGTGCCTGCATGGCAAGCTCAAAGCTGTTTCCGTGATCAAGATGAAGGGCGATGGGCACCTTTGCGCGCCTTGCGGCTGCGGCAACATTTGCATGGTACATGTCAAGTCCCGCATATTTTACGGTAGAGGGTGTGGTCTGCAGTATCGCCGGTGCGTTCAGTTCCTCGCAGGCCTTTATCACCGCCATCACCATCTCCATATTCTCAACGTTAAACGCACCTACGGCATAGCCGCATTTGTCGGCTTTAAAGAGCATTTCCTCACTTGTTACGAATGACATATAATTTCCTCCTTATAATGTTTTATAAAATGTAATCCGGGAACCACAGGCTTAATCAGCGGATACGGCCTAATCCCGGGATACGGCCTCATCACCGGTCCCGGACAGTCTGGAGACCTCCGGACTCATATATGCGATCTGCATGACCGTGGTATCATTGGTAATGACGGCATTTGCCATTACTGTCCCCGTATCCGTTATCCATATCCTGCAGTAATTGCCAACCCCGTCATCATCCTCGCCTTTTCCGAAAAGCTTTTCCGTATCAGCGCAGACAGCCTCATATACCTCAGTAACGGAAACCGCATCCTCGCCGGCATAGGACCAGGAGATATTGCAAAGCTTCTCATTATCGTCATACATGTATTTTACGATCCCGTCATAGTCAAGATACCGCTTTTTATATGTATAGGTTACCCCGTTGTAGATGGAGGGGTAGGAGTCGCTGTTTTCTCCTTCGGCATCTGTCATGTCATCGGCTGTTGATCCCCAGGCCAGTTCCGTAAAGGGACAGTTAAACGTTTTGCGCTTATCCGAACATCCGGCAAGGCTCAGACAGATCATGAACAGGCAGGTGAAAAACCAAAGCCTTTTTTTTCTTTCGTATCCGGTTCTGTATATCATATAAGATCCCGTAGCTGCAGGCCCTTATCCGTAAATGTCTTTGTTAAAAAAACGGATAATCTGCTGTATAAATCGATGCATAAAAAGTAAATTTCAGCTTTTTTAATTATATCACTTTGATTTTTTCAAAAAAAGGTATAAAATCAAAAAAGAGCGAAACGTTTTGCTCTGACAGATAATATTGTAAAATTGATCAATCGGAAGGGTTACAAAAGGAGGAAAAATGGCTAAGAACAGGTATATCGGGGATTATCCGGTCATAGGAATAAGACCCATTATTGACGGAAGAAGAGGACCCCTCAAAGTCAGGGAATCCCTTGAAGAACAGACCATGAACATGGCAAGGTCGGCAAAAAAACTTTTTGAGGATAATGTCAGGTATTCAAACGGAGAGCCGGTAAAGGTTGTCATAGCGGATACGACCATAGGAAGAGTTGCGGAGTCGGCAGCCTGTGAAGCAAAGTTCCGCAAGGAAGGAGTTGCAATAACCTTAAGCGTGACTCCCTGCTGGTGCTACGGCTCGGAGACCATGGATATGAACCCTCTTACGATAAAGGGTGTCTGGGGCCTTAACGCTACGGAAAGACCCGGTGCGGTCTATCTTGCTTCCGTGCTTGCAACCTATGCACAGAAGGGACTGCCGGCATTCGGGATATACGGAAAAGATGTTCAGGATGCGGATGATACCGTGATCCCCGAAGATGTAAAGACCAAGCTTTTAAGATTTGCAAGAGCAGCGGTTGCTGCTGCTTCCATGAGAGACAAGTCCTATCTGCAGATAGGTTCGCAATGTATGGGTATCGGCGGCTCCATTATCAATCAGGATTTCTTTGAGGAATACCTCGGCATGAGGGTTGAGTCTGTTGACGAGGTCGAGATCCTGCGCCGCATGGAAGAACACATTTATAACGAGGATGAGTACCAAAAGGCTCTTGCATGGATAAAGAAAAACTGCAGACAGGGCTTTGACAAGAATCCGGACTTTGTTAAGAAGACCGATGAACAGAAGGAGAAAGACTGGGAGTTCACGGCAAAGATGGCTGTCATCATAGAAGATCTCTATCAGGGAAATCCAAATCTTCCCGAGGGATGCGGAGAGGAGGCCGTAGGCCATAATGCCATCTGCGGCGGATTCCAGGGACAGCGTCAGTGGACGGATCACTGGCCCAACTGTGATTTCCCGGAGGCAATACTTAATACTTCCTTTGACTGGAACGGGGCAAGGGAGCCTTTTATTCTTGCAACCGAAAATGATACCCTTAACGGAGCATCCATGCTGTTTATGAAGCTGCTTACCAACAGGGCGCAGATGTTTGCCGATGTACGTACATACTGGAGCGGTGATGCAGTAAAACGGGTTACGGGATATGATATCGAAGGACATGCAAAGGATGCGGACGGATTCATACATCTGATCAATTCGGGAGCCTGCTGTCTGGATGCCTGCGGAGAGGTCACTGACGAAAATGGTAACCACGTCATAAAAGAGTGGTATAATGTTACAGAAGAGGACATGAAGAAAATGATGGAATCCACCGAATGGTGCCCTGCGGATAACGGATACTTCCGCGGCGCGGGTTATTCGGCAAGATTCCTTACGAGAGCTGAAATGCCGGCTACCATGATAAGACTGAATCTGGTTAAGAATCTGGGACCGGTTCTTCAGATAGTCGAGGGTTGGACAGTAAACCTTCCCGACAACGTTTCCGATATCCTCTGGAAGAGGACCGATTATACCTGGCCCTGCACCTGGTTTGCTCCAAGAACGGACGGCAAAGAGGGTTCGCCCTTCAAGACAGCCTATGATGTGATGAACAACTGGGGTGCCAATCACGGTGCCATAAGCTACGGACATATCGGTGCGGATCTTATCACGATGGCATCTATGTTAAGGATCCCGGTATGCATGCACAATGTTTCCGCGGATGATATCTATCGTCCCGCTGCCTGGAATGCGTTCGGAAGTGATAAGGAAGGCCAGGACTACAGGGCCTGCAAAGCCTATGGACCGCTTTATAAGTCCATACGCTGAAACGGCGGCCGGACGTTATGATAAGCAATACCGGCGAACGGGCTTATTATGACTGAGCAAAGATGCATATAACACAAAAAGGGGTAAAAAATGCCTGCAACAATAGTTGATATAAAGGAAAAAACGGGACTGTCCCTTGCCACGATCTCAAAATATTTAAACGGCGGAAATGTTCTGCCCGAGAATAAGCTAAAGATCGAAGCCGCCATAAAAGAGCTTCATTACGAGGTCAATGAGCTGGCAAGAGGACTTGTGACAAACCGTACCCGTACCGTGGGGATACTCGTATACAGCATAGAGAGTCCCTTCTCCGGTATGGTGCTTCATCATGTCGGCCTTGCCCTCAGGAAGGAAGGTTACGGGATGCTGATCGTGGATTCCTGCAATGAAGAAGAGATCGAGCAGAAAAACTTAAGATTCCTGTTAAGCAAGAAGGTTGACGGGATCATAGTGCTGCCGGTTGCAACAAAAGGCGATTTTCTGATCCCGGCAAAAGAGGCAGGTGTTCCCGTTGTTCTGATGGACCGGTCTTTATCGGATGTTCAGTATGACTGTGTGCGCATAAACAACAGACTGTCAACCTATAATGCCATGAAGGAATTTATTAACAGGAATCATAAAAAGATAGCTGTCATAGCTTCGGAGCGTGAATATACCGGAAGAGAACGGTTCGGCGGTTTCATGGATGCCATGAATGATGCAGGACTCGAGGTTCCCACAGATTATCAGGTTCGGGGTACCCATTCCATCGCAAGCGGATATAACGGCATGAAAAAACTCCTGTCATTGCAGGATCGTCCCACCGCAGTATTTATGAGTAATTACGAGATCACCCTGGGAGCCATGCTTGCCCTGAATGAATCGGACTTCAGATCCCCGGAAGACATCTCGCTCCTCGGCTTTGATGACCAGTTGTTTTTCCATGTGCTGAAACCCCAGGTCTATATGATCGAGCAGCCTATGAAGTCTCTTGGTGAAAAGGCTGTCGAACTGTTACTTCACAGGATAGAGAGTGACATCGATGAAGCCCCCATGGAGATCGCTCTCTCCACAAGACTTCAGAAGGGGAACTCCATCAAAACGCTGCCGGGGGATGATTAGATCCGCCGGATGTGTGACTTAAATAACCGATCAAAACGGTATTAAACCGATGGTTTATTCAAATATAAGAAGATCTGTATTACTCTCGAGAAGAAGGGTAATACAGATTTTTTTTGGAGGGACAGATATGAATACAAGCAGCTATTTTCCGG
Source organism: Lachnospiraceae bacterium (assembly GCA_024699595.1). Next base: position 7,042 of record JAILPG010000325.1, on the reverse strand, counting down.
CAATCGAGGTTGAGAGTTCGCAGGGAATAAGAGAGGTGAGCCTTATCACGAGGCATCTTATGAACCGGCGTATATTCTTAAGGGGTGAGATAAACGGACAGACAGCCGATGATTTTCTGTCGGAATTTCTGTATCTGGAACAGGAGCCGGATAAACCGGTCACAATATATGTCAACAGCCCGGGAGGTGAGATCAACGCAGGTCTCATGATCTACGATATAATCCGGTCGAGCAGGATGAAGATAAACATGGTATGCACCGGTATGGCAGCCAGCATGGCGGCGATCCTTGTGGCAGGAGGACAGAAGGGCAGGAGATATATACTTCCCCATTCCAGGATGATGATACACGAACCTCTTATAGGGGGTGGTGTGGGCGGATCCGCCACCAGCATAAAGAATATCTCGGAATCGATCCTAAAGACAAGAGATATCACAAACGGCATTCTGGCAGAGCATACGGGAAAGAGCCCGGAAGAAATAGATAAGGCAACATCCTTTGACAATTATATGGATGCTTCCCAGGCAATAGAGTTTGGCCTGTGCGACATGATAACGGAAACCATCTTCATAGATGAAACCGAATAAAAGAATGCGGCCACCGGATGTTTTCTGTCAAAGGAGGAATGGAAGATGAGAGAGATACAGGCAAAGGATTTTGATTACTACGAAAATCAGGCTTCATATTTTGCTTACACACATGAAGCGGATAATGAAGACTGCGGAGCAAGTGATGAATACTATGAACTCGATCCGGGGGTTATAAAGGCTGTGGAAAAAAGAGGAGCCCTGGACCGGATCGAAAACATACCGGAGCGTAACACAGATCAGCTTGCCGAATTCATTGTGGCTGAAGGTCTGCTTACGAAAGAAGAAGCAGAACCCGTAATATGTGATCTTTATGTGGATTACATAGTGGCATACGGATACAGTGATGAGGATCGGGAACACGGTTTATGAGAAAGCTGGCCCGGCCACCGCAGAAAAATAGCGCGGAAAAATCCTGCTTAAGGCTTGTTTCGGGCCGGTTGATTTTATGATAGAATGATGTGGTAACATCATACATAAATCATCGGATCATCCACAGGAGGAAAGCTATGGGATTTACATTAGGATTTGAGGAGAAATGTCCATTCCGTGATCCGGAATTCGGACCCTTGGATATGATCATCAAAGGAGAGGCGACGGTTTCAGATCCAAATGACACTAATGAGGAAAGAGCAAAAGAACATGCAAAACTGGTTATCCGTAATGCCGTTTTTGAAGCGTTAGACAGAATAGAATCCGAAAGCATATCCTATACGGATATTTCGGCTCGTTCTTCGGAAATAGAGGATCATATCGGTAACTCTGCATCTGCAAGGGCTCTTGTCTGTAACGGTGTGAGGATCACGGAGATATCACCTTCGGAAAGATCTCTGAATTATATTAGGGATTTATCAAAGATGAAGGCGTTTTCTCAAATGTCTCCGGAGGAGCTTGCAAAAAAATCCGAGGAGGCTCAAAAAGCCGCAATGGAAGCAGTAGCCAAAATGACTCCCGAAGAGAGAAAAAAGGCCGAGGAGGAAGCTCAGAGGATGATGTGTGAATTTGAAGAGAAACAAAAGGCCTTAATGGACGATGTTCACAGAATAATGAACGGCTCAGGACCAAAATTCTGTCCTGACTGCGGCGCCCCCGTAAAAGGGGCAAAATTCTGTTCAAACTGCGGAAAAAAGCTGTCCTGATTAAACTAGCGGTTTATAGTCAGCCAGAAGGATCTGTATTATCATCAATATTAAGGATAATACAGATCTTTTTTTGTATATGGCCTCAAAAAGGAGAAGAACAATGGGAAGAGAAGAAAATGTAGCAGTTTTTGAGGATACCAAAGCATGGTGTCAGTCGGAATCAAAGCTTAGAGATGCGATCAAGGCTTCTGTTTCGGCACAGAAGATCATTTATGAAAAGGATGATATAACAGCAGACTCTGCTCACAGATTTGATTCCAAGGCAGATGTGATAGTATCAAAAAAGAGATCCTTTGAGGCAGCTTCGGCATACAGGGATCAGAAGGTGTGTGTGCATAATTTCGCATCCGCAACCACACCCGGCGGAGGGGTTGTAAAGGGTTCCGGTGCGCAGGAAGAGTGCTTATGCCGGACCTCGACATTATATTTTTGTATCAGTATTCAGGATATGTGGGACAGGTTTTATAATCCGCACCGTCGTGAGCTCGATAATATCCATAATGGAGATCTTATATACACGCCGGATGTATTTGTTATAAAGACGGACACAGCTCAACCAAAGAGATTGCAGGAGAAGGACTGGTATAAGGTCGATGTGATCACTCTTGCGGCACCGAGGCTTCGCGGAGGCGCACGACAGGGTGAAAAACCGAGAGCCGTTACGGACAGGGAGCTTATTGAGATACATGAAGCAAGAATGAGACGGTTTTGTGATGTAGCGAAAGCAAACGGTGCAGAAGTTCTTGTGCTGGGAGCATTTGGATGCGGAGCATATCTGAATCCGGCAGGCGTGGTTGCCCAGGCAATGAAAAACGTGATCGAGGACTATCTGTATGACTTTAGGACAATAGAATTTGCGGTGTATTGCCCTCCTCAGGATGATAGAAATTACAGGGAATTTGAAAGAGTGATGAAGCCATGATTGCCGGGTAAGGCCACAAAAGCAGCATGTAGTGAATTAAATGAAAATAAGATTAAGGAACCTTATTGAACGAAGGTTTGAGTATGTATATTTTTCTTGATGTAGACGGAGTATTAAATACAGAGTCGGATTGGGCGAGGAAGATTTATTCACTGAATCCCAAATGCGTGGAATCATTTTGTAAGCTGCTAAACAGTATTAATAAACCTAAGGTGGTTCTGTCCTCTACTTGGAGAAACGGAATTGCAAGAGACGGAACCACGGCAGTGCACGTCGATGAACTGATAAAAGCGTTAGAACCTGCAGGGATCAGATATCTTGATAAAACCGGCGTTGCACCCGATGGCAGCAGATCGAAGGAAATAGATCATTATCTGAGACGGCATCCGACGGACAGTTATATTATCCTTGATGATGATCCGAAACTGTTTGATCAGAAGGAGAACACACCTAATTTATATTTGACATCATCTAAGACGGGATTAACGGATACGGATGTTAAGAAGATTTTGACATTATTGACAGAGTGATTGGAGAGGAGAAAATGATTGTTAATACAATCCTTTTTCCGTCAAGCTTTTTTGACGGTAAGAAGGTTGATGAAGATCTGCAAGGTGAATATGAAGCTGTATTAAACACAGGGCTGTGGAATGTGATCTTCTTTAACTATGATAAATGGTTTAATGAAGAGAAACTCGTTCTATCGGAAGATATTCAGGAAAGAATACATAAGGATGATATTTAAAAAGTCGCTAACTCTGTAAATAGGTTCATAAACTGACAGTATATTCAGAGGTGATCATGAGTAAGGTTTTTATAGTTCCGGATGTACACTTAAAACCATGGATGTTTGAAAAAGCTTCGGGCCTTATATCCAAAGGCTCTTATGATACGGCCGTGGTGCTGGGAGATCTGGTGGATGACTGGTATCAAGGAAATAATCTTGATCTGTATAATGAAACCTTCGATGCTGCTATAGCATTTGCCGGTAAGCATCCGTATACGTTATGTCATATAGAATACTGTTATAGAATTAGAGTCCGGGAGATAGCGTGAGGTAAGAAATGAGCACAGAATCAACAATAATAATACAGGCACGAAGGGCGTTGGCGAATGGATCTGATATAGATCTACAGTTGCCAAAGTACTTAAGGGGAATGAAATTTGTCTTTAATGACGAAATTACTGTTAAAGATGCTGACGAATGGTTTTCTCAATGTCGAAATCGTAATATTAAGGATATCAAGATCAGTTCGGCATTAACGGTCGAACAGCATCCGTTTGAGGGGACGAATGAAACCTACGATATTATATGCGTTTGGGATAATAACCAGGTATCACACTTTATAAGAAATGAGCATAGAGAAGATAGTAAATTTGTTTATACATACAAAGAAGCTGTCTGTGAGGAATACGGTGATGATTTGGAAACGCCTGTTGATAATACGACCGAATACAAAAACGTTCTGTCTGAATTAATGATATTTGCCAAAAAGATTGGATATGAGGTTTTTAATTATTTTTTTGACACGGCGTATAAGCTTCTTGACGAATCATTAAATATGAGCACCGAGAATATGCCGTATTATCTGGTGGATATGCCTATGCGTTTGATAAATATTATAGGGGCCATTAATACATCATACGTATTTGGCGGTATGGGATGGTGGAATGATGATCCGAGAGGGAAAGCTGAAATTATGGGACTCAAAGATGAATATGACCGGCTGACCAATGCACTTATATATAATATGCGGAAGGCATCGGTATATGTTACAAATACGTGTTTCATGAAATAAGAGGAAGGGGAATATGCCAAATTTAGCAAGTAATACAGAAGTTCGGGAATTACAGCGAGATTTATTGAGCCTTGATTTAAAGGATGAGGATGCACGTATAGATTTGAACAAAAGGCTTATTAAGAGATACCCATTCCTGGAAATCAAGGGGTGGATTTCATCTGAACCAAGCGATTTCAAATCGACATTTTTGGATTGTATGCCTGTAGGATGGAGAAAATCTCTTGGAATACCGCTGTGCGAGGAATTGAGAAAAGAAATATTGAGAATTGATTCCTCTCTTCTGAATACGTATAGGGTATATCAGGTAAAAGAAAAATTCGGAACGTTAAGATGGTATGCCGACAGTTATTCCGATCAAATGAAAGATATTCGAACCAAGTATGAAGATATCAGTCGATACACCTGTATTGTCTGCGGCAAGATAAATGTTCCAATATTTAATGATGGCTATATCAGTCCGTTTTGCATAGAGTGTTATAAAAGTCATCGAGGGAGAATGTGGGGAACTAATCTGGAGGATAAAAAAATAGAGTCGCTAATTATGGAAAAACCTAATTTGACAAGAGATACTATAGTTGAAATCAGTAATTCAAAGGGGACTGTAAAAAGGAGAATCGATTTTTCAGATACGCTACAAGCGTTGGGCGTGAATCCGGATAGCCTTCCGACTATAGAGAAGATTATAGAGGCAAGAAAAGAACGTGAGGAAGGACAGGATTAAACTACGCGTTTTCTGAAGGACGCGGGTTCAAATCCCGCTTCTGAATCCCCATAACGGGGATAACAGGCAGGCCCGCCTTATAATGGCCTCAATGATATCAACCGTTTTATGTTATGGGTTAACAGTGAATCCTTAATGTTCAATTGTATTTCCTTTACGCTTGAATTGGAAACCGCTAACGTTCTGTAGACATAGAAATATGTTGAAATCCATGGAACAGGTTAGGGCGCTAAACCGGTTGGCCTGAAGTAATCCTCATGGCTGTGTTGTGGGCAATTATATGGAGATTTTCAAATCGGAGAAAAGCATTTTTTGCTGCAAATGGACAATTGAAGCCAAGACAGGTGCTCTTGCCGGATGTGGCTGGCAGGGATTAAACAGGGAAACTATGATCAGGAAAAGGTGAAACTATATGGAAACAAAGGATAAGATCACGTTTGAAATTGAAGGAAATGATCTGAAAAATGTTAAGAAATTCCGTAAGCAGCACAAGAACTGCTTCCAAGGAATGACGGGAGAACAATTTGAATACTCATTTACTCCAACGGGAATGGGATTGGCTGCTTCAGTTAAATGCTCATGCGGTCAAACGCTGACTATTGGCAGCTTCATGGATTATGATTCCGGAGAATATGACGAGTATGAGAATCGCGTTCTTACTGAGATGGATCATAGGAATCGAAAATTTGAAGATGCTGTTCTTCGCATACTTCAGATGAAGAGTCCGGTTTTGTTTCGTATCGGATTCGGAAAAGATCAGAGCTTTGATATGATATATGCGATATCGGCATATGGGATTGCCTCTGTTGGAGACGAACGTATTAAAAAATGTATACTCTGGCTGTGTGATCGCGGTAAGAATGGCCGGGAGATCAATAACTATGAGGGGCTTAATGAGGAAGAAAAGATCGCGGCCTTTTATAAATACTTCGAAGATCACGTGCGAGAAGAACTATGTAGGTATGACTGCAGTAATAAAGGCCTGATGGATGCTCTTGAGATCAGGAAGTGAACACTTTGAAGAAAACTGATCATTCCTGCTTCGAGCCGGGAGTATCTGGAGAACTCCGGAGATATGTAGATATAATAGCGGTTAGAGACGGCTTGGTCAGGGAAACTTTTCCCAATATATTGTTTTTTGGTACGGCAATAAATATAATAAAAAAGTATAAACCATATTTAAAAATTTTTGCTTTCATAAAGGAGAGATAAATGGATCGAAGTAAAATAATGTCATATATCGACAAGAGTATTTTTAAGAAAGAAGATTTAACATCCGGAAACCTCATGGGGCTCAAGGCATTTATCGGGCTTATATTAGAAAATAAATTCCCGTACATGGATGATGACAGTGAAACATACTTTGAAGATATCGAGGATTCTATAAAGAAAGAACCCATTACAGTACAGATAGACGATAAAGATCAGGAATTTTCAGATCTGCATCAGATGTTAACAGCTATTGCGTTGAGTTTTTTGAAGATCGGGAGAACTGTCGGTAGTCTCACAGCAGAAGATGTGGCTCAAATGAGCGATTTTGATTTGGAAATGGAGATGGCAGAAATCGGGCTATAAAAAACAGCAGAGAGACTGCTTATTCATAGTCTGCTTCTAAATCAGGATCGCCCTCATACAAGCCCGGTGAAAGGGTATTATAAATTGAAGGTAGTTGAGAATACAATATATGTAACAAAATTGTCATCACCGATATGTATTTCTTTGCCCTCTTCGGAAAGAAATGACAGCATTTCCTTTATCTGAGCTTCTGTGGGGGTCTGATCCTTTATTTTTGAGATGCAGTCGCAGGCTGCTTTAAGTGTTTTTTTAGTCATTTCTGATTTCTCCTTTGTCAACTTTTGCTCTGTCTT
>JAILPG010000269.1 GCA_024699595.1 Lachnospiraceae bacterium | reverse complement strand
TTTAATGATGTGATCAATATCACAAGGCCGAGAGCCCAGAAAAAGGGACTCGAATACAGCTTTGACGTTTCGGAGGATATCCCGTCGATGCTTCACGGTGACGAGATAAGGATACGCCAGGTGATCTTAAACATCATCAACAATGCGATCAAATATACCGAAAAGGGGAGTGTATCCGTAAAAGCTTCCATACAGGGGGAAAAGAGTGCAAGGAACGCCACTTTGGTGATAAGCGTTGCCGATACCGGAATGGGGATCAGAAAAGAGGACAGGGACAAGCTCTTTAAGAGCTTTCAGCGTCTGGACGAAAAGAAAAACAGGAATATTGAGGGAACCGGACTGGGGCTTCATATCACCTACAGGCTCCTTGAGATGATGGGCGGCTTTATCGAGGTTGAGAGCGAATACGGAGAGGGAAGTACTTTCACGGTCATTCTGCCGCAGCAGATCGTCGACAACAGGCCCATTGGCGATTTTTCTAAGGCAGTAAACGAGTTTTTAACAAACATAGAGACCGAGGAGATAAGCCTGTATGCTCCCGAAGCCCATATACTTGTGGTCGATGACAATGAAATGAACCTCGAGGTAATAAGCGGACTCTTGAGAGAAACGGGACTGAAGCTTGATCTCTGCGATTCGGGGAAAAAATGTGTTGAAATGGCAGGCGCCTCAGAATATGACTGCATCCTGCTTGATCAGATGATGCCTGGCCTTACGGGCGAAGACACATTAAAGCTTATGAAGGAGAAAGATATACTAAAGGGGACTCCCGTCATCGCCCTCACGGCCGATGCGATCATCGGCGCAAAAGAGAGCTATATAGAGAAGGGATTTACGGATTATCTTTCCAAACCCGTAAAATATGATGCTCTGGAAGAACTGCTGAAAAGATACCTGCCGGAAGAGAAACAGCTTATAAGGCCATCTGAGGACGAGCTTCCGTTACTGCTTATCTGGGGAAACGATCCCGATGCCATAAAGATGGAAAAAGAGCGGCTTGAAGGAATATACAAATGTGTCTGTGTAACGGGAGAAAAGGCAATGGAGAGATATATGCAGAAGCATTCTCCGGATGCCGTCCTTCATGTTTAGGATCGCCTTTTTACATTGTCAAATAAGGGCATACGATATTGACGATAAGATATAAAAAGCTTATTATTTATTCATGCTGTTCCGGCTTCTAAAAAGGCTTATTTACGGATCGCAAAATACCAGTAATCGGGGGTGCTTATGAAGACTTTTAAGATGAAGAGCATGATCGTTTCGATGATCTCAATAACCGCAGCGGTAGGTATCGCTCTGTTATGTGTTATCGCATCGATCAATACCAATTCAATGCTCAATGCAAAGATCAATGAAAACATGTCTACATACCTGGATGCACAGGTAAATGCGGTAGAAGAGTTCGTTAAGAATTCGGAAAACAAGCTCATGCTGTATGCAAAGAATCCGATAATTACCTCGCTGATCGAGGAAGACGCAAAGGATCTTGAGGCCAATCCCGGCAGAGAGCTTCCGATGTTCAATGATGAAAGCTACAATACGGTCGCATATTATACGGAGAACTATCCGAGCTACCCGGCAGCACAGCAGTACACACTTGATTATTACGGAATGCTTGACAACTGGGAAGGTCTGTATATCGGAAACAGTGAGACAAGGATACTTGCCTATTCCGTTCCTCCCGTTATCGGCAAGGTATTAAGAGAGGATCCGGACAGGCGCCAACAGCTCATGGATGCCATGGAAGCAAACCTGGACGGCGTATACAACGCAGGTATCATTGTATCTCCCGGAACAGGCCAGCTCTGCCTTTCAATGTATTCACCGGTCGTTAAGGACGGCAAGATGATAGGCTATGTAGGAGGCGGAGTATTCCACAGCCAGCTTGAGAACATTCTTACAAGCTTTAACTTAAGCGGTGTTTCATCAAGCAAACTCTACATGTTAAATACCCAGACAGGCATTGTATTTACGGATACAGAGGCAACGGAAGAGGAAAAAGAAGCGATCATCGCTCAGGAAGCTACCCGTCCGTTACTTCAGCAGGTTATCGCAAATGCCAGGGATAAGGGGATCGCCAACGGACATTTTGAGTTCAGTGATCCCACTACAAAGAACGTGCGTGTTGTTAATTACAAGACCATCCCCGGTTATGACTGGGCACTCGTTATAGCAGCTGACAAGGGCGAGCTTTATGCCGCTTCGATGAGCAACTTAAGGATGATGATCATCCTCGGTGTGATCGCATTCGTTCTCATCGTAGCTCTAATGTTCATCGTTGCAACGGTTATTTCAAAGCCCCTTATACAGACTGTCGAGGAGATCGACAGAACGGCAGGCGGCGATATCTCTTCAGAGGTAGTTATACAGAGCCGCGTAAGAGAGATAGACCAGATAGGAAAGAGCCTTACGGATCTCAAACAGAAGCTTTACAATGTCATTGTAAAGACCAAGGATATGTCCAGGGATCTGAACGTTGCAGGTACCGATCTTGCAGGAAGCGCAGACAAAGCTTCCTCGACATCGCAGCATGTTACCGGTGCTGTGGGTGAGGTTTCAAGAGGAGCCACCTCACAGGCCGAATCAGTACAGACTGCAGCTGAGAGAACCGTTTCAATGGGTACCGATATCGATAACATATCCTCAAATATCGCTTCACTTGATGAAGCCAGCGAGAATATGAAGAACAGCTGCGATAAGGTTTCCGTTGCATTACGTGAGATCGTATCACAGAACAGGACGGTATCGGATGCTATATCCGAGATCGGAAATACCATCAGCGCGACAAACGACAGTGCCAACGAGATTGCCAAGTTCTCGGATGCCATCAATAATATCGCTGCACAGACCAACCTGCTCTCACTCAATGCTTCCATTGAGGCAGCACGTGCGGGCGAGGCAGGAAGAGGCTTTGCAGTTGTTGCAGATGAGATCAGACAGCTTGCCGATCAGTCAAAGAGCAGCTCCGATGAGATCAGGATAATAGTTGACAAGCTCTTAAGCGACGCCGGTGCCTCTGTAAAGACCATGGACAGCCTTAATGAGAGCTTCCGTTCACAGGGCGAGCAGATCATATCCACGCAGCAGGATATGGAGGCTATGTCAGAGAACGTTATCGTTGTATCTGAGAACTCAAGATCCATAAGAAGCATGATCAAGAATCTCGAGTCGGCCAAGGAATCTCTTGTGGACATAGTGGAGAGCTTATCCGCGATCTCCGAAGAGAACGCTGCTTCATCACAGGAGACAAGCGCATCGATGACAGAGCTCGGAACCACATTTGCCGTTATCAACGAATCGGCATCACAGCTTCAGGCTCTTGCAGCCGATCTTACAGAGACGATCAGTTACTTCAACTGATATCATAAAACGTTTAAACAGCGTTTTATACAGTTTGATCCGGGAAAAAGAGACGTTTGAGTGCGTCTCTTTTTTCCTGTTTTCCTTGAAAACACCTGTTAAAAAAGGTAAAATGACTATGTATGCAATGTTTTGAGGAGACAGAGGGGTTTGTGATTTGAAACGTCTTAAGAGCATAGAGTTTAACATAGAAAACAGGATAAACAGAAGCGCGGTAGAAAGAACATTGTGTGTCGTCAGCGGTATAGCCGTAAATGTGCTTTTGGCCTGGCTTACACAAAAGGCCGGACTGCCCCTGTATTTTGACACGGTAGGGACCTTTGCCGTAACCTTTATCGGCGGATCCTTCCCGGGTATCATGACTGCGCTTTTAACCAATATCATCTTCACCTTCTTTAATGACATTGCAGCCTATTATTCGCTGATCAATGTCCTTATGGCTGTATGTGCGGCCTATATCGCGCAGAAGAATGCCTTTAAGGATATAAAAAGGATCCTCATTCTTATCCTTCATACCGCATTTATAAGCGGAGTACTGGGTGCGATCATCCAGTGGCTGTTGCTTGGCAGACCCCAGTATGCAGTCATTGCCGATACGCTTAATGCTCTCACTTCATCTTCGGGTTTTTCCAAAGGCCTTTTATTTGTTTTCCTGAGCTTTTTACTTAATCTCATAGACAAGGGTGTCTCTGTTCTTCTGGCACTTTTCACGATTTCGGTGTTCCCTGCGGAAATGCGGGAGAGGATCATAAACAGCGGATGGCACCAGCGCCCGCTTTCGGATACTGAGATCGAAGAAATGAAGAAGAACTTCAAAGGGAAATATAAATCCCTGCAGGGAAGGGTCTTTCTCATCGTGATCATCGTATCCGTGGCAATAGTGGCGGCGCTTGCCTATATCGGGATGAATCTCTACTTCATGCATGACAAGGAAGACAGGACCAGGGAAGCAAAAAACACCGCCATCTTTGCGGCAAATGTGCTTGAGCCTGACAGGATCGATACGTATCTGAAAAAAGGCCGGGAGGCGACCGGGTATCAGAGAACGGAGGAGATGCTTGAAGGGATACGCGAAAATGCAGCTGACATTGAATATCTCTACGTTGTCAGGCCGTCAGCGGACGGTTTTCTGGTGGCCTTTGATCTTAAGACCGATGACATTGCAGCCTATGAACCGGGAGAGAGATTTGAATATGAAGAGGGCCTTAAGCCCTATATCGATGATCTCCTTCAGGGCAGAGAGATCCCGCCGATCGAATCCGATGATTTTTACGGCTGGATGATGACGGCATACCAGCCCGTATACAACGACAGGGGAAGGTGCGTATGCTACGTCGGTGCAGATGTTTCACTGACCTATTTTTCAGATTTTATAAGACAGTTTGCCGTCAGAGCGGCACTGATAATGTCCGGGTTCATGGTGGCGATCTTTGCCTGTATCATGAGGGTAGCCAATTACTATATGATATACCCGATAAAGAGCATCACCTCGCTCTCAAACAGGTTTGTCGACAACATAGACAGGGAGGATGAGGTAAAAAAGCTCAACAAGGATGTCGGTGCGTTCAAAAAGCTCAACATCAATACGGGTGATGAGGTGGAAAACCTCTATTCCGTGCTGTGTACCCTCACTGAAAATGTTACGGAACAGCTCTGGGAGATACAGCACTATTCGGATGCGGTCTCAAAGATGCAGAACGGACTTATCATCACAATGGCGGACATGGTGGAAAACCGCGACTCCGATACCGGCGCGCATATCCAGAAAACAGCTGAATATGTGAGGATAATAGCAAACGCTCTTAAGGCAAAAGGCTATTATGCCGAAAAGATCACACCCAAATACATAAACGACATAGTAATGTCGGCGCCCCTTCATGATGTGGGAAAGATCAATATTTCCGACAAGATCTTAAATAAACCTGGCAAGCTGAACGCGGAAGAATACGAGATCATGAAGACGCATACGACTATGGGCCGCATGATAATGGAGAAAGCGATATCGACCATTTCCGGTGATAATTATCTTAAGGAAGCCAGGAACATGGCAGGGTATCATCATGAGAAATGGGACGGAACAGGTTATCCCGAGGGACTTCACGGGGAGGTGATCCCTCTTTCCGCACGTATCATGGCGGTCGCGGATGTTTTTGATGCCGTATCCTCCAAGCGTGTATATAAGCCCGCGATCCCTTTTGATCAGGCGGTAGCCATAATAGTAGAGGGATCCGGCACCCATTTTGATCCCAAATGCGTAGAGGCCTTTTTGGATTCCCTTACCGAGGTAAAGAGGGTGTTAAGGAAATACAGGGAATACGAGGGGGAGCTGTAGATGAGATATTTGGAAGAGACAGGAAAAAGAATCATCGTTTTCGCGGTATTGATCGTGCTTTCGCTTATGTCCGTTTTATCTATGCCCGTATGCGTAAAGGCTGAGATCGAAAAAGGAAATACAGAGACGGAAGATAATACGGAAGCCGGATCTTCGCAGATCCTTACGGGGAAAGATGCCGAATCCCTTGGAGGCGGGTATGCGGTAACCGGGCAGATAGAGGGCGTAGGATATTCGGCGACACTTTATGATGCCACGAGCGGCCTTCCCACTTCTGATGCAAATTTCGTGATCGGAGGGTCCGACGGATACATATGGATCGGAGGCTACAGCGGGATCATCCGCTATGACGGATCGGAATTCATAAGGCTTGATACTTCCGAGGGCCTTACGAGCGGGAGAGGCCTGTTTGAGGATTCCGACGGCAGGATATGGGTTGCAACCAATGACAACGGCGTAGTTGTTATCGACGGTGATGAAAGAACCCATATCACTTACAGGGAAGGGCTGCCTTCATCCTCGATAAGGGAGTTTGCTCAGGATAAGGACGGTAATGTCTATATAGGCACCACAGCAGGACTTGCGGTCTGTGACAAAGATCTTAAGCTTACCCGGATAGATGATGAAAGGATCAATAACGAAAGAGTATTAAAGCTTGATACAGATGCTGACGGAAATACAGTATACGGGGAAACGGGAACCGGTCTTATCTTTTCCGCCGCAGACGGAAAGATCTTAGATGTATATAACGGTGATGATCTCGGTATCGAAACGATACGCACGATCCTTGCGGATCCCCATGTTCCCGGAAACCTGTATATTGGAACGGAGTCCTCGAATCTGTATTACGGAAGCTTCGGCAACGGAGCGCATAAGCTCATAAAGATATCTGCGGAGCCCTTAAATCTCATGCACTGGATGTCATATGACTGCGGAAGGGTGTGGATAGCATCGCTCAATGAGATGGGCTATCTTGATGATAAGAATGAATTCCATCTCCTTAAGGATGTTCCCATCAATAACGGCATAGAGATGATGAGCTCTGACTATCAGGGCAACATGTGGTTTGCATCCTCCACTCAGGGGATAATGAAAGTCGTTGCCAATAATTTTGAAGATATCACTTCTCCCGCAGGGATAACCGATGAGGTCGTAAATGCTACCCATCTGCATGAGGGCAAGCTCTATATAGGTACGAACCAGGGTCTCGAGATACTTGCTGAGAACGGGAAAAAGACAGAAAATGAGCTTACGGAATATATCGGCGATACCCGTGTCAGATGCATAACGGATGATTATGACGGAAATCTCTGGATATCTACATCCGCAAATGAAATGGGGCTTGTCTGTTATTCAAAGGACGGAAAGATAAGCGCCTATACCATGGACGACGGAATGCCGAGTAATGAGTGCAGAACAGTCATCACAGGATCAGACGGCTCTGTTCTTGTCGGGACAAACGGCGGACTTGCGGTCATAAAGGATGAAAAAGTCGTAAGAAGCGTAGGTGTGGATGAAGGCGTCCATAATTCGGTCTTTCTGTCGATCGAAGAGGGCAAAAACGGAGAAGTACTTGCGGGAACCGACGGTGACGGTCTGTATATCATCGGAGAAGACGGTATTGAGGTACTTGGGCGTGATGACGGGCTTACGAGCGATGTTATCATGAAGGTTAAAAGGGATGACAGAAACGGTGTATACTGGCTTATCACATCCAATTCCATTGAGTACATAAAGAACGGAGAGATTGTAAACGTTACCTCCTTCCCGTATAACAACAACTATGATATGTATTTTGACAAAAACGGGAATGCCTGGATACTATCATCCTTTGGAGTATTTTCCCTGCATACGGCGGATATGCTTAACGATACCGTTAAGGATTACAGGTTATATACTCTTGCAAACGGTCTTCCCTGTCCTCCCACATCCAATGCATACAGCGCAAAGGATGATGAAGGAAATCTGTATATTGCGGCAAGGACGGGCGTTATAAAGGTAAATATCGACAGCTTTTTTGAGACCGATTCATTGGTGAAAACCGGGATAAGCTCGGTGTCCATGGGCGATACACAGATACTTAAGGATGCATCGGGGACTTATGTACTGCCTGCGGGAAGCGGCCGTGTGCAGATCAAGACGGCAGTACTCAACTATACGATGTATGATCCTTTTGTCCATGTATACCTTGAGGGAGATGACAATACCGGCATTACCACAAGACAGAGCTCACTTACCCCTATAGAGTTTACGGGTCTTAAATACGGCAATTACAGACTGCATATACAGATACTTGATGATGCCGGGGAAGGAGTACTGCAGGATACCCTGTTCAGTATCAGAAAAGAGCCGAAGATCTATGAGGTGATGGGCGTCAGGGTCATAATAGCGGCGTTTCTTGCAGCTCTTATAGCTTTTCTTGTATGGCGTATCATGACGGGAACCGTAGTCAGAAGGCAGTACGTAGAGATCCAGAAGGCCAAGGAGGAGGCAGAAAGGGCAAACAGTGCCAAATCACGTTTCCTTGCGAATATGTCACATGAGATACGTACACCCATAAATACCATAATGGGTATGAATGAGCTGATACTCAGAGAGGAAGCCAAGGATGTCCCGAAGTCGTATTACATGTCCATAGTCAATTATTCTCTTGATATCCAGAATGCTTCGAGGACGCTCCTTGAGCTTGTAAACGGAGTTCTGGATCTTTCAAAGATCGAATCGGGCAAGATGTATCTAGTGGAAAGCTCCTACAGCACGGTGGAGCTGCTTAGATCCATTGTCACGATGATAAGAGGGACCAGTGAGCAGAAGGATCTGCATTTTGACACCGAAATTGACGAGAATATCCCGAAGATACTATACGGTGACAGGGAAAAGATAAAGCAGATAACCTTAAACCTTCTGACAAATGCCGTTAAATATACCGAAACAGGCGGCTTCACATTAAGCGTAAAGGTGCTTGAAAGACCGGCAGATAACGTAAAGTTAAGGATATCGGTCAAGGATACCGGTATAGGAGTAAAGCCCGAGGATTTAGAGAATCTCTTTACGGCCTATGAAAGACTTGATGAAGTCAGAAATGCGAGCATTCAGGGAACGGGTCTGGGACTTAATATCTCGAGACAGTTCGCCGAGCTTTTGGGCGGAAAGCTCTGGTGCGAAAGCGAATACGGAAAGGGCTCGGAGTTTATCTTGGAGGTTACGCAGAAGGCGGAGAGCGATGAGGTCATAGGTGTGTTCAGTGCGGAATCCGATGTAGCAAGCGGACCGTACATACCGCAGTTTATCGCTCCTGATGCAGAGGTACTGGTGGTTGATGACACTCCGATGAACTTAACCGTCATAAAAGGCCTGCTGTCGGCTACCAAGATGTTTGTGTCAACGGCAGAGAGCGGCGAGGAATGTCTGGAAAAGATCAGATTCGGTAATTTCAACGTAGTGCTTCTTGATCACATGATGCCGGGAATGGACGGCATAGAGACCATACACCGTATCAGGAAGGATCATCCGGATCTCCCTGTATATGCGCTTACCGCAAATGCAAGCGAGGGTGAGGAATTCTATATTTCCCACGGATTCAACGGATATCTGTCAAAGCCCATCGACGGCATAGTGCTTGAAAAGGCTATCAGGAAATATCTTCCCGATGAGATCGTCATGGAGCCGTCACTCGATGATGCGGTCATGATGGAAGAACTTCCCGAAGAGCTTAACTGGATAAACGACGCAAAGGGTATTTCGGTGGAATCGGGCATTAAGCACAGCGGAGGCGTTTCATCATTTGTCAATGCGCTTCACCTCTTTTATGATACGATCGACGAAAATTCGGGTGTCATAGAGAAAGCATATAAGGATAAGGACCTTAAGTTCTTTACGATCAAGGTGCATGCCTTAAAGACATCGGCAAGGATCATAGGTGCAGATGAGCTTTCCGAGCTGTCGCTTAAGATGGAAGAAGCAGGCAACAAGGATGATAAGGACTTTATAGAGGATAATATAGAAAAGCTTCTGTCTGATTACAGGGAGTATAAGGAGATCCTTTCGGGACTTGATGAGAAAAATAATGAGGATGGATCAGAAAAAGAGGAGATCCCGGAGGATGTTCTTAAGGAGGCTTATGAGGCTCTTAAGGAGCTTGTCGATCAGATGGATTATGACGGCGTGGAAATGGTCATCCGGGATGTGAGGGCATACAGGCTGCCCGATAGGGATGAAGAGGTTTTTGATGACCTTGAGAAGGCACTTAAACGGGTTGACTGGGAGGAAATGGAGAGGCTAATATGAAAGATAATAAGATACTCATAGTGGCAAACAAAGAGTCTTTTCTCGTAAGAGTGCTAACGGAAAAGATCGTAAAGGCCGGGATCAATGCTGAGCTTGTAAGACCGGACATAAATGAGATCAATGCTAACTGGGAAAATGTTACCCTGGTCACCTGTTATCTTGATCAGGACGAGATTCCTTCCGAGCAGGTATTGCAGTTTTTGCGGGACAAGATGACCGATGATTGTCTCCAGATGATCTTAATAGGTGAGGACCGGGATATAGAGCAATTTAAGAAATATATGCCCGATGATCAGATATATAAGATATTTGAGAGGCCGCTTGACAGCGGACAGTATGTGGATACGGTCACGGAGCTTTTTGAAAGGATCGAGGCCGGGGATTATAAGAAGACCGTGCTCATAGTGGATGATGATCCTTCCTATTTATCCCTTGTAAGAGACTGGCTCAAGGATATCTATAAGGTTGCGATGGTGACCTCGGGACTGCAGGCCATTAAGTGGCTTGGAAAGAACAAGGCTGACGTTATCCTTCTTGATTATGAAATGCCCGTTACAAGCGGACCGAAGGTGCTTGAAATGTTAAGGGCCGATGAAGAGACAAAATCCATTCCCGTTATCTTTCTGACCGGAAAGGGTGACAGGGAGAGTGTAATGTCGGTCGTAGCCTTAAAGCCCGAAGGGTATTTTCTCAAAAATATTGAAAAGAAGGATCTTATAAATAATCTTGCAAAATTTTTCCTGACAAGCAGATAATCTTTTTCTGCCGCGGAGTACGGATGTTTGAATTACTGGAAAAATATCAATTAAATATCATGCTGTCCATGGAGAGCGTCGCTGCAGTAACGGCGCTCTTTGTCTATATGACAAGGTCTCTTCATGCAAAGCGGAAAAAGATACTCATGTGTCTGGAGATTACCTGCATGGTGATGCTCTTTTCCGACAGGAACGCATATGTCTACAGGGGAGATACCTCAACCTTTGGTTTCTATGCGGTCCGGATCACCAACTTTGTGACCTTTCTTGCCTCTATCTGGGCCATATACTTTTACAACGCATACTTAAAAGATCTGTTTAAATACGATGCCGGATTTGCGAATCTTCCGAAACGTCTTTCCGTGGTCGATAAACTGGCCTACACCGCGACCGGACTTCTGTTCATATCCCAGTTTACGGGGCTGTATTATTATTTCGATGAAGGCAATAATTATCACAGGTCGGGCGGGATCTGGATCTGCTTTGCCCTGCCCCTTATAATGCTCATCATCCAGCTAAGCCTTATCGTGCAGTACGGAAAGAGACTCAGCCGTCCGATATTCATATCCCTCGTCCTGTTTTCGTCTATGCCTCTTGTGGCAACGGCGGCACAGTTTGTTATATACGGACTGTCTCTTACGAACATGATAGTCGTTACGATGGGAGTCCTTTTGTACCTGTTTGCACTGGAGGATCTTAATGACAGGCTGGAAAGAGCAAGCAAGCTTGAGATAGATATCCTTAAGGATGAGCAGATGAGTACCCACAGGCTGTTTGATCAGTTGGCAAAGGTATTTGCGGGTGCAATAGATGAGAGGGATGTATATTCCAAGGGCCATTCCAAGCGTGTTGCGGATTATTCGCGTGAGATAGCAAAGAGAAGGGGCCTGGATGAAAAAGAATGCCAGGAGGTATACTACTCGGCTCTGCTTCATGATGTAGGAAAGATCTGCATTCCGGACAGCCTGCTTGGAAAGAGCAAGGAACTTACGGAGGAAGAGATTGAGATAATAAGGCAGAATCCTGTCGTAGGAAACAGAATCCTTGCGGAAATAGAAGAGTTTCCATATCTTTCCACAGGTGCGCATTATTACAATGAGAGGTATGACGGAAAGGGATATCCGGAAGGGCTTAAGGGTGATGAGATACCTGAAGCTGCAAGGATAATAGCCGTAGCGGATGCCTATGATGTCATGACGGAGGGAACAGGATACAGCGATCCCATGCCCGATCCGATGGTGAGAGAAGAGCTCCTAAAGGGATCGGGAAGCCGTTTTGATCCGGAATTAGTTGCGGCAATGCTTGATATAATGGATCATGAAAATGAGCTTTTGCATAAGGAGCGCGAATCCGGAGAGGACATTTCATGGAAGAATGAGCTTCAGTGTTTTGAATACAGGGATAACATATCAAGAGGCATCAATATAACCGCAAATATCACAAGGATCACTTTTTCAAGTGAGCCTGACGGCAATGGTAAAGAGGCCTTTTCAAGACCCTCGGTCATCCTTTTTGATTCGTTTGATTCCAAAGTCCACGATACCGCAAAGACCATTGAAGAATACAGATATATGGAATATGGCGAGTTCTGGTTTGACGGAAATTTCGTATCAACGGATGCAAGAAATGTAAAGCTTGAAAAGATCACTCCGTTTCCTCCATCCGATATCGGTGAAAAATATATGATCGAAGCCGTAAAATACAGGGATCACGTACGGCTCAGACTGTATGGCAATGAAACTGCCCATGAAGCGGTCATTGCGCTTCCCGACAGCTCGAGATGGGCATATATAGGGATAACGGGCGAGCATTGCATAATAAGGGATATAGATGTCACATCCTATAAGGAAAGCATAGGCGAGGGAGAGATAGAAAGAATAGCGGATGAGGTAAGCTATATAGATCATCTGGAGGGCGATATCCCGAATGTACAGGTGGATGGCACTCTTACGGCTGCCACTGAGGGCATAGAGGTAAAAGAGGATCTTAGGATATCCTTCCGCACTATGAGCCTTCCTACAGCGAATCTTGTATGGCACTGTCCGTTTGTGCTTCTCTACAGCGCCGACGACGGAAAGAGAAAGGGAAAGAACTATAAAGAGCTTGCCCTGTTCTCCTTAAGCGGTGAATCCTGGAGTACAAATGAATACTCAAAGAATGAACTGGAGCTTAAGACCACGGCAGAGTTTTTGGGTTGGGATGAATGGAAGAATAACAACAAGAAGCCGCATAATGTCATCCTGAGACTGCATTGTTTTTCAAATAACATCATCACGACCACGGAGAATTCCGGGGTAAATGTTAAAAATGTAACAACCTTAAGCGATAAGAAACAGAAGGTGTATGTTGCGATCACGGGAGATCAGTGTGCAATGACCGACATAATGATCATGTAAAGGATTTCGGTTTTTTATCCGATATAATATTATTGATACCTCTGAGGCAGGTATACGCAATTCGTAAGAGTAGATCCGGGAGAGTAAGATGAATTACGAGTATAGGAGGCGGATGCGCCTTATTCTGGCCGTTACGGGCATAGCAGCTATCGTTGCCATGATAGTACAGTTTGTATCCGTAACATCATTCAATTCAAAACTGCGTACCGTAGACGGTGCGGATTCGGACAAGCCGTCCTATATTGAGATATTAAAGAGGGGCGGTACCACTTCGAGCTGGTATAAAAAGGATCTGAAGGTTTACGGAGTCATATATGACGGTACTCTCTATAACAATTCCCCCGATCAGATAAGCTCATGGGAGCTTAAGATCAATATCGAGGAAGACTGCTGCATCAACCAGTTCTGGAACGGTACGGTTGAGATACATCAGCACGTCTCAACCGGTAATGAAAGGGTACAGACCTTAAATCTTGCGGACTGTAAGGCCGAAGAGCTGAACCTTGATTATATCGTGGACGGTGCGGATATCCTCTTTCCCCTGTCAAAAGGTGATTATGTGATCTATTACCCGTCAAAGACAGTTAAGGAGACACCTGTTCCTGCCGGAAGCTCGGTAACCATCGGTGTTATCTTTTATTCCGAAAAGCCGCTTGATATAACGG
Organism: Lachnospiraceae bacterium; assembly: GCA_024699595.1. The sequence goes on along the minus strand of JAILPG010000269.1, from coordinate 4,887 downwards.
ATTACAGCATGGAGTATTATTATCACAAGGGTTATACCCATGGGTGGGGCTTTATAGTTGCCTGTGTGCTGACCCTTGGCTGGGTATTTGTCTTTGGCATCTTCAGCGCTACGCTGTCAGCCTACAGAAGGGCTGAAAAGGAGATGGAGCTTAGAAAATCCGGTATCTCCTGCATGTCTGATATGTATGAGGCGATATATATAGCAGATATATCCAATGATCTGCTCACCAAGGTTTCGGCTGATGAGGAGACTGAGAAGAGTTTCCAGAAAAACACCGGCGCAGCGGCACTCCTTACGGATTTCTTTGAAACGGATTCCGAGGGAGAATACAAGGATGCAATGCTTGAATTTGCCGATCTTTCCACCATCCCAGAAAGGCTTGAGGGCAAGGAAAGCATTGCGATAGAGTACCTTAGCAAAAACAGGGGATGGTGCAGGATCCATTTCATCGCAATGGACAGAAAGCCTGACAAACCCGTTGACAGAGTGCTCTTTACGATCGAAGAGATCAACGAGGAAAAAGAAGAATATGACCGTGTTTTGGGACAGGTCGAAAAGGTCAGATCGGAGAGCAAGGCAAAGAGTGCCTTCCTTGAGAATGTTTCCTATGAGATCTTAACACCCGTAAACATCATAGATGAGCAGAGCCGTAAAATACTTAATGATGCTTCCTCAAAAGATATAAAGGACAGCGCGGTGATGATCATGAATGCCGGTGAGGCTCTGAAATCGCAGATAGATGTTGTGCTCGATTTTTCGAAGCTTGAGGCGGGTACCCTTAAGCTTGAAAAGAAGGGATATTCGTTAAGGGAACTTATAAAAGGCATAGAGGAAAGCTATAAGAAGTTTACCGATGATAAGGGGATCAGTCTTGTCAAAGATGTCACGGAGTCCCTTCCGGACAGGCTCCTTGGAGATCCTTACAGGATCGGACAGATCATAAGCGTTATCATGGATAATTCCTTAAGCCATACGGAAAAGGGCAGTATAAAGCTTTCCGTTTTCGGAAAAGTGGTTGATGAGAAAAGTGTTCATCTGCTTGTATCCGTAAAGGATACGGGGGTGTCGAATGCTAATGTCAGCACGGCCCTGTTAAAAGAGGGTGAAAAGGAAGACCCTGACGAGGGCGGCCTTTCAATGAAGCTTATATGCAGGCTCCTTGAGCTTATGGGTTCGGAGCTTAAGGTCACCTATATGAATGAGTTCGGAAACGATTACTACTTTGAATTTGATCAGGAGATAGCAGGATGATCACGACCTTATACGGGATCCTGTTGATCCTGTCAGTCATAATTGTCATATATATGGCTCAGAAGAACTATGAGAACGTGGATATCAACTACTGGACCCTCGTTCTCATAATCCCCCTGATAGTGCTCGGATACTGGCTGAAGACCAGGGTCACCACGACAGAGGGTGCGATGGTGGCCTTCTGTTTTTTATATCTTGACAGTACTGTCCTGCCAACGGTCTTACTCTTTTCCGTGCTTCATTTTGCAGGTGTCAAGGTAAAGCCCTGGGTAAAGATACTTGTCTATTCGCTTGCTTATGCACATCTTTTGCTTGTGTGGGTCTGCATGAACAATGATCTGTACTACAAGACGATAAAGCTTGTGGATACGGGAATGGGGACCGCCACAAAGATGACGGGAGGGCCTCTTCGGGTATTCCACTGGATCTTTATGTTCGTGCTGCTTTTGTATATAGTTGCGATCATAGTCTTTGCATTTATTAAAAAGGGTAATTATTCGAGAAGATCTCTGCTGTTCTATTCACTAGGGATCGGTATAGGGCTGGTTATGTATACCGTGGAATCGGTCTTTGATTTTGATTTTTCCTTTTTACCCGTCTTATATGTGGCGGCTGACTGTATAATAGCGCTTGATTATGACCATGCCTGCGCCCATGACATCATGAGCCTTATGAATGAGCATCAGAGGTATCACGGCGTCAGAGGCTATGTGGCGATCGATCTTGATGGTAATTTCCTAAGCTGCAACGAGAGGGCGTATCTGTTTTTGCCCGGTCTTAAGGATCAGATCGTTGATGCGAAATTCCCCGAATACAGCGAGGAATCAACTATTTTCTACGAGCTTGTAAATGAATACAGGGATGATCTTAATACGGCAAAAGTCTTTACGTCCGGTGATATGACCTGCAGATGCGAGATATCGGAATTCTTCGTAAGAAGAGACGGCAGGGTACAGGGATATCTGTTTGATATAAGGGATGTGACCGAGGAACAGAAGGTCATTGATGTCATGAGGGACTACAATGACAGTCTTAACAGTGAGGTTGCCAAAAAGACCGAAAACATCGTCAATATCCAGCAGCGCATCGTGCTCGGGCTTGCGAACATGGTGGAGAACAGAGACAATAACACCGGAGGTCATGTTAAGAGGACGAGTGATATCATTAAGATCATAGTAGACGAGATGGAAAAACAGGGTGTATATCACCTTGACAGACAGTTTGCGGATGACGTTGTAAGGGCGGCGCCCATGCATGACCTCGGAAAGATAACGATCGAAAATGCGATCCTCCTAAAGCCTGCAAGGCTGTCTCCGGGTGAATTTGATACCATGAAGACTCATGCTGCAAAGAGCGGCGAGTTTGTGGACATAATTCTTCGGGGTGTCGAGGAACAGCATTTTGTGGACATTGCCTATAACGTTGCAAGGTACCATCACGAGAGATGGGACGGAAGAGGGTATCCCGAAGGCCTTGTGGGTGAGATGATCCCTGTTGAGGCGAGGATAATGTCGATCGCCGACGTATATGATGCCCTGGTCAGCAAGAGATGCTACAAGGAAGCTCTGAGCTTTGAAAGGGCAGCAGAGATAATGGCAGAGGGAATGGGCACGCAGTTTGATCCAAACATGCTCTCAGTCTTTATAGCCTGCAGGGAAGATCTTGAGAATTATTACCGGAATAATGCCGGAGCATAGGAGACCTGAGAGGCTCATTTACAGATTGCAGGTTTCCATTAAGAAGCGGTTTTTCTCCATTGTAAATCCTACCCTGTAGATGTCGTGTTTCCAGGTTTCGGAGAGTCTCTTATCCGTTATGGGGATGGTCTCTACGTTACAGTCTGAGACGCCTGATACCCTGAAAGCGTAAATATCACCGATCTTTAGGATGTTATTCTTAAAGGTCGGTTTTTCATATGTCATAAAGTTGAGTATCACACCGTTTACATCTTCTGAAGCGGTGTTTCCTTCGGAAACAGGCTTTTTAAACTTTGCGGTATCCGAAAGCTTTATCCTTAAACAGCTGCCTTCACGGTTTGCGGACAGATGCCTTATATATGAGCTTATATTGCACTCTTTTGGGAAAGCAGCTGCGATATCCATGGAGAGGCTTAAGTCATCCCTGTTTATCTTTACTTTTTTTGCCTTAAAGTCTTTGCCTGCCATCTCATCAAAGCCGTTTATGGTCGGGAGATTATGGTAGGAGGACTGCATCGTCCATATCTCATAGCGCCTGTCGGAAAAAGTCTTTGCGCTGTAGCTTTCGACTCCGACATCTATGAGGACCGGCCTTCCCTTATGATAGAGTATGAGGCTTCCCGTATCATTGTGGTTATGATTGTCATCATTATCCCCGGCCTTTATGGATACGACGGTATCATCGGTCTTTACGATAAAAAGGCCCGTGCTCTCATACCAGATGCATTGAGGTACCGTTTCTTTGGATCCTGTTTCATGGTGTACGTCTGCATCATATTTAAGGATCTCCTTTTCCGTCATCAGCGTTAAGAGACGGTAAGTCAGATTTATCTCGCCTTTCATATAAGGATCGTCCGATGCCCTGTACTCCTCTGCTGCAAATCGCATAAGCTTTTTACTTCCGACAGCTTTTCCAAAGAGATATTCGCGGACGCCGCTCCTTCCGGGTACGGCGGAACAGTCGGAATAATTGAGATAATAGATCCCGTCTGCGTGGACATTGCAGATATATTCGGCGATGTTTCTGATCTTTTCATCCTGCCACATGCTCATGAAGGCATTATTCGTAAATCTGTTAAGAAGAGATATCGTGATATAGAGGCAGAGACCGGCGTGCCTGTAGTAACCTGCGCCTTCATCGCAGCAGCCGTCCTGCCCGTAATCTTTAAGGAACAGATCGACGCTTAAGGCTGCTTTTTTGATAAGCTTTTTGGTTTCCGTCTCACTTAAGGGATTAAGGGCAGCAGTGATCAGGATGTTCTGGGTACACCAGATGGTCCAGTTGCACATGGGTTCCATGCCGCGTCCCATCCACCAGAAATGGGTCGATAGATAAGGCTTTATTATGCGTGTTCTTATTTCGTGCTGTATTCTCTTTGTTATAAAGGGGGATATGGCATCAAGCCTTTCTTTTAACAGATATCCCGCTGCAGATAAAAGGGCTGCCGTTTCACAGGCAAAGAGATCGATCACGGGTCGTTGTGTATCCGGAAGGATAAGCTGCGGCGTATCCCGTATATAAGTGTTGTGAGCAGGCAGGCACCAGGTGCTCTCCTCGCAGATCGAAAAGATCCCGTCGATGATCATTCCCATGTATCTGTCTTCTTCCTGCGTGCACAGTTCTCCCAGTATAAGGTCATTTAAGGCTCTTCTTTTTTCGAAATATATATCCTCATAATCCGTACGGTTGCCGGTCCGTTTAAAGGACATAAAGAGCGAGGCGGCAAGAGAGCCATACTCAAAAGAGAGACGGTCATCGGCAGCCTTTTTAAGCTCTCTTTTTGCATTATCCGAAATATTATTCAACAGTATCCCAAGATCTCCTGAAAAATCGGGACATATATATTTGCCGCTATATCCGTTTAATATGTTCGTAAATTCTTTTCTGATAGTCATCCCGTCACCTCATCCTCCTCATCTTCACCATCATACCACAT
>JAILPG010000232.1 GCA_024699595.1 Lachnospiraceae bacterium | reverse complement strand
GATAATAATCTCTTTTTCACTTTGTTTTCCTCCTGTTTTATATCCTTAAACTATTTGGGATCCGGGCTCTCACTGTCGCAGTCATGCCTTTTTCCCCTGACAGAAAACATTATAAAAAAAAACAGTTTTGTAAAAAATAAGACAAAACTGCTTTTCATTTTAAATTCCTGCAAAAAGTATAACCGGTCATTTGCATTCCTGTAAGATAAGTCTCACGAACTGTCTGGAAAACCCGTCTCTACTGGTATTCGGACGGGTTTACACCGGTGATCTTTTTGAATATGGTGGAAAAATAAGCGATATCGCGGTATCCCACAAGCTCGGCAACTTCATATATCTTATGCCTCTTACTCTTTAAGAGCTTCATCGCCGTCCTCATCCTGTACCTGGTGATATAGGCATTTACCGTATAATCCGTTTCCTTTTTAAATATATGACTCAAATGACTCTCGCTTATGTCTATGGCCTCTGCTATCGCCCTAATGTTAATGTCCGGATCCGACATATGCTCTCCTATATAATCCAGAGCATCCGAAACATACTTGGATTTGTCGTTCCTTAAGATCGCATTCTTCGAAAGCACATCCTCTTCATGCTTATCATCCGCATTCTGTTTATGCTTTGTCAGAACGTCTCTTATCCTTATTATAGCCTGCTCCAGATCGCCGTCGTCATAGGGCTTTAACAGATAATCAGCGGCGCTGTATTTTACGGCCTGCTGTGCATAGGAAAATTCGTTGTATGCGGATAAAAAGATGACATAGGTCTTATCGCCTTCTTCCCTAAGCTTCTTAAGCATCTCGATCCCGTCCATTTTCGGCATCCTGATGTCGCTTATGACTATGTCGGGGCGGTATTTTTTAATGATCTCAAGCCCCTCTTCACCGTTTGAAGCCTCCGCGACCACTTCACAGTCAAGCGAAGCCCAGTCCGTTTCGAGCACTATCCCGTTCCGAACCACATTTTCATCATCTATGACCGCTATCTTAAGCATTCTCTGTTCCATCTTCTGCTTCCTCTTCTTTTACAGTGATCTGCCCCTTCTCATAACGTATGGGAAGCTCCAGTGTGATACGGACGCCTCCGTCCTTCAGATTCAGTGCATGCAGTCCGTAATTTAACCCGTAATGCAGCCTTATGATCGTATCCACATTGTAAAAACCAATGTGTCCCTTAAGCTTTTCCCTGTCTCTTTCATTTAAGGTTGCAAGCATCTCTTCATCCATGCCGCAGCCGTTATCCTCAACATCTATTATAAGTCTCTTGTCTTTTTCGTAAACATTTAAGAATATGTATCCGTCAGTCCTGTCCTTAAGTCCGTGTACTATCGCATTCTCCACTATAGGCTGCAGTATGAGCTTTGGTACGATACAGTCCTCAAGCTCCATCGGAAGCTCCACATCAAAGGAAAAACTGTCCGAAAAGCGGATCTTCTGTATATCAACGTAGTTCTCCACAAGCTTCAGTTCTGATGACAGGGGTACGAAAACATCAGCACTGATGCTGGCCCTTAAGATCTTTGCAAGAGAAGAAGAAAGCGTCGCAAGCTCCGGGATATGATTGGCCTTTGCTATCCATTTGATCGAATCAAGTGTGTTGTACAGAAAATGGGGATTCAGCTGTGCCTGCATCATGGCTATATTGCTGTCCGACAGCTCTTTCTGCTGTCTGGATCTCAGTTCCACGTAAAGCTTAAGGGCCTTCGTCATATCATCAAAGTCCCTTGAAAGCTGTCCGAATTCATCGGGTCTTTTGCTGTCCATCCTGATGGAGAGATCACCCTCCCTGACCTTTGACATCGCATCCGTCATCTCTCTTAAGGGTGCCATCAGACGTCTGCTGAAGATTTGGGATACCAGGAAGCTTAGGATGAGTACGGCAGCGGCACTTACAAGGATGACAAGGATCATTGTTCTTCTTAGGCTGTCAGAGAGAACGTCTTCCTTTCCTATCACCAGATGAAGACCTCTTCCTTCCATATCATATATAAAAAAGCCTGCATCCTCTTTACTGCCCTGTGTTTTGTAAAACATTTCCTCATGGATCCTTTTTGCAAGCTCCGACTCTTTTGCCGCATCGGTGGAATAGAGCTCCTCAAAAAAATCATCAAGGATAACCATCTCGTTTTTCTGCGCACCCACAGAATCCAGTATTTCCTTTATATCCTCACTCTTAATGCTGCAGGCTGCATACCCGATACATGAATCATCCTTTGTGATCGCACGAGCCATACAGATCACAGTATCATCATTATTTAACTCATATACTCCGTTTTTTACGCTCACCTCATCAGGGTGAGTCCTTGCGGTCTTAAGTATACCGAAATAAACCGGCACCGGTTCCATCGGATCCGATTCGGCTGTTGTAAGGATACAGTTTCCCTTTTCATCATATATGTAGAATACGGCTTTTTCTCTTACGCTTTCAGTAAGCATGTACAGCTGGTTGTATGCCTTTTTGATTATCCAGCTGTCGGTTTCGTTGATACTGTTTCGGACTCTCCCATCATCAAGCACCGAAACTATCACTGCCTCAACTTCACTTAAAAATCCGTTAAGCGCCGCTGCGGCCTCCGAAAGCTCCTGATTGCTTTTCTTTTCATAATCATATTCCAGCTTTTGCTGCACGGCATTTATAAGCACAATGCCCGATACGATAAGAGTTATGAGCGCTATGGAGAAAAAGCGTATGAACAGCTCGGTCTGAAAAGATCTTTTCATTTTCCCTTTAAGGCTCCTCTGTCTCTTTCACTTCTTCTTTGGCATATTCGTCCCAAAGCTTAAGTATCTCTTCCCTGTGTTCATTTGATGCTTTTATATCATAGGGTACCTCATCCGGTATCTCGGATGAGTCCAGATCCTGCCTTACGCTCCTTCTGTAAAGCTTGTCTTCCAACAGATGCTGTACATCATCACTTACGATGAACTCCATGAATTTTTCGGCATTTTCCCTGTTCTTTGCATTCTTAATGATCGTACAGCCATCGGGAACCGCGCAGGTGCCGTTTACCGGATATATCATATCTATGTCAGCTCCTTCGGCCTTTTTCTTAAGGGCATTCTCCTCAAGGACGATTCCTGTCATCTTGTTTCCCATCGCCACATCCTCAACGATAGTGGAGGAGCTTTTGGAAAAATCATTCTGCAGGTTTTCGGTAAACTGCCTGATAATGTCACCGGTATCATCTCCGTATCCCGAAGTCTCCTGTATAAGGATCGACAGTGCTGTATAGGAGCTTCCGCTCTTTGTCGGATCGGCAAAGGCGATCTCGCCCTTCCAGGAATAATGCAGCATCTGATTCCAGGTCCTTGGCGCTTCTGATGGCATCACACGTCTCGTGTTATATACAAACACGATCGGAAGTTTGGAAAAAACTGTGTATGCGTTGTTTTCCGATGCATAGGCCGGATCAAGCTTCTCTGCCTGTGCCGTCACATAAGGTTCAAAATACTCCTCATAGGCCTTCAGGCTGTCCACGCCTCCTCCGAACATGATATCTGCGCTGTTTTCGCCGTTTTCCGAGGCGATCCTTGCAAGCAGCTCGTTGGTACCGCCCGTGACCACGTCAACCCAGATTCCGCTTCGCTCCTCAAATTCCCTGATGATCGGCCTGTAGATTTCTTCCTTGTGGGAAGTATATATGATCAGACGTTTTTTCTCATCAGGTGTATCGGCTTCGGGATCCGCCGAAGCGCAGGCACTCAGGATAAGCAATATCAACGATAGCATGACAGGCATCATTCTCCTTAAGACACCTGCCCTTTTTATTCTGTTTTTGTTTTTTGGATCAATATCTGAGAATGCCTTCATCCCTGTTTAGTTTACTCCCGTTGACAGGTAATAATACTTCGCATAAGTGCCGTCAAGCTCCATAAGCTCCCTGTGAGTACCGCTTTCAGTAATGCCTGAGTCCTCTATGACAAAGATCTTATCAGCGTTTCTGATAGTTGAAAGACGATGTGCTATCGTTATCGTTGTACGGTTTTTTGACAGATCTTCAAGACTCTTCTGGATATATTCCTCACTCTCGTTATCCAGAGCACTCGTAGCCTCGTCAAGTATCAGTATCGGCGGATTCTTTAGGAATATCCTTGCTATAGATATCCTCTGTTTCTGTCCTCCGGAAAGTCTTGTTCCTCTCTCCCCCACAAAAGTATCGTACTTATCGGGAAGACTCATTACAAAATCATGAATGTTGGCCTTCTTTGCCGCATCGATTATATCCTCATCACTGGCATCCGGTTTTCCGTAAGCTATGTTTTCCTTTACCGTACCGTCAAACAGATAGACATCCTGCTGTACTATTCCGATCGCCTGCCGTAAGCTTTTAAGCTTTATATCCCTTATGTCCTGGCCTCCGATCGTTATCCTTCCGTCGGTGATATCATAAAACCTGGGTATCAGAGAGCATATCGTGGTCTTTCCGCCTCCTGAAGGTCCGACTAAAGCCACAGAGCTTCCGGATATCACTTTAAATGAGATCTTATCAAGCACCACATCACTTTCTTCATATGAAAAGCTGACGTTTTCAAACTCTATATCCCCCCACGGATCCTTAATGTCCTTAGCACCTTCCCTGTCCGTTATCTCGGATTTTATGTTTATTACCTCCTGAAACCTGCGAAATCCCGACATTCCCTTCTGGAGCATCTCCGTCAGCTCCACGAGTATCTGGATAGGGCTTACAAAGACTCCTATGTAAAGGGCATACATCGCAAGATCTGAAACATTCATCCTGCCGGTTGCGATAAAATACCCGCCCGCGACCAGCGTTACCGAATAGATCATGCCGGTAAAAAAGCTGTTCCCCGAGTGAAACAGTGCCATTGCAACATAATTGTCGTGCTTGGAATCAAGGAAAGCTTCGTTTCCGCGGGAAAATTTTTCCTCCTCCACCTTTTCGTTGGTAAAAGCCTGAACCACCCTTATCCCCGAAAGCGAATCATTTAAGGACGCGTTGATGTTTCCGATCTTTACCCTGTTGTCGGCAAAGGTCTCTCTCTGCCGCTTTCTCTGCAGATTTGCGACTATGATCATGACAAAGATCACAGCAAGGAGGATAAGCGCAAGGTCTTTCTGAATGATAAACAGGAAAATAAAAGAACCGACAAGCTTGATAAGCGAGATAAAAAGATTTTCCGGTCCGTGATGTGCAAGCTCAGAGATATCGAACAGGTCGGAAATAAGCTTGCTCATCAGCTGTCCGGTATTGCTCTTATCATAATACGAAAAAGAAAGCCTTTCGTAATGCTCAAAAAGCTCCCTTCTCATATCTCTCTCCATCCATGCTCCCATCATGTGTCCCTGACAGGTCACATAGTACTTGCACAGAGTTTGTATTATATAGGCGACAAGAAGCAGTACCGCTATATAAGGAAGTGCATGCAGTATGGTCTCTTTGTCTTTTGTATATAAAACCCTTGTCAGGGCTCTTAAAAACTGAGGATATGCAATATCTACAGCGCTAATTACGACCGCGCAGAACAGGTCGATAAAGAAAACATTTTTATACGGCCTGTAATAAGGAATGAATTTTTTCAGGATATCCATATGCCTATTCTGATCTCACGTTTTCGTTTATAAGTCCCATGATCGTTGCTATCGCGTTATTCTGCGAACTTCTGTCCATGTTATCTATAAACCGGTCTTTGTTGGTATATAATTCCATGATCTTTTCATAGAGTAATCCTCCGGTAAGATCATCTTCCCTAAGCACCAGAGAATAGCTCTGTTTTTCAAAGGATTCTGCGTTTAAGAGCTGGTCTCCCCTTGATGAGCCTTCAGGAAGAGGTATTAAAAGATTAGGCTTTTTAAGGGCAAGCAGCTCACATATCGCATTGGCACCGGCCCTTGAGACGACTATGTCAGAAAGGGCAAATAAGTCCTTTAATTCATCCTTTATATATTCATACTGGCGGTAGCCCTGCTTATTCGTAAGAGATTCATCGATCTTGCCCTTACCGCATAAATGTATGATGTCAAAATCATTCAAAAGCTTATCAAGGATCGACCTGATGGCAAGGTTTACGGTTAATGCCCCGAGGCTTCCTCCGATGACCAAGATGACAGGTTTGTTTCCTTTTAATCCCGTAAACTCCAAAGCCCGTTTTCTGTTTCCGACCTTTAATTCCTCTCTTATCGGAAGTCCGGATAATACTGCCTTCTTTTTCGGAAGATGCAGCATTGTCTCAGGGAAATTGCAGCATATCTTTTTTGCTGCGGAAAAACAGAGTTTGTTTGCAAGCCCGGGGGTCATATCGGATTCATGGATGATGACTGGGATCCTGTTTCGCTTTGCCGCCCTGACAACGGGAACAGCCACATATCCGCCCTTTGAAAAGACTATATCGGGCTTTATCTTCTTTATCAGCCTGTCCGCTTCAAAAAATCCCTTTATCACCCTGAAGGGATCCGTGAAGTTCTTAAGGGAAAAATATCTGCGAAGCTTTCCGGAAGAGATGCCGTAATAAGGTATGTCATAGTCCTTTATGAGAGACTCTTCTATACCGTTCTTTGATCCTATATATTCAATATTAAATCCGTTTTTCTGTAATGAAGGAAGCAGTGCGATGTTCGGTGTCACATGACCCGCGGTACCGCCGCCTGTAAGTACGATAGTCTTCATAAGCATATCCTTTTTCTGAGATTATAATGTCTGCGCAGGCTTTTATGCAGGCATGAAGCCGCTTAGACTTCCCGCCGGAACAACATCATAATTGTCGCATTTTTAGCGCTTTTTGTACATAATGTTTTAATACATTTTTTATAATCAGAGCAATGCATATCTGATATCATGATTACTGTGTTGCAGGTATCATTACCGTAACCGGGCTTTATTATAGTGAACGTATTTATTTTGTTCATCTTGCGCCGATTGCGATATGTCGGGAGGATCAGTTCGTGAAGCTTAAGAAAAAGCTTATATATATGGCCTGTTTTGTCGGGCTCTGCCCCATTGCCCTTATGGCCGTATCAATACTGATGATAGACCATTTTGACATTAAGTTCAAAATGTTTTATATGGTTGTGCTGACCGCCCTTATCATGGTGGTAACTACCGGATTTTTTGTAAGAAGCTTTTACAGATATGTTATAGGACCCATACAGAAGCTCTATACCGCAATGGATGAGATAGCAAAGGGAAACCTGGAATACTCCATCCACTCAGACGGCGATGACGAGATAAGCTCATTGCTCAACAACTTTGATGACATGAGAGAGCGTCTAAAATCTTCTGTCGAAGAAAAGATAACCTATGATAATGACAACAGGGAGCTAATAAGCAACATCTCGCATGACTTAAAGACTCCGATAACTTCCATCAAGGGCTATGTTGAGGGGATAATGGACGGGGTTGCCGACACCCCCCAAAAAATGGAGCGTTATATCAAGACCATTTACAACAAGGCTAATGAGATGGATTCTCTGATAAATGAGCTGACGCTGTATTCAAGGATAGATACCAACCGCGTTCCGTACAATTTTCACAGGATCAATATCGCGGATTTCTTTAATGACTGTGTGGAGGAGATAGGTCTCGATCTTGAGTCAAAGAACATAAAACTGAATTATGATAACAGGGTTGACAGAGATACAAGGATCATCGCAGATCCCGAACAGCTTAGAAGAGTGATAAACAACATCATCGGAAACTCGATCAAATACATGGAAAAACCCGAGGGAAACATAAGCATACGGATCTTAGACAACAATGATTCCGTCCAGATAGAGATCGAGGATGACGGCAAGGGAATAGCGCAAAAGGATCTACCCAACATTTTTGACAGATTCTACAGAACGGATACTTCCAGGAATTCTCTCCATGGAGGCAGCGGTATCGGTCTTTCAATAGTAAAAAAGATAATAGAGGATCATGGCGGATATATCTGGGCCACGGGAAAAGAAGGCGTAGGTACTACCATTCATTTTGTTCTGAGGAAATATGAGGAGGCAAAAATAGATGAGCAAAATACTGATAATTGAGGATGAGCAGGCTATCGCAGAGCTAGAAAAGGATTACCTTGAGCTTTCGGATTTTGAAGTTACCATTGAAGGAGACGGAAAAAAAGGACTTGATAAGGCATTAAACGGGGATTTCAATCTGGTGATCCTTGACCTGATGTTACCCTCCGTCGACGGATTTGACATATGCAAGGAGATCAGAAAGAAGAAGGATATCCCTGTCATCATGGTATCCGCAAAGAAGGATGACATAGATAAGATCAGGGGTCTTGGGCTTGGCGCAGATGACTATATGACAAAGCCCTTCAGTCCCAGTGAGCTCGTGGCAAGGGTTAAGGCTCATCTGGCAAGATATGAAAGACTTGTGGGCAGCAATCCCAATGCCAATGAGATCATAGAGATCCGAGGCCTTAAGATAGACAAGACAGCAAGAAGAGTATATATAGACGGCGAGGAAAAAGTGTTTACGACCAAGGAATTCGATCTGTTAACTTTTCTGGCACAGAATCCGAATCATGTATTTTCCAAAGAAGAGCTGTTTCGAAAGATCTGGGATATGGATTCGATCGGAGACATAGCTACCGTCACCGTTCATATTAAAAAGATACGCGAAAAGATCGAGTTTGATACCTCAAACCCTCAATATATTGAAACCATATGGGGCGTAGGATACAGATTTAAGATATAATATTTGCAAAATCGCTCCGTTTTAAAGAAACGGAGCGATTTTTATCACTATTATGTAATGCAGTAATCATTCCTTAATGATATCAAGGATCGCAGCCTGCTCCTCTTTTGAAGGAGAGCCCTGCTTCCAGCCGATACGCTGGCCATCATCCTTATATCTCGGGATAAGATGGATATGAAAGTGAAATACCGTCTGACCGGCAGTCTCACCGTTATTCTGTACTATGTTAAAACCATCGCAGCCTAACTTTTCCGTAAGGGAGGCTGCCATTTTTTTTGCAAGCTTGAAAGCCTTTCCTGCTGTTTCCTCATCAATCTCGTAAATATTCGGAAAATGATCCTTCGGAAGGATCAGGCAGTGTCCCTTCGTAGCGGGAGCCGCATCCATTATCACGGCAAACTCATCATTCTCAAAGACCATATTTGTGGGAATGTCTCCATTTGCAAGCTTACAGAAAATACAATCATCTTTTTTCATATTAATCACCCTTCAACAAGATCAAAGATCTGGTCAAACATCCTTAGTATCCTGATATCTCCCTTTGCCTGTATCATTCCGGTCATGAAGGCCTTCTGCAGTGTTATCCTGCCCTGTGTCACCTGATCCATGGCGTTTAGATCGACCTTGCACTTAACGTCTGAATCATCGTTGTCCCCGTAATAGCAGGTAAGCTTGCTGTCAGCGATCTCTACGACCAGAGATTTCTTTTTTTCCTTAATGTCAAATCTGTATATCGCATTGATGTTGCCGTGAGGCTTAAAATGAGCTTCAAGCTCGGGAATATATTTAATGCTCTCATCCTGCTCGGAGCTCTCCATCATCCCCTTAAACAGTGAGGTAAGCTCTGCTATATCCTCTTTCTGCTTCTGCACATAGGATTCATCAGCCGCATACTTGCTGAGCTGTTCGGTCTCCTGTGGGGTAAGCGGTAGGGCCGGAGCCTTCTTTACTATCTGCTTTATTGCCTGGTTGCTTGAGGGGAAATAAGGGGTCTTCTGAGAAATGGTCCGGTATATGTTCTCCGCAACCTTTTCTATAAGTGTATTGTATGTCTGATCCTCTTCAAACATCTTAAGATCATCAACATAGGCAGCGATCCCGTTGCAGGGAAGGCCGCCGAGTATCTCCCAGGCTGAGATAAGATCGGACATCGCACCTCTTTCGCCGAAAGTCGTTGAAGTCACTACAGGGCACATGTAGGTGGTCGAGAACTTCTCTCTGTTGCCATACAGCCAGCAGGCATCAAGAAACTGATGCATATACCCGCCTATGCCAAACCACTCAACTGTCGCAGCCAGAATGATGCCGTCCGAATCGTTAATTGAGGCGGGTAATGTCGTAATGGTGTTCTTAAGCTCGTAAAGCTTGAATACTTCAACCTTTACATTGAGCTCAAGAAGCACCTCTTCGATCTTATTTATCACATATAATGACGGATCATCTATCATTCCCCTTCCGCCATAATAGATATTGACCTTCATTACTTAAGAAAATCCTTTATCTGTGCATAGATGCCTTCCGCATCGAGCTGATACTTGTGTATGAGTGCTGATGCCGAACCTGACTCACCGAAGACATCCTGCATTCCGATCTTTTTAACCCTGGTAGGAAGCTTTTCGGATAAAACATCACAGACTGCGCTGCCCAGACCGCCTATTACGGAGTGTTCCTCTGCCGTAACGACATTACCGGTCTTCTTTGCGGATGCGATTATAAGCTCCTCATCGATAGGCTTTATCGTATGAATGTTTATAACTTCTGCATCTATTCCGTCATTTGCAAGCATCTTTGCTGCTTCTAAAGATTCGGGAACGGTAAGGCCTGTTGCGATTATCGTAAGATCCTTGCCTTCCTTTAATACGATGCCCTTGCCCATTTCAAACTTATAGGTGGACTCATCATTAAATACGGGAACTGCTGCCCTTCCGAATCTTAAGTATACGGGACCAACATACTCGTAGGCTGCCTTGACTGCTGCCCTTGCCTCTACATCATCGGCAGGAGAGATGATGACCATTCCGGGTATCGTTCTCATCAGAGCGATATCCTCGTTGCACTGATGTGAAGCACCGTCCTCACCTACGGATATTCCTGCATGCGTTGCTCCGATCTTAACATTTACATGAGGATAACCGATACTGTTTCTTACCTGCTCAAAAGCTCTTCCTGCTGAAAACATCGCAAAGGATGAACAGAAAGGAACCTTTCCCGTAAGTGCAAGGCCGACAGCGATATCTGTCATATTGCACTCTGCTATTCCGCAGTTGATATGTCTTTCGGGAATAGCCTTTTTAAATATATCCGTCTTTGTTGCCGCAGCAAGATCGGCAGTAAGCACTATGAGATCCTCATGCTCGTTTCCTATCTCCACCAGGGCATTTCCGTAACTGACTCTTGTAGCTATCTTCTTCACCTCTGACATAAGCTTTCCCCTACTTTCTCAAGATCAGCCATTGCCGTCTCGTACTGTTCATCATTTGGTGCAACACCATGCCATGCAACACTGTTTTCCATGAAGGATACGCCCTTACCTTTGATACTCTTTGCTATGATGCAGGTGGGCTTGCCCTTTGTCTCTTTAGCCTCTTTGAAGGCTGCCCTTATTTCATCAAAATCATGGGCATTTATCGTGATCACATGGAAATTAAATGCTTCAAACTTTGCATCTATAGGATTGGAATCGCAGACCTCTGTGATGGGACCATCTATCTGAAGACCGTTATTATCCACTATGACCACAAGGTTATCAAGCTTCTTGAAGCCGGCAAACATTGCCGCTTCCCATACCTGACCCTCGGCGATCTCGCCGTCACCTAAAAGTGTGTATACCCTGTAGGGGTCATTTGAAAGCTTTGCCGACAGAGCCATTCCTGTCGCAACAGATATTCCCTGTCCCAAAGATCCCGTATTCATGTCTACTCCGGGAGTATGAGCCATGCACGGATGTCCCTGGAGGTGAGAACCGAGCTTTCTTAATGTAAGAAGATCATCCACCGGGAAGAATCCCCTGTGTGCAAGGGTTGAATAGAGAGCAGGCGCACAGTGGCCTTTTGACAGTACAAATCTGTCCCTGTCCTCTTTTTTCGGGTCTTTCGGATCAATATTCATTTCCTCAAAGTACAGATAAGTCATGATATCCGCACAGGATAAGGATCCCCCGGGATGTCCGGCCTTTGCGGCATGAACGCCCGTTACTATGCCCTTACGGATCTCATTGGCCATTTTTTGCAATTCCAAATTGTCCATATTTCTTTTCCTTTCGTTTTTATGATGCCGTGTTAAACAGACTTTCACCACGGCTGATGATACGGAAACAGTATATCATAGTCATTTTTCGCTTTCAACAGCCTGACACTTTGCTAAATTGATAAACAATGGTACTATTGCTATATGAAAAAGAGGAAAAAGAAATGCATGAACTTATAATACTTGAGCCTGTGATCAAAGATCTCATTTGGGGCAGGGAATACTGGACTGTAGCTGCCTTAAAGAACGGAGAAAAAACAGGTGACTGTACAGTGAAAAAGGGAAGCTTAATGGGAATAAAGCTGTCAGAGCTTTGGAAGGATCACCGTGAACTGTTCGGAAACCTTAAGGGGGACGAATTCCCGCTTCTTATAAAAACTATCGATGCCAGAGATGATCTGAGTATACAGGTGCATCCCGATAACGACTATGCATGGACCCACGACAGAGCCCCGGGAAAAACAGAGTGCTGGTACATCCTTGACTGCGGCAAAAACGGTTCGATAATAATAGGACATAATGCAGGATCCTCTGATGAGCTTAGATCCATGGTGCAAAACGGAAGATGGAAAGATCTGTTAAGGGAGATACCCGTTAAAAAGGGTGATTTTTTCCAGATAATACCCGGAACGATCCACGCTATAAAGAAAAACACAAAACTTGTCGAAATACAACAGAGCTCCGATACAACCTACAGACTGTATGATTATGACAGGATAAGGGACGGGAAAAAAAGAGAGCTTCATATAGAAAAAAGTCTTGATGTCATAAACGTTCCATTCAAAGAACCCGAAAGAAGCACCGACAATATTGACTACAGACTTGTTTCATGCAATTATTATACCGTTGATAAAAGGACGGTATCAGGAAGAGAAGAGTTCTGTCAGGACAAGCCATTTGAGATAATAAGCGTAACTGAGGGGCACGGATATATCGATGATACTGAGATCTGTGAAGGAGATTCGGTCATCATTCCCTGCGGGTACGGAAAATATGTCGTTTCCGGCGACCTGACAATGCTAATAACCCATGTATAAGAGGCATTAATTGGCTGAAATAAACGATTATTTTAAGGAAAAATACGAAAAACCCGATACTGAAGATTACAAGAAAAAGCTTGCAAGACACAGACGGCTGATAGCCTACAAGGTCCTTGCAGGCATTTTGTTTGTTGCGGTCATAGCGACCGGCATCTTTTTCAGCTACAAGACCAGGGTCTACACGGATTACACGGTGCTTAAGTCCATCAACTATTCCGAAGTAAGCACCGCCGACTACAGGAAGTTTAATAATAACATCGTCCGTTACAGCACTGACGGAGCCTTTGCTTTTAACATAAACAACGATCTGCTGTGGAACCAGACTTACGAGATGCAGAATCCGATGATAAGCATCTGCAGGGATCATGTGGCGATCGGTGACTATAAGGGCACCAAGATCTATGTAATGGACAGCAAGGGCAAGCAGGGAGAGATAGAGACCACTCTTCCACTGCAGAATTTCTGTGTGTCGGATACGGGCTCGGTAGCAGCCGTCCTTGAGGAAAATGACATTACCTGGATAAGGCTGTTTAACGTAAACGGAGATATGATAGCAAGCGACAGGACCACGATGTCACAGAGCGGTTACCCTGTGGATATCGCCCTCTCGCCAAACGGAGCTGTCCTTGCGGTTTCCTATCTGGTGATCGACCAGGGTAATTTGACTACTTCGGTCGCTTTTTACAATTTCGGGGATGTTGGGCAGAACGAGATCGACAATCTCGTAAGCGGATATAACTATAAAGATACCGTTATTTCCTACATCAATTTCATGAATGACAAGACTGCCTATGCAGTCGGTGATAACAAATTTGTTGTGTATAAAGGAAGCCAGAAACCGGAGAGCATTTTTGAACTGGACCTGAAAGAGGAAGAGATAAAAAGCGTCTTCAATAATGAAAACTATATCGGGCTTGTATTCATAGAGGGTACCAGCGAAGCAGCGTACAGGCTTGATGTTTATAATACTCAGGGAGAGCTTGTCTACAGTAAAAAATTCAATCTCGAATATACAGACATTGTCTTAAGCGGAGAAATGGCAGTCATATATAACAGCTCGGAATGCCTGATGTATAGCTTCGAAGACATGGAAAAATATAACGGTAACTTTAAATCCTCAGTCATCGAAGTGGTCCCCACGTCCTCATCCACCAAATTCCTGCTGGTATCAGGCACCAAAACAGAAGAGGTTCAGTTGAAGTAATACCCCAATAGGAGTAGAATAATCACAGGTTGTCAGAAAGGAGAACAGAATATGGATAAAAGAGTTAGCTATGACTACAGCAAAGCTTCTGCTTTTATAGGTGAGCAGGAGATAGAATCGATGAAAAAGCCTGTACTTGATGCAAGAGAAGTGCTTGTGTCAAAAACAGGTGCAGGAAATGATTATCTTGGATGGATCGATCTTCCCGTTGACTATGACAAGGAGGAGTTTGACCGCATCCTTAAGGCAGCCGAAAAGATTAGAAACGATTCCGAGGTACTCATTGTCATCGGTATCGGCGGATCCTATCTCGGAGCAAGAGCTGCAATAGAATTCTTAGGCCACAGCTTTTTCAACGTAGTCTCAAAGGATATAAGAAAAGCTCCCGAGATCTATTTTGCAGGCAACAGTATTTCTTCAACATATGTAAAACATCTTCTGGATGTGGTCGGTGACAGGGATTTCTCCGTTAATGTGATATCCAAGTCAGGAACGACTACCGAACCTGCCATCGCTTTCAGGATCTTCAAGGAAAAGCTTGAAAAGAAATATGGTAAGGAAGAAGCAGCAAAACGTATATACGCAACAACCGACAAGGCAAAGGGAGCTCTTAAGAATCTTTCGGACGAGGAAGGCTATGAAAGCTTCGTGGTTCCCGACAATGTAGGCGGACGTTTCTCAGTGCTCACTGCAGTAGGCCTGCTTCCCATAGCCGTAAGCGGAGCTGATATAAAGAAGCTTATGGAAGGCGCACAGTCAGCAAGAGAGGCTGCATTAAACAACGATTTCGAAAACAATGATTCTCTTAAATATGCTGCCGTACGCAACATCCTGTTGAGAAAAGGCAAGCAGATAGAGATCATGGCAGGTTACGAGCCCTGCGTACACTTCATCTCCGAATGGTGGAAACAGCTCTACGGAGAGAGTGAAGGAAAGGATCAGAAGGGTATCTTCCCTGCATCCGTTGATCTTACGACAGATCTGCATTCAATGGGACAGTTCATACAGGATGGTTCCAGGAACCTGTTTGAAACAGTCATCAATATAGAGACACCGAAGGAAGAGCTTATAATCGGAGAAGAGCCCGTAGATCTTGACGGTCTCAATTATCTGGCAGGAAAGAGCGTTGACTTTGTAAACAAGAGTGCAATGAACGGTACGATCCTTGCTCACACTGACGGAAATGTACCAAATACCGTGGTCAATATTCCCGAGGTAAACGAATACTATCTTGGACAGCTGTTCTACTTCTTTGAGTTTGCATGCGGCGTAAGCGGTTATCTCCTTGGAGTAAATCCCTTCAACCAGCCCGGAGTAGAGAGCTACAAAAAGAACATGTTCGCTCTGCTCGGAAAACCCGGCTTTGAGGCACAGAGAGAGGCTCTGCTTAAGAGACTGTAAGCCCGGTAAGCAGGGAAACAAACTTCGTAAGAAGCC
Organism: Lachnospiraceae bacterium; assembly: GCA_024699595.1. The sequence goes on along the minus strand of JAILPG010000232.1, from coordinate 8,233 downwards.
GTAAGCCTTTATTTTACGGGGATTTGAACAAAACATGATAAGCCCGACAGGAATCCACACTCCTGTCGGGCTCTTTTTTGGTAAACATTCATAAAATCCGACCCTACCGGATACCGAAGCCCGGTTTACATAACTTATGGATTTGTGAAGACCTCACAAAGATGATGAATACGGTGTTTTTCCTGTAGACACGGGGATCGATCGGTGCTATGATCATCCCACGATCTGTTAAATCACATTCGATCACATTTGATCAGTTTATCTGTCACATAAGTTTTTCTATTTTTTCAGATTTAAACAGATACCCATTTATAAGCATGAAAATCATTTTGCTCCTTATCATATGCGTGATCGCAGCGGTCATGGATATGATAACTCTAAAAGTTAATAATCTTCTTATTCTTACCGGTTTCTTTGCCGGACTTGGTTGCTCCTTTCTTGATGGCGGGATGCACTCACTTGTCATTTCACTTACAGGTGCCTGCATCCCCATCCTGATACTGATGATCCCGTTCATTCTGCGGCTGTTTGGAGCAGGTGACATCAAACTGTTATCCGTGATCGGTGTTTTCATGGGGCCCGAAGATGTTTTCTATACCATGTTCTATGCCTTTCTTGCGGGAGCACTGATAGTTATCGTCAGATATATCATCAACTTAAACAGCAGGAAAGATGACCGGATACCTTTTGCCTTACCCGTCCTTATAGGGGTTGTAATGATCACCGGAGGCTGATATTTGAAAAAAATAATAGTGTGTGATGAAAACGCGGAATACGCAAGACGGTTTTCGGATTACCTGAAACACCGCCTTTCCGGCACAGACATAATGCTGTATACGGATATAGACAGATTTTTAGCTGATCACAACGGGATCAAAGACGATCTTATCTATATCATTGATGAAAGCTTTTATAGAAGTCTTATCACGCTCGGGATCATGAATGATGATAACAGCGGAAATATCCATATATTGTCGGAAGAAAGCATATCCTCTGAGGGCTCTTTTATGATCTGCAGATATCAGTCCGCAAAACAGATCTTAATTAAAGCGGGGATCCTGTCAGAGTCAGATTCCTGGTACGGGTCAGAGCTAAATGAGCCTGCAGGTACATATGTTTCGGAAACAGGAGCTGAATTCATAACGGTCTGCTCACCTGCAGGAGGGTGCCTTAAGACAACCTTTGCGATCACATTAAGTGAGCTTTTATCACAGAGGGAAGGAAGAAAAGCCCTGTATATAAATCTTGAGGATTACAGCGGCCTAAAAGACAGGCCGGAGTTTCGAAATAAAAAAAATATATCGGAACTAATCTATGATCTCAGAGTCGACAGAGAAGGGACCGTTAAAAGACTTGGCGAATACATATACGAAAATGACGGCCTTAATATGATCTGTCCCTCCGTATATACCGAGCTTGAAGATATCGAAGGAGATGTATGGCTCGAACTGATGGAAATACTTAAGAGTGCATCAATATACGGATATTTCATACTTGATGCAGGAAGCTGTATACACGGACTGAAAAAGCTTATCCTAAACAGCCGCTTCCTGTTTGTGCCTTACAGACCTGATGTTATATCAGGAGCAAAGCTTAAGGAATTTTCACAGATATGGGAGAGCTCCATAAAAGAGACGGTCTGTCATTGCAGCATGATCCCGATCGTATTTCCATGGTTTGACGGCCTTCCCGATGAGCTCTGGGAGTACAAAAACAGCGAAATTGCGGATTTTATAAGAAAAGAGGGATTATTATCGGTGATCTGACAATGCTTAAAAACAGGATAAGCTCCGAGGTGCTAAAGGATCTCGAAAGTTTTCCCGTCATTAATGATGATGAAGTATTAAGGCTCATTGACAAAAACATCCTTGAACAGTCAAGAAGCGTCCATTTGTCCCTTAACGAAAAGCTCTCCTTAAGAAAAGAGATCTTTAATTCCATCAGAAGACTGGATATCCTTGAAGATTTTATAGAGGATGAATCCGTGACCGAGGTGATGGTAAACGGCGTACACAGCATTTTTTACGAAAAGGACGGGGTGATAAGAGACAGCGGGAAATGTTTTTCCTCCAGACAGAAGCTTGAGGACATAATACAGCAGATAGTCGCCAAGGCAAACCGGACGGTAAACACCTCGTCCCCGATAGTCGATGCAAGGCTTGAAGACGGTTCAAGAGTAAACGTCGTACTTCCTCCGGTAGCCATAAACGGTCCGATCCTTACCATCCGCAGGTTTCCAAAGGATCCTGTAGATGAGCAGAAACTGATAGCATTCGGAGCCATCAATGAAGAACTGTCAGCCTTTATGAAAAAGCTTGTCATATCAAAATACAACATCCTGATAAGCGGCGGTACGGGTGCCGGCAAGACAACCTTCCTAAACGTGCTGTCGGGCTTCATCCCGCAAAATGAAAGAATAATCACCATCGAAGACAGCGCAGAATTACAGATCAGAGGTATCGGAAACCTTGTAAGGCTCGAGGCAAGAAACTCAAATGTAGAGGGCTGTACGGAAATATCCATCAGAGACCTGATCAAAGCATCACTGAGGATGCGTCCTGACAGGATAATCGTCGGTGAGGTAAGGGGGCAGGAAGCGATAGACATGCTCCAGGCCTTTAACGTTGGTCAGGACGGGTCACTTTCTACCATACATGCAAACAGTGCAAAGGATGCACTTTCAAGACTTGAGACCATGATGCTCATGTCATCTGATATTCCCGCAGTGGCTATAAGAAAGCAGATGGCCTCGGGAATAGATATCGTGATACAGCTGGGAAGACTGAGAGACAAGAGCAGGCGCCTGTTTGAAGTGATAGAGATAGCAGGCATGAAGGACAATGATATTGAAACAAGGAGACTTTATTCTTTCATGGAAGAAGGAGAAATTGACGGCAGGATAACCGGAAGATTTGTCAGGGAAAACGAACTTCTGCATACGGATAAACTGAAAAAAGCCGGATTATACCCATGAATTACAATGTTTACAGATTTTCCGCAAAGGAAATACTCATATCGATCGCCATATACATGCTTTCAGCTACTCTGATCGCATATCTCTTCTACGATTCGATGATCTCTGTTTTATTCCTGTCACCCGGAATCATCCTGTACTTTTCAGACAGGAGAAAAAAACAGAAAATGCTCAGAAAAAAAAAGGTGAAAAAGGAATTTACAGATATGATCATGTCCGTGTCTACTGCCCTAAGCTCCGGCTATTCCATAGAAAATGCATTTATGGAAAGCCTAAAGGACATGTCCGGACTGTACGGAGCTGACTCCATGATCTGTACGGAGCTTAACGGTTTCATGAAGCAGTTAAGCATCGGGATCACCCTTGAAGACTGTCTTATGGATTATTCAAACAGAACAGGTATTGATGACATTAAGGATTTTGCCGAGATATTTGTTCTTGCCAAAAGAAATGGAGGAGATTTTGTAAGGATGATGATCCATACCGCGGAGACAATAAAGGAAAAGGAGGAGATCGAAAATGAAATAGAAGTCATGTTAAGCGGAAAAAAAATGGAGCAGAAGATAATGGAAATCATACCGTTCATCATCCTTTTGTATCTTAGGATCTCCACGGGCAGCTTTTTAAACACGCTGTACCATAATCCGCAGGGGATCGCAATAATGTCGGTTTGTTTGGTAATCTATGTTTTTGCCGTTTTTATGGCAGAAAGGATAACTGATATAAAGGTCTGATATGATTGTTGTGTATATTCTGGGATTTCTGTTTTCTCTGTCTGCATTTCTGTATTTAACCAACAAACCTCCTTCCGTGATCAGATCCGTTCTTAAAAGATCTTCAAACGACCAGGTTTATGAAGACCTCAAAAGACTCAGCTTTAATGCGGATACAGACAGGAGATTCCTCCTCTTTTACAAAAAGAAAATAAAGATGTTTCTTGGCATTCTCATGGCCGGAACCGCCATCTGTATCATAATGGAGATCTGCCCTGAAAAAAACAGACTCCTCACAGATAATGAACAGATACTGAGGGATGAGCCGGACGGTAAGGAAAAAGACGTATCGCTGTGGGCTACGGATCTTGAAACGGGTGAAAAGACCCGATTAAGCTTTACTGTTCATAACCGTAAATATGATGAGGACACACTGTCAGCTATGTACTCGGATCTCTGCGACAGGCTCCCTAAGATCTTACAGGGAGATAATCCTTCAATGGACTATATCGTTCATGATCTTGATCTGGTACCCGCTATAGAAGGTCTGCCCTTTAAGCTAAGCTACAGATCTTTGGATCCGCTGCTTCTTGACAGTAAGGGGCATATAGATAAAAAGCAGCTTATAAAGAGGAACGGGTATGAAAACGGGATTTTAGTAAACATACAGGTAACTGTCACCTATGAGGATTTTGAAAACCTTCTCAGTCTGTATGCGAGAGTGTATGAAGATACATCCGAAGCATTAAATATCCCGTTTTCAAAAGCTCTTTTGGAAACAGTCACAGAGGCTGAGAAAGGATCAAGAGATACCGACCGATTGATCCTGCCACAGTACATCGGACATGACAGGGTACAGTATGAAGAGACCAGAACGTATAAGAGCCTGTTTACACTCATTCTTTTTGTTGTCGCAGCTGTCCTTTTATATAAAAGAGAGGATGAGGAGCTGAAAAAGAGGATAAAGGACAGAAATGACCAGATGCTGTCCGACTACCCCGGGATAATCAGCAAGTTTTCACTGTTCTACAGCGTAGGGATGACCACAAGAGGGATACTCATAAAGCTGTGCAGGGATTATGGGACAAAACGCGAAAACGGTATGAGCCTGCATTATGCCTATGAAGAGATGGTAAAGACCATGCAGAGGATGGAGGAAGGTGTGGGAGAATGCATGGCCTACGAGGAATTCGGCGTAAGATGCATGCTGCATAAATACAGACAGCTTGCAAATCTGCTTGAGCAGACAGTAATAAAGGGCAGAAAAGATACCGGGACTTTGCTTGAAGAAGAAGCCAAAAATGCTTTTACCGAGAGAAAGAACCGGGCGAGGGAGCTTGGGGAAAAGGCCGGGACCAAGCTGTTGTTACCGATGTTTATGATGTTATCTGTTGTGATAATAATAATCATCATGCCGGCAATGTCGGCTATTCAAATGTAAACGGAAAGGAAAAGAGAAAATGAAGATGAAGATAATTAATACGATAAAAAGATTCTTTACCGAAGAGGATGCCATAGGCACCGTGGAGATGATACTCATTCTCGTGGAAATATTAACTCATAGATATATGTATATATAGTATTTACTGTCATATATCTATATGTCTGATTGTTTATTGGAAAGGGTAAATATATGAGTGATAGATGGATGAGGGATTGGTGGAGCTATGACTGGGATAAGGAGATAGATCGTTTGCAGAGGGGGGATCCCTTGGAACTGACCAGGGAGGAGTTTGAGAATTACCTCAGATGGTTATCGGTCTATGAGCCAGAGTTCTTCATGGAGTTCTGTGAAGGCTATATGGTCAGATGGTGTATGCAGCAACTGGGTTTTAAGTGGGCAAGCCGGTATGGCGGTAATAAGAGTTGAGGGAAGGAGGCGGGGATATGTTTACCTTTCAAGATAAAGAGATCATGACACTGCCGTATTTTATTACGATACGGGAAAGTAGTTCTATGTATGAGATACAGTCACGATGTACCGGTCATTTCTGGGCGATAGTTCCAATCGCCATGAACCGGAAGCAAACATATTATAAGCTGCTCCATAAGTACCACGAAGAGGACAATTACCATGTTCAGATGGACTTCGCAAGTGTACTTGATGCAGTACTGGATATCATAAATCATGATGACTATAAACTGCATCGCCGGAGCAGTTATTTTGAGGAGGTAGTAGCGCGGTTTTCCAAGACCGCGTAAATAGCCCCAGAATGACCTGAGAAGCCATTGCCGGGAAAGGAGGTGAAAATATATTGCCGAGGCATGGAAAAGCGAATATGGGGCAAATAGACACGAAATAAAGAAGGAGGATAAAAATGAATACGTATGGAGTTTTAACAACACAGGAAGAACTGGCAGCTCACAATCTGGATGATTATGAAACATTTGATGAGGTCGGAGTATATCGCTGCAGGTTAGATTGCAGATCATGGTATCAGAACGGTCGGATATATGGCCTGGTATGTTACTTCACGGATCTGGACGAAGAGATCGGATGGCAGGGGTTCTGTTTTAGGCACAGGGTAGATGGAAAAGAGATCTATTGTCCCCAGGATGGTTCCGTAGATTTTGAGCGTGTTGAGGATGGAAGCCTGTGGGAAATAACTATTGGCAAGAACAAAAAGGGTAAATGCACTCTTACCAGCGCGAAGAGATTGGAGGCGGCATGATGGAACTTGAGTACATAAAAGCCGGGGATTATTATATCCCGAAATTGATAGCTAATCAGGAACCGAAGGTACACCTAAGCAAGTACGGATTGCTCCACAAATCATACCTTAAGAATCACAGATCCGGTGTTTATACCGGGCTTATCTTAAATGGTGAGTTGATGGCACACTGCTATGGGGTACAGGAAAGAGCTTTGAACATGATGGACAGACTAACTGATCAGATGGCAAAGAGCGAAGGTGTAACAGAACAACTGAAGGCAATTGATCAGATGGGATGGGTAAGACGGATGAACAACATCCGAAGCCGGGCGGAGGAAATTGTTCTCCGAGATGTAGTATATCAGTTATAAGTGAATCGCACACTATAAAGCGGTAATTGTTCCTTGAAAACAAAATATCATGATAATCATAAGCACCGTAAACGGTACAGATGTTCCGATGGTGCGGTTATATCATATTTTGTTTTGAGGAAAGACCAAGTGGACTTTCCTCTTTTTCTTTTTAACAATGCACACGGCGAAAGGAGGATAAACAAATGCCGAGAGCAGAAAAAAGCACGGAAGAATTAAAAAGGGATTATGAAAGAATGAAGGAGAAGTACGAAAAGGCAGTAGAAAAGGACAACCGTAAAATCGCGGATATAGTGCATAAGCACTATGGTGAGACGGTTGACCTTGAGAGGCTCGACGCGCACTTTGGCATGGTGGCAAGCTCTTATGCTACCACGCCTGTGTCGAGCAAGGACAGCCCCGCGCGTAGGGACCGTAATGGTACGAAAAAGGTGGCAACCGATGAGGAACATAAGGAACCGACGGACGGAACGGGCGAAAACGGTAATTGAGTTATCTGCGGTACAGGGTGTACCGGCATATAACGATAATTATCGTTTTGCGGGGCTGAAAGGCAGTCAAGCGCTCTATGCTTGGCTGCCAGGAGGTCTCGGGGCACAGCCCTGAGCAAGCTACCAAAATCTCATTTTGGTATAGCTTGCCTATACCAAAAGAGTTTTGGCTATGGAGAGGGAAAAAGACTATGGCAAATTATGCGAATTTCAAGCGAGGAGACTTTGGATTGTTTGCTCACTGCGAAAGAAAAAAGGATGAAAACGGGAAATATGTGACCTTCGGGAATGAGAGAATTGATTCGTCACGATCACACTTGAATTATAACCTTTGTACCGACAGCCGTTCCCAAACGGAGATCTTCGATGCACGGTTCAATGATCCAAATGTGAAATGTCAGAACCGACCAGATGTAAATGTGTATGGAAGTTGGTGCGTAACACTTCCGACACATGCCCCGACTTTTGATGAAGATGGGAATATGATAACCGAGGAAAAAGAAGTACATCATAAAGATGGAACCGTTACTACGGAGATTGTGCCAGTACTGAAAGAGGTCTTTTATGATGACGAGCAGACTAAGGAGTTTTTTCGATTATGCTATGAATTCTTAAAAAATCGGTACGGCGAGGAAAATGTTATATCCGCATATGTACATATGGATGAGACCACTCCGCATATGCACTTTTTATTTCTCCCGATTATAGAGGATACAAAGTGGAACGAAAAGCACCCAGACAAACCACCAAGGAAGAAGATATGTGCCAAGCAGCTCATGAACAAAACCGAGCTGAATATGTTTCATCGTGTACTTCAGGAATACCTGGATGAGCATTCCGAAAAGGACTTATATCCGATGCTTAATGGAACCACGATAGGGGGAAACCGTACCATTGCGGAAATGAAAGCAGAGGAAGCTTTGGGGCAGGCCATCGAGGCAGCTCATCAAGCGAATGCCACAAGGAAGCAAGCCGAGGAAGATATTGCAAAAGCCGAAGCTGAAGCTTTTAAGGTACAAAAGGAAACAGG
>JAILPG010000226.1 GCA_024699595.1 Lachnospiraceae bacterium | reverse complement strand
GAAAGCGGGCACCAATTTCCGCCCCGGGGGTCCAAAACAGGGCAATATGGATCTATTTGAATATATGCGTGCAAGGAATATGGAGAAGGATGCGCCGCTTGCCGCAAGACTCAGGCCCACGACCATTGATGAGGTGGTGGGACAGGAGCATATCCTCGGTAAAGACAAGCTTCTGTACCGTGCGATCAAGGCAGACAAGCTTTCATCGATCATTTTTTACGGACCTGCGGGAACCGGAAAGACTACGCTTGCCAAGGTGATCGCAAATACCACAAGCGCCGTCTTTACGCAGCTTAATGCAACTGTCGCCGGGAAAAAGGATATGGAGGAGGTCGTTAAGCAGGCTAAGGACGCTTTAGGGATGTACGGGAAAAAGACCATCCTTTTCATCGACGAGATCCACAGATTCAACAAGGGGCAGCAGGACTATCTCCTTCCCTTTGTCGAGGACGGCACCGTGATCTTAATAGGAGCGACCACCGAAAATCCCTATTTTGAGGTAAATTCGGCACTTCTGTCCCGTTCAAGGATATTTGAATTAAAACCCCTTTCAAAAGAAAATATAAAGGTGCTTATCAAAAGGGCAGAAACCGATGAAGTGAAGGGTATGGGAAGCTTTGATGCCGTCGTCGATGAGGATGCCGCCGATTTTCTTTCGGATATGGCAAACGGCGATGCAAGGGCTGCTCTCAATGCCCTCGAGCTTGGCGTTCTGACTACGGACAGATCAGAGGACGGTAAGATACATATTACCCTTGATGTCGCCCAGGAATGCATACAGAAGAGGGTGATCAGGTACGACAAAACGGGAGATAACCATTACGATGTTATCTCGGCTTTCATAAAATCCATGCGGGGATCTGATCCCGATGCGGCAGTGTATTATCTGGCCAGAATGCTTGAGGCCGGAGAAGATATAAAGTTTATCGCAAGACGTATCATGATATGTGCTTCCGAAGATGTGGGAATGGCCGATCCGCAGGCACTGCAGGTGGCTGTGGCCGCTTCTCTTGCGGTAGAGCGTGTGGGAATGCCTGAGGCGAGGATCCTCTTATCCCAGGCGGCGGTTTACGTAGCCACCGCACCAAAGAGCAACGCATCCTATCTTGCGATAGGTGAAGCCATGCGTATGGTTGAAAGCGGGCAGACCTATCCTGTGCCGAGGCATCTTCAGAATGTGCATGCAGATTCTGCAGGGCAGGAGCGAGAGCAGGGCTATCTGTATGCGCACGATTTCCCGGGTCATTACGTAAAACAGCAGTATCTTCCATATGAGCTTACCGGACATGAGTTCTACAGCCCTACGGACAACGGATTTGAAAAGCAGATCCATGAGCACATGATGCACCTTAAGGGCCTTTCAGATGAGAATAGCAGTGAAGAAAACGCATAGACCTGCACTTCCGCGGGTAAATATTTTTCCCGCGCACCTATGATTTTCTTTCGTTGCAAAAAAAATATATATGTTGTATCATAATCATTGATCAGGGAAAACTTGATTTCCCGCATCACATGACAAATGAACTTCTGACTGCAAACAGTATCGTTTGCGAATTCCCATTGTATTACAGAATTGAAGGATGAAGATTTCCGCTGTATGGCATTACGGAAAGATCATATAAGGAGTAAAAGTAAGGAGATGAGAAAATGAAATCTTATAAGGCTATGTCCGCAGAAGAACTGTCAGGCCTTAAAGACCAGCTTGAAAAAGAGTACGAAGATGTTAAGGGTAAAGGCCTTTCCCTAAACATGGCAAGGGGTAAGCCGTCATCGGAGCAGCTTGACCTTGTGATGGACATTTTTGATGTGTTTGATTCACATTCGGATCTTTTCACGGATTCGGGCGTTGATGCGCGAAACTACGGGGATCTTACGGGCATTAAGGAAGCTAAGGAGCTTATCGCGGAACTTATGGAGGTCGATCCTTCCAAGGTCATCGTGTTTGGAAACGCTTCGCTTCCGATCATGTATGACACCGTTTCGAGATCTTTTAACTTCGGGGTAAACGGAGGAAAGCCCTGGAAGGAGCTTGATAAGGTAAAATTTTTATGCCCGGTGCCCGGCTATGACAGGCATTTTGCGATAACAGAGCAGTTTGGCATTGAGATGATAAACATCCCGCTAGGCCCCAAAGGCCCTGATATGGAGCTTGTAAAAAAATATGTCGAAAGCGACGAATCGGTGAAGGGCATCTGGTGTGTTCCGAAATATTCAAATCCTACCGGCATCACTTTTTCAGACGACACCGTTAGAGCCTTTGCTGCCTTAAATCCAAAGGCTTCGGATTTCAGGATATTCTGGGACAATGCATACGCGGTGCATGATCTTTACGAGGACAGAAAGGACGTGCTTCTTAATATCATCGCCGAGTGCGAAAAGACCGGAAGAGAGGATATGGTCTATGAGTTCGTCTCCACCAGCAAGATAACCTTTGCGGGAGCAGGCATTGCGGCAGTCATCTCTTCAAAGGATAACCTTGACTGGATAAAGAGCACCATGACGATACAGACGATAGGCTATGACAAGATCAATCAGCTTAGGCATGTAAGGTATTTTAAGAATGCAGAGGGCATCAGGAAAAAGATGAAGGAGCATGCATCTGTCATGGCGCCTAAGTTTGATGCGGTGCTTGACTGTTTTGACAAGGAGCTTTCGGGTCTTGATATAGGCACCTGGACAAGACCGAACGGCGGCTACTTTATCTCGTTTATGGCGATGAAGGGCTGCGCAAAAGAGATAATCAGAAGATGCAAAGAGGCAGGGATGGTGACAACGGGTGCCGGGGCCACTTATCCGTACAAAAAGGACCCGGATGATGCAAACATCAGGATCGCTCCGTCCTATCCCACGCTTGAGGATATGAAAGAGGCGGCTGCACTGTTTGCGCTTTGTGTGAAGCTTGTAAGTGTTGAGACACTGTTAGGGGAAAAATGATTAAATAGGCAGTATGACTGCAAAGGAGGATCATGGAAAGAGAAAAATATGAATCGCTGGGACTGGCTGTTTTAAGGGATATTGCGAAGGCAAGAGGCTTAAAGGGCGTATCATCCTTAAAGAAGGTTGAAGTCATTGAGCTGATGCTTGAGCTTGATGCTAAGGAAGAAAAACAGAAGCAGGAAGAAAAGCTTAAAGCCGAAAGCCAGAAAAAACAGGAGAGTGCTGAAAAAGCCGGGAATGCTGAAAAGCCTGAAAAGCAGGAAAAGCCCGAGAAACAGGAAAAATCCGAGAAGCAGGAAGATCCCGAAAAACCCGAGCAGGCCAAGCAGTCAAACGATCTCTCGGATGAAAAGAAGAGCCTTGACAGCGGAATAGAGGTAAGGGGAATACTCGATGTCCTTCCCGAAGGCTATGGATTCATCAGAAGCGATAATTACATGCCCGGCGAAAACGACATCTACGTCGCACCCAGCCAGATAAGAAGGTTCGGCTTAAGGACCGGAGATATCTTAGTCGGAAACATGAGGATAAAGAGCAGTACCGACAAGTTCGGAGCCCTGCTGTTTGTAAAGACCGTTAACGGCTATGAGCCTGAAAAGATCGCAAAAAGAGTGGTATTTGAGGATCTCATACCTGTTTTTCCCGATAAAAAGATCACGCTTGAGAGGCCGGGATGCCCGGTATCAATGAGGATCATGGATCTTATGTGTCCTGTCGGAAAGGGCCAGCGAGGCATGATCGTATCCCCGCCCAAGGCAGGAAAAACAACGCTCCTTAAGGATGTTGCAAAATCGATCACCATCAACTACCCCGATATCCATCTGATCATCCTGCTCATCGATGAGCGTCCCGAGGAAGTAACCGATATGAAGGAGGCCATTCAGGGCGACAACGTGGAGGTCATATATTCAACCTTTGACGAGCTTCCCGAGCATCACAAGAGAGTATCCGAGATGGTCATAGAGAGGGCAAAGAGGCTTGTCGAGTACGGAGATGACGTAGTCATCCTGCTTGACAGTATCACAAGACTCACAAGAGCCTATAACCTTACCGTTCCGCCAAGCGGCCGTACGCTTTCGGGCGGTCTCGATCCCGCGGCCCTTCATATGCCAAAGCGCTTCTTTGGAGCCGCAAGAAACATGAAGGAGGGCGGAAGCCTTACTATCCTTGCAACGGCGCTTGTGGACACAGGCAGCAAGATGGATGATGTCGTATATGAGGAATTCAAGGGTACCGGCAACATGGAGATAGTCCTTGACAGAAAGCTCTCCGAGAGAAGGGTATTCCCTGCGATCGACATCCCCAAATCAAGCACCAGAAGGGACGATCTGCTGCTTGAAAAAGAACAGCTTGACACGATCAACATGATAAGGCGTGCCTTTAACGGCATCAAGGCCGAGGAGGCAGTCGAGCGCATCGTAGATATGTTCGTTAAGACCAAGAGCAACAGGGATTTCATGGAGCTTGCAAAAAAATACAGGTTTATATAGAGAGGTTTTAAGGTGTCTGATATTTTATCCTATGAAACTGTCGATCTCGATGAAGAAGTAAACGCGCTTAAGATCATAGACCAGACAAAGCTTCCCAAGGTCACGGAGATCCTTACCCTTAAGAAGCCCGAGGATATCTGGGAAGCGATCTATATGCTCCGTGTACGCGGTGCGCCCGCGATAGGCGTTGCCGCTGCGATCGGAATGTATGTATTTGCCCGTGATCTTTGCGAAACGACAGATGATATCGATCTTTTTGTAAAAAAATACAGTGAAACCGGCGCTTATCTTAACAGCGCAAGGCCTACGGCCGTTAATCTTTCCTGGGCTCTTAACAGGATGGAAAAAAAGCTTATGGATAGCCTTACTCCTCTTAAGGACAGGGATCCTAAGGATGCGATACAGGCTCTTGTTTCGATCCTTCATGATGAGGCTCTGTTCATAAAGAGTGAAGATACCGAGGTATGCAGAAAGCTTGGAGAATACGGGCTTACGCTCATTAAGAAGGACGATGGCATACTGACACACTGCAATGCAGGCCAGCTTGCGACCTCCAAATACGGCACGGCTACAGCCCCTATGTATTTAGGACTTAAAAATGATTATTCGCTTAAGATCTACTGTGACGAGACAAGGCCGCTATTGCAGGGCGCACGTCTTACCGCATATGAGCTTTCAAGTGCCGGAATGGATGTGACGCTTTTATGCGACAACATGGC
>JAILPG010000223.1 GCA_024699595.1 Lachnospiraceae bacterium | reverse complement strand
ATAGTCATTTGCCCGCTTTCCGTTTTGGGGTTATAATTAGAACTCGAACAGTGAACGTTTTTTGTTTGCTGCAAGTAATACACAGATTGCGAGCGATGACCCATGAGAAAGATAACGGAAGGCTTAGTATACACAAATGACAAATGCATAGGCTGCAATAAATGTATACGAAGCTGCAGCTGCATCGGCGCCTGCGTATCGACCATGCCCGATGAAAACGGCGTGTCAAGGATCGAGGTGGATGGAAGCCTGTGCGTGGCCTGCGGCGCCTGCTTTGATGTCTGCGAGCATGATGCCCGCGATTTCTGTGATGATACGGAACGGTTCTTTAATGATCTTAAAAACGGAGAGAAGATCTCACTTCTTATAGCACCTGCTTTTCCCGCCAATTATCCGGAAGTATCTTATAAGGTCTTAGGAGGCCTGAAGGCTCTTGGCGTAAACAGGATGATCAGCGTATCTTTCGGTGCGGACATCACTACCTGGGGTTATATCAATTACATACAGAAACATGATTTTGCCGGCGGCATCTCACAGCCCTGTCCGGCGGTGGTCGGATATATTGAGAGGTATATGCCAGAGCTCATTCCCAGGCTTTTCCCTGTGCAGAGCCCTCTTATGTGCGCTGCGACCTATGCAAGAAAGGAGCTTGGCATCACTGACAGGCTTGCCTTCATAAGCCCCTGCATAGCGAAAAAACTGGAGATCGACGATCCGAACAATCACGGATACGTAAACTATAACGTGACCTTTGATCATCTGATGAAATATGCTGCGGAGCATGACATATACGGCGATCCCTGCAAAGACGAGATAGAGTACGGCCTGGGATCGCTCTACCCAATGCCGGGAGGACTCAAGGAAAACGTTGTATGGCTTTTGGGGGATGACGTGTTCATCCGCCAGGTCGAGGGCGAGAAGAGACTGTATCATTATCTGAGACAGAATAAGGACCGCCTGCGTGACGGCGTCACACCGTATCTGTTTGTCGATGCGCTGAACTGCGAAAACGGCTGCCTGTGCGGAACGGGTACGGAAATGTCACTGTCTGTGACCGATGATGCACTGTATAATCTTCACGACATTAAAGAGGCCGTGAAAAAAGAGGATACCGAAAGCGCATGGTCCAGAGGCCTGACACATGAAGAGAGACTTGCAAATCTTAACGAGCAGTTTTCACATCTGAAGCTTGAAGATTACCTGAGAAAATATACCGACCGATCCGGTCAATGCACACTCAGGATCCCCGATCCCGAGGAACTTGAGATGATCTTCCTCGAGATGAACAAGATTGATGAAGCCTCGCGCCACATCAACTGTTCCTGCTGCGGCTATGACAGCTGTGAGGAAATGGCCGTTGCCATCCATAACGGATTTAATCATAAGGATAACTGCATACATTATCTGAAGGACATGTTTGTCCAGAAGGCTGCCGAGACGGATGTCATGACGGGGCTTCCCAACGCTGCGGGCTTTCATACATTTGTAAACAGGCTGAAGAGCGAGGAGACGCTCACTTCATACACCGCATTTTACCTGGATCTGAGAAACTTCGGACTCGTAAACAGGAGATACGGCAAGGAAGAGGCAGATCAGGTCATCGGACGCTTTGCGGAGCATATCTCATCACTGACGGATGAGGACGAGTGTGCAGGGCGCTTATCCGGGGATAATTTTATCCTGATGGTTCACAAGGAAAAAACGGAGAAGATCCTTAAGCTTGTTGAAAATGTGAAGCTTCTTGCATATCTGGACGGGCAGGAAGAGATGGTATCTCTGCAGGCTGTGGCTGGGTGTCTTGATATTGAAGATCCCGAGATCGACAGCGAAGGGATCCTTGGGAGATGTTCGACTGCACTCAATGCCGCGAAAAATGAGCTGCATGTACCGTACGTTTTTTCCACTCCCGAGATGCACAAGACGGCGATACATCACAAGCAGATACTGGCTGTTTTTCCTGAGGCTCTTAAAAACGGGGAATTCAGGCCGTATTACCAGCCCAAGGTAGATACAAAGACCAATACGATCGCCGGTGCGGAAGCGCTCGTACGCTGGATAAGGAACGGAAAAGTGTTAACGCCGGGTGAGTTCATTCCCGTGCTTGAGATAAATGACAGCATATGCGTGCTTGATTTTTACATATTTGAACAGGTCTGCATCGATATCCGCAAGTGGCTGGATGCCGGGATAGAGCCGGTGCGGATATCCACTAATTTTTCCCGGATGAATCTGTCAGACCCCGGATTCTCCGAGCATATCGGCAGGGTGCTTGACAGCTATCAGATCCCGAGGCAGTACATCGAAGTAGAGCTTACGGAGACTGTCAGCGAGCAGGAGAATGACAGGCTTGGACGGTTTATTAAGGATATGCACGAAGCGGACATCGCGATGGCGATCGATGACTTTGGTACGGGCTATTCGTCGCTTAACCTGCTGCGTGATTTTTCGGCGGACGTCCTTAAGCTTGACAAGTCCTTTATTGACGGGCACACCGATACACTGCGTGACAGCGTGGTCGTATCGAATGTGGCCAAGATGGCAAAAGAGCTGGATATGAAGGTCATCACCGAGGGCGTTGAAAAATGGGACCAGGTCGAGTTCCTAAAAAGCGTTGATATCAACATGGTGCAGGGCTATCTGTTTGACAGGCCGCTTCCGAAGGAAGATTTCGAACAGAGGCTTAAGAAAAAGAAGTACGAGTAATGGGAATGGAATTCAGAGTACCTGATCAGAAGAAGATAAGAGTCATAATTGATACGGATGCTGCCTGCGAGGCGGATGACCCGTTTGCGATCGTGCACGCGCTCCTAAGCCCCAAGCTGTGCGTAAGGGGGATCGCAGCGGAGCATTTTAACACGGACGGATCGATGGAGGCAAGCTTAGAGGAGATCAAAACGATCCTTGATGCGATGGATATAAACGTGCCTGTATTTTGCGGACAGAGAGGACCGCTGCCTGCAGACGATACCGTCTCTGAGGCCGCAGACTTCATTATCAAAGAGGCATTAAAGGATGATGAAAAGCCTCTGTACGTTCTCTGTCAGGGGGCGATAACCAATGTTGCAAAAGCATTGCAGACAGAGCCGCGGATAAAGGAGCGGATGAGGGTGATATGGATAGGCACCCACGGCGAGGCGCCCCATCCCGCACCGTTTCGGGAGTTTAACGCGGGAAACGATATACAGGCGGCAAATTTTGTGCTGCAGAGCGGCATCGATCTGTGGCTGGTACCTTCAACCGTATACGGCACCATCCATATCGGGATCGCAGAGATAGAGAGACGTATCAGACCCTGCGGGAAGATAGGAGAGCATCTGTATCAAAATCTCATGGATTACAACATGTCCGAGGGGGCAGGATGGACACAGGGCGAGAGCTGGTCGCTCGGAGATTCACCTGCGATCGCTCTTGCGATAAACCCGACATGCGGACATTATCATATGGGAAAAGCACCGTTTGTCGCAGAGGACACGTCTTCGATTGAGAGAGAAGAAAATCCTATGGTAAGGATATATACGGATGTTGACTCAAGGTATATCCTTGAAGACCTTATTGCAAAGCTTGAGCTGTTTGCGGGGTGAAGAGGAGTATTTACACCGGGCCTTGTGAAGATTTTTCCTGCTGTATGGGACCTGTCCGGATCGTTACAGACCGGTTATTGATTTTTGGGCCGGATAATGTTAATATAAGTGCAGATAAACCAAGGAAACAAAGGCGTTTCATCCATATCGGGTGGGACGCTTTTTTGCATGTGTGGAGGAAGATCATGGCAGCATTTGACAGAATACTCAGCGGTATCCCCGAGATGGATACGGCACTTGATAACATAAGGCTTGGAGATAACGTGGTCTGGAGGGTATCCGACCTCTCACAGTTTAAGCTGTTCATGGAGCCCTATATCAGACAGGCGATAGAAGATGAGCGAAACATCATCTATTTCAGATTTGCAAGTCATGAGCCGCTGCTTCCTGAGCGTCCCGAGATAAAAAAAGTGACCGTGCCCCTCTCGCACCGTTTTGAAAACTTCACGGTGGACATACATAATGCCATTGAAAAAGAAGGAAAAGATGCCTTCTATGTCTTTGACTGCCTGTCGGAACTGCAGACAGCCTGGGCTACGGATCTTATGATGGGCAACTTTTTCAGAGTTACCTGTCCGTTTCTGTTCATACTTGATACGGTAGCATTTTTCCCGATCATAAGGGGCAAGCATTCCGTTCAGGCGGTGAACAAGATACTTAATACGACGCAGCTTTTCTTTGATGTGTATTCCGACAGCAAAACAGTTTATGTGCGCCCGGAAAAGGTGTGGAACAGGAACTCCGCCACAATGTTTTTGCCTCATACATATGATCCGGAGACGGGGCAGTTCCGCCCTATCCTTGACGGTGTAAGATCGAGCCGTTTTTACCAGACTTTGGGGCAGGCGCAGCGTTCTGCCGAAGAGCAGTATTCGGACTCGTGGGACAGATATTTTAACCGAGTGAAGCTGCTTAGGGAAAACGGGATCGATATTACCGATGACTGTTCCCAGATGTGCGATATCATGATGACAAGAGATGATAAGATGCGCCGGATGGTCAAGAAGCATTTTACGCCGGAGGATTATTTTGCGGTAAGGGATCACATGGTAGGGACCGGCATGATCGGCGGCAAGGCATGCGGAATGCTGCTTGCAAGAGC
>JAILPG010000222.1 GCA_024699595.1 Lachnospiraceae bacterium | reverse complement strand
TAACCGGTGAAGCTTTAAGGTACCATACCCGTCTCCGTCCATAAAGGGCGATATCTTCCCGAGGGAAAAGCTCGATAACAGCTCAAGGCACGCGTCAGTATCTCCTTTATTCTCAAACACGCAAAAGCTTTTAAGTGTCTTCCCCCCCTCCTTATAGACCAGATGATGCGAGACGGAATATCCCCTCTCATCCTTTAAAAAGGTTACGATATCCTTCTCCTTCCCTTCCTCCGTTACGCTCTGGGAATCGTACTTAAACCGGTTCGAATCCTTATCGACCCTCATGGAGATCCCGGGGGAATAGCAGCCTGTATAGATATCGCCGGAAAGCCTGACCTGTACGAGATGGTCTGAGTGATAGTGGGCTTCATCTATCTCCTTCTCCTTTACACTAATACCCTCCGGAAGCAGAAGGAGCTCGATATCTCCGTTTTTTTCATCCAGATAATACAGTGCCTGCATATCTCCCAGTACATATTGCTTCATTAACCTTGTCATAATCTCATCCTTTCACGGCACCGACTGTCATGCCCTTAATAAAGTATTTCTGAAGACTTAAAAACAAAACGGCGATCGGAAGAACAGAAATGACGATCGCGGCCATAGCTGTGGTATAATCACTTGCCTGCGCCGAAAAAAGCGACTGTATCACGACGGTCAGCGTCTTAAGGTCTTTTTTGCTCACATACAGGCTTGCCAGAAGATAATCATTCCATATCTGAAACGACTGCATGATGATCAAAGTCGCCATCGCGGGCTTTAAAAGCGGCAGTACAATGTTAAAATAGGTTCGAAAAACGGAACAGCCGTCTATTCTCGCTGCCTCCTCAAGCTCCAGGGGAACCGTGGACATAAAGCTTGTCATCAGAAATACACCAAAAGAAATCCCGGTAGCTATATACATAAATATAATACCATATCTCGTGTTTGTCAGGTGAAAATGATATCCGATCACATAAATCGGTAAAAAAAGCGCCTGATATGGGATCAGGATACCGATCAGGAAATAGACATAGGCAAATTTAAAAAATTTCGCCCTGCATCTTGCGATCGCCCAGGCGGTCATGCTGCAGAGGAAAGCCAGTATCAGCACCGAAACAGCCGTATAGATCAGTGTGTTTGTAAAGGTAGTCGCCAGATTCAGTTTATCGAAAGCCTTTTTATAATTTTCAAGCTGCAGAGAAGAGGGAGGCGTCAATGCACTTGTCAGATAAAGTTCCTTTTTGGTTTTAAAAGAATAATTAAACACCATGTATATCGGAATTAAAAAAGCTCCGGCAATAAGGGTCATAGCGATCTGCACCGCTAAAGCCCCCTTCGTATAGCGCATTTCAGGCCTCGCTTCCGGGTTGTTTTTCTTTCCTTTCATCACTGCTGTACCTCCTTTGACCTGAGTGTTTTAACCTGCAAAAGAGCAACCAGGAGCAATACTATAACCAAAGAGACTGACATTGCGGAGCCATACCCGTACTGTCTTCCGCTTATCGCTGTGTTATAGGTATGAAGTATAACGGATGTTGACGCTCTTCCCGGTCCTCCTCCCGTTGAAGAAACAAGCAGATCATAAACCTTAAGAGAACCTGTGGTAATTCCCACCACGCAGATCGTAATGGACGGTGCAAGCATGGGGATCGTAACGTGAAAAAATCTGTTTACGGGTCCCGCTCCGTCGACCTTTGCAGCCTCATATAAATCCGTCGGTATCGACTGAAGACCCGCAAGGTAAATAAGCATCCAGTATCCGATCCACTGCCAGTTATTGGCGATCAGCAGGCCGCTTAACACGGTTGAACTGCTTCCGAACAGCAGAAAATTGATATTTGTCCCGAAAAAATCATTAAACTCCGGAAGAACATTGGAGAACATTTTCAGCCAGATAAATCCGACGATCACCGAGCTTATCAGACAGGGAATAAAGAATACCGTCCGGTAAAGCTTCTGCAGCCTTAATCCGGAATCAAGCGCCACGGCAAACAGCAGTGCGAAAATATTCTGTATTACGGTATTTCCTATCGTAAACTTAAAGGTAAAGATCCATGCCTGAATGAAGTTAGTGTCATGCAGTAAATCCACATAATTATTAAGCCCGGCAAACGGCTTTTGTACCGTGAGTCCGTCCCAGCTCGTGAGAGAATATCGAAAGGCCAGAAACGTCGGAATGATCAGGCCTATGGTAAAAATCACAAAGCCCGGAGCAACCATGATAAAGTATTGTTTTTCCAGCCTTTTATCCATAGTGCTTTTATTCTTGTTCATCTGTGGTCTCCTTATAAATCGTCCTCTTTCATAGTAACGGTAAATGACATACTGATCAGACATTTACCATCATTTCCCTGATAGAAAGAGAGCCGCCGAAAATGGCGGCTCCCTGATCTGAACTGTCTGTACGATTATTCCGCTGCGCTCGCACTCGCATCAACTCTTGCGTCAGAAGCCTTTAAACAGTCTTCAAAGCTCTCGTCGCCCTGAAGCCAGGCTGCGATATCAGAAGCATTCTCATCCTGGAAGCCTCCCCATACAAGCTGGTTGTTTCCCAGGTTTACGTCAACTACCATACCGTCTGCGGCATACTTGTCTATATCCTGCTGACTCGGATTAGGATAGGTAGGAGAAACGCCCTTAAGCATGGAAGCTGTCTTCGTATAATCATAGATCTCAACCGCCAGCTCCTGATCACTGGTCAGAACGTCCAGCACACAGTCGATCGCTTCGGGATGAGCACATTCCGCACTTGCCATGATCGCAATGTTCGGCTCAAAGATAAGTTTTGAATCGCCTGTCTGGTTCGGGAAAGGGAATACGCCGAAATCAAAGCTCTCATCAATATCTAAGAAGTTCTGGATAGACCATGACCCGGAAACCTTCATGGCCGCCTCTCCAAGCACCATCTTGGCATCACAGTCAGTCTGCTCAAGAGAGAAGGTCTCAGGGAAGGTGTTATCATAAATAAGTTTATTATACTCGTAGCAGGTCTGTGCATCCTCATCCTCTGAGAAGGAAACCTTGCCGGCTCTGAAATCGTCCCCCCATGCAGGATTTTTGTTAAATACATCATTCATCATAAACTGCATTGTCACGTTCCCGATCGACCAGGTATCAACCATGTGTGAAGCAAAAGGCGTGATCCCCTTTGCGTTACAGTCATCGATTATTGCCTGAAGCTCATCCTGGGTCTTTGGAATATCCCAGCCGTTTTCCTCAAACATTGCCCGGTTGTAATATACGCCCTGATACAGTGCGTTATATACCAGGCCATAGATCTTGCCGTCAAAAGTTACGTTCTTGTTAGCCGCGTCAAGAACCTTATCCGTATATTCGCTGCCGATCTCCCTGAGAATTCCGAGGCTTGAATAAGTAGCCACATCCTGTCCCTTTCCGATGATAATGTCCGGCACTCCTGTCTGGAGATACTGCTGCATCTTCGGATGAAATTCACCGTCCCATCCTACACATTCCCACTCCAGCGTAATATTGGGATATTTCCTGGCAAGGGCCTCATCGATCATATCTTCGATTCCCGCATCTGTTGTCGACTGCCCCGCAAGTACTGTCAGGGTAACCTTTTCATCCGGTCCCGCTTCCGCCCCGCCGTTATCTGCCGGAGCCGCCGTACCTGCAGGTACCACACAGCCTGCCAGTAATGAACCTGTCATAACCGCTCCCAAAAACAAACTGAGTATTCTCTTTTTCATCCTTTTTCCTCCTGTCATCACATATACCCGTAGCTGCCCCGTAAGGCAGCTCACCTTGCAGAATAACCTTACTACTTTAAAAAACCATCTGTTAGGACAAAATTGAAAAAATCAGTTAGACTTTTTTGACATTCTGTATTCGCTGGGGCTGATCCCAAAGTATTTCTTAAATACACGGTTAAAATAACCGTAATCATCGTAACCGACCATAAAGGCGATCTCCGTCAGGCTTGCCGCACCTTCCTCCATATACCTTTCTGCGTTTTTCATGCGAAGGCCTGTAATATACTGCGTCAGATTCATTCCGGCTTCCTGCTTGAAGCACCTTGATAAATAAGAGTTTTCCACGTTAAACTGCTCCGCCAGCGAATTCAGTGACAGTTCTTCAAAGTAGTTGGCCTCTATATATTCCTTCATCTTCCTCACAATTTCCTTCATGCTTCCGCTCTCATCACTGCGCTGAGCGGGAAAGGACATTGCGACAAAGCTGTCCATAGCCGCGGATACCCGGTTTACATCCAGATGCTCCAGTTCCTTGTCGATCCGCTCAGTCTCAGTCTCCAGCTCCCCGGACTCTTTTGGGCTTAATCTGCCAAGGGAGCATTCTATCAGCGCCTGGCATACCTTCTTTACGGCCTGTTTTATCTCAAGATACTTAAAGCTCTTTGAGCTGTCCTGCTGATCCCCTGAAAGCCTTAATTCATTTCTGATAAACAGCCGGAGCGCTGTCTCATTTTCCGACTGATAAAGGGATCTTATCCCCTGAATGACCGAAGCATCATTCCGTCTTCCAACCTCTTTATTGATCTGCTCACTGATATCCGCATAATATATGATCTTATTATCCCGTGTATACTCTCTGGTCATAAGTGCGGAAACACTCTCGAGATAGGCTTCGTGCAGGGTATCCATATTATAGCCCCTGATGCTTACAGCTATCGTTACCGGGCTCTGCACCTTCTCCGACAGCGCCTTCTCCACTTCTGCGAGAACGGGCGACAGTTTTTCACGTTCCGTACGGCTCAGAACAATAAACTCGTTTTTACGATAGATATAATTAAAAACTATCGCATCCTTCTCGGTTAACAGTTTCCTGATCTCTGACTTTATGGTATATGAGAGGGCATTTATATTATATCGGTTTTTTGCTGCAAACCCGGCCATATCATGCAGCTTGATCAGGATAAGACTGTAGCCGGAAGTTTCCTCTAACGTGCCTAATCCGCCCTTTATATTAAAGCTGGCGGGCTCCTTCTCAACCAAAGAGCTAAGCTCCATATCGCTGATAAAAGAAGAAGTCTTAAGTGCCTGTTCTTTTTCATTTTCTCGCCTTGCTATGATCTCCAGCGCCCTGGAAACAACAGGTATCAGGTCTATCTTATTGACAGGCTTTAAAAGATAATCAACCGCGCCTAATGTAAGAGCCTCCTTAACGTATATAAAATCATCATATCCGCTCAGGGCAAATATCACGATATCCGGATATGCTGCGTTTACCTTTTTAATAAGCTCTGTCCCGTTTACAAAGGGCATGTTTATATCTGTTATAAGAATATCACAGTTCTCGGTCTCAAGCCGCTTCAATACCTCCTCTCCGTTTTCCGCAGGCTTCATAAAGCGGATATTATAATTCTCCCAGGGAAGAACAGTCCTCAGTTTTTCTCTGATCCAGTATTCATCATCAGCTATTAAAAGGTCATAATATCTCATCCAGCAATCTCTCCGGTATCTCTATCCTTGCTTTTGTGCCCTCTCCAAGCTTGCTTTCAAGCCTTAAGCCATATTCATCACCATAAACCATTTTCAGTCTGGCATTGATATTGTATATGCCGATAGACTTTCCGGAATCCGTCAGTCCCTTATCATTCTCCGAAAGTCTTCTGTTAATGGCCTCCGTATCCATCCCGACCCCATTATCTTCGACGATAATACAGAGATGTCCGTCCACTGCATTTGCGCTTATTTTTATCCACTTCTCACCATGTTTGTTTTTAAGGCCATGGTTTACGGCGTTTTCCACAAGAGGCTGGATCGTTATCCTGGGAATAACGTCCTTTAACACTGCATCCTCGATATCAAAATTATATGATATCTCATCCCTCATCCTTACATTCATAATAAAAATATAGTTCTTGAGATGATTGATCTCCATGGCCACGGTAGCATAAGGATGCCCGGTATCAAGACTGTACCTGAAAAGATAGGACAGGCAGTCACAAAGTCTGCTCACAATGTCGCAGTTCTGTATGCTTGCGATACTGCTCATGGTATCCAGGGTGTTGTACAGAAAATGAGGATTGATCTGTGCCTGAAGAGATCTGTATTCCGCCTGATTCTTCAAAAGCTCATATTCATACTGTTTTCTGATAAGCTCCTGAAGCTCGTCCAGCATATGATTAAATTCTTCGCCAAGCTTCCCGATCTCATCTTCACTTCTATAGGAAATCCTTAGCTCTGTTTCTCCCTGCCCGATCCTGGCTGCCGTTTCCGAAAGCTGCTCAAGCGGCCTTGTGAGGGATTTTGTAACATAGAGAAACAGAAGTGTGAGAAGGATCGCCATAATGATCGCGATAAAGACCAGGTTCCTGCTTAAAAGCCTTTGGTTTTCCCTGAGAATGCTCTGTGGTGCCAGGGAATAGGCGGTAAGATCGTATTTCTCCTGCGGAACGCTGAACAGAACAATTCCTCCCAGCTTATTGTCCTTATCCGGACTCTGTCCTGCTTCTATCAGGGCGCATATCTCCTGAAAGCTGTTCCGGTCAATCTCATCGGTATTTTCAATAGCACAGATGGGAATATCCCCTCCGGCCTCCAGCCACGTATAGGTATTATAACTGATGGTATATTTTGACATGATCCTTAGGATGACCTTGCTGTCTACGTCACAGACAACATAACCTATCCTGTCATCTCTTTTATTCATCTGATGTAGCTTGACAACAAATCTTATAATATCACGCCTTAGCCCTGTATGATGATAACCCGAGATAAGCATCGTGTTTCTGTCAGACGCAACATATGAGCGTACTCTTTCGGAATTATACGGATCGGGCCGGTCTTTTGCCTCATCTGTATTTTCGTAAATATCCCCGGGATATTTGTGTATGGGATTCCTGAATTTCCGGTATGTGCTTATGATCTTATGATCCGCGGTATAGATATACAAAGCCAGCACGCCGTCAGAAGTCTCAAACCTGTCGGTGGCGAGGTCTTCCGCACGGGAATAATATTCCTTTTTCATCTCCTCCGGATCTTTTCCGGCAGAAAGATCCTCTAAAAAGGCTGCATCCTTATAGATATAAATTATACTGGTTTCTATTCCCCTGAAAAAGGCTTCCAGTTCATTCTGCATGTTCTGCAGGGATTGATAGCTTTCCCGTTCCGCCTGGGAATATATCAGACGCGAAGATGTTCTCTGAAAAAGAATCGCCTGTATAACCAGGGCTGAAACCGCACATATGATACTTGTAAGAAGGATCTTGGTCCTTAATTTCAGATTCATCATACCGGTACCTTCCCGGGAAATAAAACCCCTGTCACGAAAAACCCGTATCGCTTATATACGGCAAATACGGGTTATTAATCTGCTGTATCCGCAGAATCTTCCTGGCATGAACATTCTGACTGTCAGTCTTTACACAAAAGAACCTGTCGAAAAGAAAAATGTGGAGGCCGGCTCAGCCTGCCTCCACTCTGTTTCTTCCGTCTGATTTAGCCGCATACAGGGCCTTGTCCATGCGTTCGAACACATCTTCAAATCTGTCGTTTTCCTTAACTTCGGTGACAC
Source organism: Lachnospiraceae bacterium (assembly GCA_024699595.1). The sequence goes on along the minus strand of JAILPG010000222.1, from coordinate 745 downwards.
CTATGCTGCAGGTGATCCTTTTAGCGCCCGGCATGGATGTATCAGCTACCGTTGACCTTAACTTTTCGGCCAGGGCAACTGTTTCCTCAAGATTCCTGTCATGGCATATCACAACGAACTCCTCGCCGCCCCAGCGCCCTATATCCGTCTTTTCTTCTTTAAACAGGCCGGTAATGATATTGGCAAACCGCTTAAGTGTTTTGTCTCCGGCCGCATGTCCGTGTTCATCATTAACCGACTTGAAATAATCAATGTCTATGATCATCATGGACAGGGGATCTTTCTTATCGCCCCTTTCCTTAATGGCATTCTTTGCCGAAGTCTCGATCTTGCCTCTGTTAAACACACCGGTCAGGGAATCCGTAAGGGCCATATCGCTGAGTTTCTTAAGGGACGTAAACATCGCGGTAGCTTCCTCATGGATGTTCTGTACCATGAATACATATTTGTAATCATCGGGATTACCGGTCTCGATCCTTGAAAAGATCAGCTTTACCCAGATATAAACGCCTTCAAGGTTCTGCATCAGGCAGTCAAAGCTTGATGTGCGTCCCGGATTGAACATCTTCTTGAGATATTCGGGATCGGACCGCTCCATGAACAAAGCCTGGTCATCCTTGCCGATAACGTTTACGATCATGTTTCTCCAGTCTGTATATTTAAGCTCCGCCTGAACATCCTCTTCGGATATCTCGGATATGTTAAGGCTTCCCGTTGTATCTTCAACAAGGTCTATATACATTGA
>JAILPG010000104.1 GCA_024699595.1 Lachnospiraceae bacterium | reverse complement strand
ATCCTTCTCATGTATGAGAAAGGAGAAGAAAAACACAGAGAGGGCGGAAATGTCATGATGACAGGTGCACCTCCTGATGAGAGACTTGCAGTGACAAGGTTGTCCACTCCGGGTGCTATCCCCATGACATTTCCGCCCTCTCTGTGTTTTTCTTCTCCTTTCTCATACATGAGAAGGATCCGTATGCTGTCCCGGTCTGTCTTTATCCTTATCTGTCTTACCTGCCTGTGTCTTGCCTTTATCTTTATCTCCTTTAGAAATCCCGGCATAGTGATATGACCATCCTCTGATATGGAGAAGTTCTGGCTTGTGATCACAAGGCTCTCACGGCCGTTTTGGGAGTCAAGATATCCGGGCCTTTTAGGGCGTCCGAGAAACTTATCCGGATCTTTTTTGTATTCAGCTAAAGCTTTATAGAACGACTTCCACTGTCTGCATTTTTCCTGTATGCATATCTGGCTGCAGGTGGCGTAGGGCATCACTTTGTAGACGTCATGAGTCTTCATGTACCAGCTTAAGAAATATGCATCCGCGATATAGCCGTTATCCCCATCGACCGGCCTCAGGCTTTTACTTTTGTCCCTCGTATTATATACTGCGATCCCTCTGTTGATGTTTTCTGCCATTTCATCTTCCCAGGGATCAAGGACATCGTTGTTCCTAAGCTTCTGATGGATCCTGTAGCTCTGACAGATCAGGTACTGGACTGAATTTGACAGGTTCTTTGCACGATAACAGTATCCGTCGATCATTCTGAACAGTTCCTTATGTCGGCTCCGTTTTATCCTGTGCTCCTCGGTAAGTATCATGGTATCTGCCTCCCTCTGGCGCGCTTCCGCTTGCCCTACCGCCTTCCATGTGAACCAACAGGGAACTTAAGTATTTTTAAGGATCTGTGGCTTGCCCCTGTTGCTTCACATTCCAGTTGGTTTATCAAAGGCACATCAGGTACACTGTATTCAGACCACAACAGGAAGAGGAGGTCTCCCCGGGATATCACGTCCATATATCGTGATCCTGGCACACAAAAGCTGTCCCCACAACTGGTCAAAGAAGGTCTTGCTGCTCCTGTGATTTCCTGATAGGAGAGCGTTCCATACGATATAATTACCAAGGTGCTTTGTTGACATGCCGTTAAACTTTCTGATAAAAAGCTTCAGACGGCTGTGATATGCATTTATACGCTGTATGCCACAGATTTTCCCGTCTTTTCTGTTTATGCGGCTGTCCGTATCCATCTGTATCAGTGTAAGGCCGTTCCGGCTGGCAAGATCGATATATGCACGCTCCCTGTCTGTACAGAGTATGGTGTGTGGGGCGATCCTGTCCCCGAGGATCCGTTTGATACATTCCGAACTTATTTTTCCCTGCTTACCTACTCCTGCACAGGACATGCCGGTATCGTCTACCGCACAGGGGACGCATATCTTTTCAGATGACAGCCCTTTTACGTGGACATCGTTTCCGCGCCTGTGTGCCTTACGGGGCATCGAAAAATCAAGGCTTTTCCTGTGGTTCCCTTTAAATGACACATTGAAGAACGTTTCATCGGCTTCGACGGTCCCTGTCAGGTATGTCTTCTCTGTAAGTCCGCTTAAAGTATCGAGTATCTTGTGACGCCATGTGAACGCCGTGGCCATTGAGATATGACATTCCTCAGAGGACTTCCTGAGCGTCTTCTGATCCATCATGCACTTTAAGTATGCAGCCCATACAGAAAGGGGTTTTCGTGTACGTGAAGTCACGGAATCAGAACCGGGGATAAAAGATCTGTGGCAGTCGCGGCACAGATATCTCTGTATACCGTCCTTACGCTTCCCGTTCTTTACAACATGCGTCCCCTCGCAGCAGATACATGATCCTTCTCCGTTAAGCCGCTTTTCTATCAGAAATGACTGTATGTCATCTGAAACCGTTATATCATTAGTGATGGTAGTATAAAACACTATACGGTCACTGAATGACAGGCTGTTGTATGAAGTTATGACATCTTTCAGTTCTGACATATATCTGGCCTCCGAGGGAACAAATGTTCTATAATTGAATTATATCGAACAAACATTCTCTTGTCAACCATAAAGTTTAAAATAGCCAATGCATTTAATATATTTACGATGGTACCTGAGCACAGTTTACTTGGTTACCTTCTCAAAATCCGAAGCGGGATGCTTGCATATCGGACATATGAAGTCATCGGGAAGCTCTTCTCCGACATATTCATATCCGCAGATCTTGCAGCGCCATACGGTCTGACCGTCTGCTGTCTTTCCGACTGCCTCGGGCTTTGGCTTGATGTTTGACTGATAGTAGGTATAGGTTGCGGAAGGTACATCCGAAAGCACATCCATATCCGTAACGTCAGCGATGAACAGGGTATGGGTTCCGAGATCCACTTCTTTTACCACCTTGGCACTGATATAGGCATTTGTTCCCTTTGTGATGATCATTGTTCCGTTTGATGCTCTTTTGCAGGCAGTAAAATCAGCGAACTTGTCAACATCCCTTCCCGACTGGAAGCCGAAGTGCTTAAACAGCTCAAAGTCTGCTGCTTCGCTTAATACGGATACGGTAAATAGCCCCGTATACTTTATCATGTCATGGGTATAATTGCCTTTGTTTATGGCAACGGATATCCTGTTTGGTTCGCTTGTCACCTGAATAGCCGTGTTCGTGATACAGCCGTTGTCCTTTCCGTCCATGTTTGCACATATCACAAACAGACCGTAGCTTAATGAATACATTGCCTTTTTGTCCATAAAATACCTCCTCTGATGATCATATTTGTACGAGAAGTTAAAGAACACTTCTCAGTTGCTAACGCAACTCCCGATAAGCTATAATAATATCCATGTAAGACGCATTCTTATCGCGAACGGATAGAAGCTGTTACGGTAATTATAACACAATTAAGATTGGAGAACATTATGGCAGATTCAAGAAGCGATTATTATTCAAACAGCGAAAATATCAGACCCGATTCCATGGAAAGGATAGAGACCAAGGAACAGGCTGATAAGTTTATCGATGAGCAGATCGGACTCATAAGAAAGCAGGTCGGTGACGGAAAGGTACTGCTTGCCCTTTCAGGCGGCGTGGACTCATCCGTTGTTGCAGCTCTTCTAATAAAAGCCATCGGTGACCAGCTTACCTGCATTCATGTAAATCATGGACTCATGCGCAAGGGTGAGAGCGAAATGGTAATAGATGTGTTCAAAAAGCAGTTACATGCAAATCTTGTATATATTGACGCAACTGACAGGTTCCTTGATCTGCTTGCCGGAGTATCGGATCCCGAACAGAAGAGAAAGATCATAGGCGGCGAATTCATAAAAGTCTTTGATGAAGAGGCGGCAAAGATCGAGGGTGTCGGATTCCTTGGGCAGGGAACCATATATCCCGATATCCTTGAGAGCAAGGACGGGATCAAGGCTCATCACAATGTGGGAGGACTTCCTGATGAGGTAAAAATGGAGCTTGTGGAACCCTTAAAGCTTTTATTTAAGGATGAGGTAAGAGTAGTCGGAGCAGCACTCGGACTTCCAGATGAAATGGTTAACAGACAGCCCTTCCCGGGTCCGGGTCTTGGCGTAAGATGCACGGGTGCGATCACCAGAGACCGTCTTAATGCACTTCGCGAATCCGATGCGATACTTCGTGAGGAATTCAAAAATGCCGGTCTTGATAAAAAGGTATGGCAGTATTTTACCGTTGTGCCTGATATGAAGGCAACCGGTGTAAAGGACGGAAAGAGGGCCTTTGAGTGGGTATGCATAATCCGTGCCGTAAATACAAAGGATGCAATGACGGCAACCATTGAAAGAATAGACTGGGAGCTTCTGGAAAAGATATCATACAGGATCACCCATGAAGTGGAAGGCATAAACAGATGCCTGTATGATGTTACGGCTAAGCCTACTGGTACGATAGAGTTTGAATGATATGAACATTCTTGTGATCAACGGGTCACCTTCGGGTGATGACAGTGTAACTTTACAGACAGTACTGTTTATAAAAGAATATTTTGGCAGGCACGAATACACATTTATCAATGCAGGACAGAAGATAAAGGCCATTGAGAAAGATTTTAGCGAGACTCTTGAGATGTTAAAAAAGGCTGACCTGATCCTGTTCTGTTATCCCGTATACACTTTTTTGGTGCCATCACAGCTTCACCGTTTTATCGAGCTTATAAAGGAGCATGACATCGATCTTACCGGTAAATATGCCACACAGATCACAACCTCCAAGCATTTCTATGATGTTACGGCGCATGAGTTCATTAGAGAGAACTGTAAGGATCTGGGGCTTAAATACATAAACGGTCTGTCGGCGGATATGGAAGATCTGCTTGATAAAAAAGGCAGACGCGATGCCCTCTCTTTCTTCAGACATGTACTTTGGTGTACAAAAAATGACACATATGACCGTGAACCTTTGTTAAAGGCAGATTTTAAGCCGGTGAGTGTCATTGTGCCGGAAGGTGAGGCAGGAAACAAAAGTACGGAAAAAAGAATAGTGATCGTTACCGATATGACTGATGAGAAAAGTGCTCTTGGCATGATGATCGACCGCTTTAAAAGATCAGTCCCGTATCAGTGTGAGACCGTTGACCTGAGCGGATTTCCTTTTGCGGGAGGATGCCTTGGGTGCTTTAACTGCGCATCAGAAGGAAAATGCGTATATAAGGACGGCTTTGATGATCTTCTTAGAAATAACATACAGACGGCAGATGCAACTATATATGCGTTCAGTATAAAAGACCACTCCATGGGATACACTTTTAAGCTCTATGATGACAGGCAGTTCTGCAACGGGCACAGGACCGTTACGATGGGTAAGCCGGTTGGATACATAGTGGATGGTGCTGTTTCTTTAGAGAACAATCTTAAGCTTGTCATTAAAGCCCGTGCCCAGGTGGGGAATAATTACCTTACAGGTATCGCTTCAAATGAACACGATACAGACAGGGCACTGGATGATCTTGCAAAGGAGACTGCTTACGCACTAAGGCATGATTACAGCCAGCCGGCGGATTTCTACGGTGTTGGTGGCCTTAAGATATTCAGGGATCTGATCTACAGGATGCAGGGAATGATGAGGGAGGATCACCGGTTTTACAAAAAACACGGGTTCTATGATTTTCCCCAGAAACATCCCGGTACCATCATCGGAATGTATGCAGTCGGTGCAATAATGAGTAATCCAAAGCTCAGAAAAAAGATGGGAGGAAGCATGACAAAGGGTATGATAATGCCCTATAAGAAAGTCATAGAAAAGGCGAAGAAAAATCGCAAAACAGGGAGGGAAACATGCAGAAACTCGCAAAAAGAGGAAATATGAATGAAAGGATAGATGTTGTATTAAGGAAGTTTCATTCCAGAATGACATCTTATCCTCCGGGGATGTGTCCGCTTGCGCTGTATCGGTCACTTCTTCACATATCCATGAACCAGTCATGCGGTAAGTGCGTACCCTGTCGTGACGGGCTTGGTGAAGTGGATTTTTTCCTTAAATCCATTTTGAACGGTGATGCCACAGAGGATACCCTAAAGGAAATGGAAGAAAAGTGCCGCATGATAGCAAAGACTGCCGATTGTGCGGTGGGTGTTGTCGGTGCAAATCTCATTCTTGATTCGTTAACGGATTTTGCAGATGAATATGAGAGCCATATAAAGAGAAGAAAGTGTGTTGAGAACGTCATTCAGACCACGCCCTGCATAACTCTCTGTCCCGCTCATGTCGATGTTCCCGGATATATAGCAATGATAAAGGAAGAAAACTATGCCGGAGCCGTACAGGTGATACGTGAAAAGAATCCGTTCCCTACCGCCTGTGCATTTGTATGCGAACATCCCTGTGAGAGGAAGTGCAGAAGGTCTCTTGTGGATGACCCGATCAACATAAGAGGACTGAAGAGATATGCGGTTGACAATGCTGCGGCAGATACCGTGGAAAATCCTGTTGCAAACGTTAAGACAGGAAAGAGGGTCGCGATAGTGGGAGCAGGTCCTTCCGGAATGACGGCGGCTTATTATCTTTCTCTTATGGGACATACGGTAGATGTATATGAAGAGCATGAAAAGGCCGGCGGAATGCTCCGTTACGGTATTCCCGAATACCGTCTTCCGAAGGAGAGGCTCGATCAGGATATCGCTGCGATAATAAAAGCAGGCGATATAAGGATGCATTATAAGACAAAGATCGGAAGGGATATTACCTTTGAGAAGATAAGAAAGGATCACGATGCGGTATTTTTAGGTATCGGAGCCCAGCTTGGAAACCGTATGCCGATGGAGAATTCAGATGCCAAAAATGTAATACCTGCAGCTGATTTTCTGCAGCTTGTGGCTAACGGAAATCCGCCTGATCTGAATGGCAAGAAGGTGGCTCTTATCGGCGGAGGAAATGTTGCAATGGATGCAGCAAGGACCGCAGTAAGACTTGGTGCCGGATCGATCCACGTGTTTACGAGAAAAAGGGATGATTACACGGCACTTTTCGAGGAGATCGAAGGAGCCATGCAGGAGGGTGTCAGATTCAGGACGCTTCTGTCATTCCTTCATATAGAAGCAGACAAGGAGACGAACGAAGTAAGATCTGTCTGGCTGCAGCCTGAGATAGTTGCCGAATATGATGAATTCGGAATGATGACCACAGAGGATTCAAGCAACTATCCTTACCGTTTCAAATGTGATTATCTGATCCTTGGAGTCGGCCAGAGAAGTGATGTGGCTGATTTTGAGAATGAAGGAGTGCCCGTAAACCGGGGCCGTATCATCGCCGATGAGACCTGTACTGTTTCGGAAATGGAGGGCGTGTTCTCAGGAGGCGACTGTGTTACCGGTCCGTCAACTGCCATAAATGCGATAGCAGCCGGACAGGTGGCAGCGGTCAATATAGATGAATATCTCGGTTATCATCACAAGATAGGAGGCAAGCCCGAGATCCCGCCTGCCTATCCCAATCCGTGTATACCTACGGGAAGAGCCGAGATCGAGCAAGAGGATCCGGTTGAGAGAAAAGACAATTTCAACTTTGTGGAAATGTCAATGACCTATGAGGAAGCCATGCGTGAATCCGGCAGATGCTTACGGTGCGATCACTACGGGTGCGGAGCCATGGAAGGAGGCAGAGGAGAATGATAAACGTTACGATAGACGGCAGGTCATACTCTGCCGAAGAAAACACCACAATTCTGAATATTGCCAGAAAAAACAACATATATATTCCGACGCTCTGTTATCTGGAGGGAGTAAGTGATATAGGAAGCTGCCGTCTGTGCGTTGTCGAGGTGGAAGGATACAAAAGCCTGCTTCCCGCATGCCGTACCAAGGCAAATGACGGCATGGTGATAAAAACGGATTCGGACACGATAACTGAGTACCGCAAAAGCATGTTAATGCTGATACTTTCAAATCACAACCTTGACTGCATGAGCTGTCCCGCAAACGGTACCTGTGAGCTGCAGAGTCTTTGCATCCGTTTCGGAGTGGAGCATGCAGAGCATTCCGGGTCAAGAGACAAGATCGAAAACAAGCTTCCGAAGCTTGATGCAAATCCGTACATAAGCTATGACCCCAGCAAGTGTATCCACTGCATGCGCTGCATCAGTGTCTGTCATAATATTGCCTGTAACGGAGCACTTAAAAACAGCCGTTCAGGTGTTTTCCATGTAGTAGATGCACCGTTTGGGAGCGATTACAAGGAAAAAGGCTGTGAGACCTGCGGAAACTGTGCGAGTGTATGTCCTACCGGTGCACTTACCTTAAAGCGCGAAACAAAATACAGGGACTGGGAAGTAAAGAAGGTGCTGACCACCTGTCCTCACTGTGCTACGGGATGCCAGTATTATCTCGTGGTAAGGGGTGATGAGATAGTAAACGTCGAGCCTTCAAACGGACCTTCGAACCACAACAGACTGTGCGTAAAGGGAAGATCCGGAAGCTTTGATTTTATCCATTCAAAGGACCGTCTCACAAAGCCGCTCATTAAGGACAGGGCTACCGGCAAGTTTAATGAGGCAACCTGGGAAGAAGCCATAAGCTACACTGCAAAACGTTTAATGGAGATAAAGGAAAAATACGGGAAGGAATCGCTTGCCGGCTTTGCCTGCTCACGTTCTGCAAACGAAGATGTATACATGGTGCAGAAGATGGTCAGGACGTGCTTTGGAAACAATAACACGGACAACTGTGCAAGAGTATGCCATTCCGCAACGGTTGCAGGTCTTGCAAAGACTCTCGGTTCAGGTGCCATGACCAATCCGATACATGATATCACCCATGATGTCGACTGTATATTCTTAATAGGCTCCAATCCGGAAGAAGCACATCCTGTTGTCGGGATGCAGATCAGAAGGGCTGTTAAGGACGGCACCAGACTCATCGTGGCAGATCCGAGAGACATAGGTCTTTCGAAGCAGGCTGATATACACCTTAAGATAAGACCCGGTACCAATGTGGCCCTTGCAAACGGAATGATGCATGTCATGATCAAAGAGGATCTTATCGATCATGATTATATAAGAGATTATTCGGAAGGCTTCGAAGAGCTGAAAGCACTTGTGGAGGAATACACTCCAAAGAAGGTCGGTGAGATATGTCATATCGATCCTGACAGGCTTATAGAAGCTGCCAGAATGTATGCTACGGCAAAGAAAGCTCCGATCATTTACTGTCTCGGTGTTACTGAGCATTCCACAGGTACCGAGGGTGTTATGTGTATGTCCAATATGGCTGTTCTGTGCGGAAAGATAGGAAAGAGCGGCTGTGGCGTCAATCCTTTAAGAGGACAGAACAACGTGCAGGGTGCCTGCGATATGGGTGCTCTTCCTACGGATTATCCCGGTTATCAGAAGGTCGATAACGAGGAAGTAAGAAAGAAATTTGAGAAGGCATGGGGTGTGGAACTAAATCCCAACCCGGGTCTTAAGGCAACCGATGTATTCCCCGCGGCGATCGAAGGGAAGATCAAAGGACTGTATATATGCGGAGAAGATCCGGTCGTATCCGATCCTGATACCCACCATATTATAAAGGCCCTTGAGAGTCTTGACTTTTTTGTGATACAGGAGCTGTTCATGACCAAGACGGCAGAGTATGCCGATGTCATCCTCCCGGGTGTAAGCTATGCGGAAAAGGAAGGGACATTTACCAATACCGAGCGAAGAGTCCAGAGGATAAGAAAGGCTGTTACCATTAAGGGTGACATGAGGCTTGATACGGATATCATCATTGATCTCATGAATGCGATGGGATATAAACAGCCACATCTTACAAGTGCGCAGATCATGGATGAGATAGCATCCGTAACTCCCAGCTTTGGAGGCATCAGCCATGCAAGACTGGATGCCGGCGAGACCTTACAGTGGCCTTGTAAGGATAAGGATCATCCGGGAACGCCCATCATGCATGCAAATGGTCCCGCAAGAGGAAGGGCTCTGTTATATCCGGCTGTCTACAAGCCGTCAAATGAGCTTCCCGATGAGGAATATCCGTTCATCCTGATGACGGGACGTATCCTCTATCAGTACAATGCAGCCGCAATGACTGCAAGAGCTCCGGGACTTATGGATATAGCAGGCGAAGGATTTATCGAGATCAACTTTGCCGATGCGGACAGGCTTGGCATCAAGAATGACGAGACAGTCAAAGTCATTAGCCGCAGAGGTGATATAACAGCTAAGGCAAGGGTCGGAAGGAAGGTTTCACAGGGAGAGACCTGGATGCCGTTCCATTTCCCGGATTCGCCTGTCAATGTACTGACAAATGCCGCACTTGATGACTTTGCAAGGATACCTGAGTACAAGGTCTGCGCAGTCAGAGTGGAAAAGCTGTGATGAAAGAAATACTCTGATGACAAAAGAAGAATGCATAAAGCTTAATACCATAGCTTATGTCCAAAAGATCGATGAATGTGTCATATGTGAACACTCTCTCACGATCACGGTCGGGGACTTAAGCAGAAAAATAACCTGCACCGGCTCGGATCTTTCCGAGCTGGTGTACGGTTTTTTATGCGGTGAAGGCCTTATAAAGAGTGCAGAGGATGTAGAGGCACTTGTTTTTAATGAAGATAAGACGGATGTACGGGTTATCCTTTGTAAAAAAACAGATTCAGAGGATATCCGAAAAAACATCCGCAAGGATGGCATATCGTACAGTCCGGATCAGATATATGATCTTGTAAATGCTTTTTCAAATCATGAGGGGATCCATACATACACATCGGCTTCACATACGGCGATGATCGGGGCCGGTAATGAAGTATTGTGCATAAGGGATGATATAAGCAGACACTGCGCCATAGACAAGGTGATAGGATATGCACTGCTTAACGGCATCGATCTGTCTGAATGCATGATCTTCAGTTCCGGGAGGATGCAGTATGATACGGTCATAAAGCTTGTAAATGCAGGGATCTCACTTATCGCATCAAAGTCCTGTCCAAGCTTTGAAGCGATAGAACTTGCAAAGGATAAGGGTATCAAGCTTATCGGACGGGCATGGCCGGATGGGTATACGGTATATACTGAGTGAGATCTGGAGACTGAGATGAAGGATGGATTTGGAAGAGAGATAGATTATGCAAGGATATCCGTAACAGATAAATGCAACATGCGCTGCAGATACTGCATGCCTTCGGATATTGAACATCTAGACATGAAGGATATCCTCACCTTTGAGGAGATAGCTGAAACAGTAAGCTGTATGGCGGATCTTGGCATCTCAAAGATCAGGCTTACGGGCGGAGAACCTCTTGTAAGACGGGGGATCTGCGATCTGGTTGCGATCCTTAAAGGAATAAATGGCGTAAAAGAGGTTAACATTACCACAAACGGACTGCTTCTTGCGGAGTATCTTCCGGATCTTTGCAAAGCAGGCATAGACGGGGTAAACATAAGCATAGATACACTTGATCCGGTAAGATATAAATGGGTTACGGGATGTGACGGACTGTCTAAGGTCCTTTCGGGCGTTAAGGCTTGTATATCGGCAGGTCTCAGAGTAAAGATAAATGCGGTAACGGGAAAGATAAAAGATCCAAAAACCGGGGAATACTCAGATCCCTACGAAGATGTATCGGGACTTATAGACTTTGCAAAGGATAAAAATGTATGTGTCAGGTTCATCGAACTCATGCCGATAGGTTTTGCAAAGGATTATCCCTCGATCTCCCATGAGGATCTGATAAGCCGGTTTTTAGAGACTTATCCTGATGCTGTCATTTCGGACAGTGACGGAAACGGTCCCGCAAAGTATTATAAGATACCGGGTCATATGGGTGAAACCGGCTTTATAAGTGCTATTTCCGACAGATTCTGTGCTGACTGCAACAGGGTCAGGCTTACCACAAAAGGATTTTTAAAGAGCTGTCTTTGTTATGATAAAGGAGCGGATCTGAAGGGTATATTAAGATCTGCAGGATCGGCTTCAGACAGATATGAAAAGCTGACTTGCGTAATTAAAGAAACCATTTTGGAAAAGCCTTTCGGTCATGATTTTTTACATGAGGATAACGTGACTGAAAAGCATGCAATGTCGGCGATCGGAGGATGATCATGGATCTAGGCAAGGGAAAAGTTAAGGCTGTCTGCATAAGTGAAAAAAAAGGTGTGGCAAAACATCCCGTGGATTCTGCCGTGTTTGTCAAGGATCATGGGATTGAAGGCGATGCGCATGCGGGAAACTGGCACAGACAGGTAAGCCTCTTGTCGGCTCTGGTGATCGATGAATTTAACAAAAAGGGGGCATCCGTAAAAGACGGGGATTTCGGTGAGAATCTCATCATAGACGGAATCGATGTCTCATCCCTTCCTGTAGGAAGCACTCTTATTATTTCCGGGAAAAGCGGAGAGGTCAGTCTGCGGATCACCCAGAAGGGAAAGGAATGCCACAGCCACTGCGCAATATATCAAAGGGTCGGGGATTGCATAATGCCAAGAAAAGGTATGTTTGCGGAAGTTCTAAACGGCGGAACGGTGTGTCCGGGAGATGAGGTCACTGTATGTGCGCCTGACCCGGACAGGGCTTTTTCTGCGGCCGTTATAGTGCTTTCCGACAAGGGCTATGCGGGAGAGAGAGAAGATGCAAGCGGTCCTGAAGCCGAGAGGATATTGACGGAGGCCGGATATGAGGTCATAGAGAGGATACTCATACCGGATGATAAGGAAAAACTTAAGAGTGAGCTGATAAGACTGTGTGATCAAAGGCAGGCCGAACTCATCGTTACAAGCGGAGGAACAGGTTTTTCCGTAAGGGATACGACTCCGGAGGCTACCCTTGAGGTTGCCGAAAGAAATGCACCCGGGATAGCTGAATATATGAGGTTTAGATCGGCTGAGGTCACTGACCGGGCTATGCTTTCAAGGGGAGCAAGCGTCATAAGAGGGCACAGTATAATAGTGAATCTTCCGGGCAGTCCGAAGGCAGTAAGGGAATGTCTCGGATATATACTCGGAGGGATAGAACACGGGATCAGGATACTGCGCGGTGATGTTAGTGAGTGCGGGAAAACGGATCCTTCTAAAGAACAGAGATAAGGGATCTGTCATATGCATATAAAGGTATCCGTTAAAAAGAAATATAAGGACTTTGAGCTTGACGCGGCTTTTGAAACAGGAAATAAGAGGACGGGGATCCTCGGGGCTTCCGGCTGCGGTAAGAGCCTTACGCTCAAATCAATAGCCGGACTTGTAAGACCCGATGAAGGACAGATAACCTTTGATGACAGGGTGATGTTTGATCATGAAAAAAAGATCGATATCATTCCCCAGAAAAGAAAGACCGGTTATCTGTTTCAGGAGTACGCGCTGTTTCCGAACATGACAGTCAGGGAAAACATCCATGCCGCTCTTTGCGGTGTGTCAAAGAACTGGAACAGACCCGAATACATAGCAAAAAGCGATGAGATGATCAAAAAGACCGGACTGTGGGAAGTCCGCGATCACCGTCCGCATGAGATCTCCGGAGGACAGAAGCAGAGATGCGCGCTTGCAAGGATGCTTGTTAACGATCCTGATCTGCTGCTGCTTGATGAGCCTTTTTCCGCAATGGATGCCTTTCTGCGTGAGGGGATGAGGCTTGAGCTTATAAAGATCCTTGAAGACTGCGGCAAAACGGCGATAATCGTAAGCCATGACAGGGATGAACTGTATCAGATGTGTGACCGGCTGGTGTTAATGGATAACGGAAAAGTGATCGGGCAGGGAAAGACAGAAGATGTATTTAAAAACCCTAAAACCACGAAAGCAGCCCGGCTTACCGGATGCAAGAACATAAGCCGTATAGAAAGACTTGATAAACACAGAGTCAGGGCTCTTGACTGGAATAATGCAGAGCTTGTGACGGATGAAGAGATTGAAGATACCGTAACACATATCGGTATCAGGGCGCATGATCTCATTGCCGGAGAGCATGGAGAGAATGTTATAAAATGCGGGCAGGTAAGTGTGTCTGATCTGCCATTTGAAAGGTATGTTACGCTTGAAAACGGGTTATGGTGGAAGCTTCCGAAGGAACTCTTTTCGGATCAGGCGAAGTTTACGGTCCCACAGTGCATAAGCATTCCGCCTGATAAGATAATCCCGCTTTCGGGCTGAGCATAAATTTAAAACACTCTTCGAGCCTTATGGCCTAAGGACGGTAACTTGACCGGTTATGGTCTATGGTCATATGGCCGGCCGGAAATTCGACAAAAAATCCGGATAAATGGTTTTTGATCCGTTTGTCTGATATTCCGGCCCGGGGCTGCAAGCGAAAGCAAACAGCCTTCCATTATGAAAAGGAGACGAAAAATGAAAAGAGCAACAGCATTTCTGACAGTGCTGTCTGTTTGCGCATGCGTATTAGGCGGATGCGCCGCAGTACCTGTCAAAACCGAGCTCATAGTGTTTGCCGCAGCGTCCCTGACGGAGACGCTTACAGAGATCGGAAAGGCATATGAAGAGCTTGATCCGTCCGTATCCGTGATCTTTAATTTTGATTCTTCAGGAACACTTAAGACCCAGATCGAAGAGGGAGCCGACTGTGATCTGTTCATCTCTGCAGCACCCAAACAGATGAACCAGCTTGACATTACGGCTGATCCAGAAAAGAATCCCGACGGTCTTGACTTCATCGATCCCGACACCCGCATTAACCTGCTTGAGAACAAGGTGGTGCTTGCGGTGCCTGAGGGAAATCCCAAAAACATCAATACATATGATGACCTGGCAGCAGGACTTAAGGATAAGAGCATACTTCTTGCCATGGGTAACGAGGATGTTCCCGTAGGTCAGTATACGCAGAAGATCCTTGCATATTATGAGCTTTCCGAGGATGAACTTGCATCTGACGGTGTGATAACCTACGGAAGCAATGTAAAGGAAGTCACCACACAGGTTTCGGAGGCAGCAGTGGACTGCGGTATCATCTATTCTACGGATGCTTTTTCCGCAGGACTTGAATCAGTGGATACGGCTACCGAAGAGATGTGCGGGAAGGTCATATATCCTGCAGCCGTGTTAAAGGGATCAAAAAATCCCGATGTTTCAAAAGCATTTCTTGAGTATCTCTGCACCGATGAGAGCAGTCAAGTGTTTGAGAGTGTGGGATTTACCTGCCTGAATTAAGAAAACGTTTATGAACGTTTCTTAAGGTAAGCTTTAAGGTTGGAGTTTATTATGGATCTGTATCCTCTGTACAATTCCCTGCGTATAGCAGGAATAAGCACGGCAGTGATATTTGTTCTCGGTACAGCGGCGGCCTGGTATACGATCAGGCTTCCGCGTACCGTTAAAGGTATACTTGACTGCATTTTTACGCTGCCGTTAGTGTTGCCGCCGACGGTTGTCGGATATCTGCTTTTAAGACTCCTTGGACCGAGGCGTCCTGTCGGGGCCTGGTTTTTGTCAGTATTTAATATAAAGCTAACGATGAACTGGTGGTCAGCGATCTTTGCTACCTCGGTTGTTATTTTTCCTCTCATGTACAGGACAGCAAGGGGAGCGTTTGAAGCTTTTGACGAGACATTATCCCAGGCGGGAAAGACTCTGGGACTCAGCAATACGTTTATTTTTTTCCGGATCGTCATGCCGTACTGCAAAACAGGGCTCATTGCGGGGACCGTACTTTCGTTTGCGAGAGCCCTTGGAGAATACGGTGCAACGACCATGATAGCAGGCTATACGCCCGGAAGGACGGCAACGATATCCACTACCGTATACCAGTTATGGCGGACCGATAACGATGCTCTTGCGCATAAATGGGTGCTCATCAACATTGCGATATCGGCAGTGGTACTGCTTGCGATCAATTTTGTAAACGGGATGAATGATCCCCGTCGTTTACGGTAAGTGATCATTGTATCGAAAGGAAGAAAGACATGAAAAGCTCTGATTACGATGAGGCGATGGAAAAGCTCATAAGTCAGGTGACTTATGTAAAGACTAAGTCAGTTGATATTGAAAGACTCTCCGGACGTATCCTTTCCGAGGATATAACTGCCGGAATAAACATACCGCCTTTTGCACGTTCACCCTATGACGGTTATGCATTCATAAGTAAAGATACCGATGCAGTAAGAACAGGCGAAGGAAACGTTACTCTAAGGGTGATCGATAATATACGGGCAGGAGAAGTGTCCAAAAAAAAGGTCACATCCGGTACGGCGGTAAGATTGATGACGGGATGTCCGATCCCTTACGGAGCCGATTCGGTCTGCAAGTATGAGGATACGGATTTTACGGATGAAACAGTTACGATAAAAAAGAAGTATTCACCCGGCGATAATATCATCGAAGCTGGAGAAGACATAAAAATGGGAAGCGTTGTTTTAAAGGCAGGATCTGTCATAGATCCGGGGGCCATGGGCATTATCTCCTCTCTCGGAATGTCTCAGGCAAAGGTCTTTAGAAGGCTCAGGGCCGGGATCCTTACTACGGGAGATGAGGTTGTCGATGTGAAAAATGAACTGTCTGAGGGCATGATACATGATTCCAACCGCTACATAATAAGTTCGGCACTTCGGGGGCTTAACGCAAAGGTAAGCTTTATCGGACATGCCGCAGATAACAGGGAGAGCATCAGGGGACTTATAGAAGAAGGTCTTAAGAAATGCGATGTTATCATATCAACCGGCGGAGTCTCTGCAGGAGACTATGATCTGATTCCTGAAGTCATGGAGGATGCAGGCTTTGAGATACTTACAGACGGCGTTTCAATAAAGCCCGGGATGGCCTGCGTATATGGGATAAAAAGCACAAAGCTTATGCTCGCCCTTTCGGGAAATCCCGCATCCGCGCTTACAAATCTTCATTGTGTGTGCATGCCTGCCCTTAAAAAAATGGCAGGATACGGGCAGTACAGGCATGAGCTTACGGAGATGAGAATCTGCTCGGATTTTACCGCTAAAGGAAGAAATCTTCGTTTTTTAAGAGGCCGCACGAAATTTGAAAAGGGTGAGATCTTCTTTGATTACAATACTTCACAGGGCAATGTTGTCATAAGCTCCGCAGCCGGCGCAAATGCGTATGTGATGGTAAAGCCCGGAGACGGTATTAAAACGGGGGATATCGTGAAAGGATTTATGATATGAAAAAGATAAGGGTAGAAGATGCTGTGGGAATGAAGCTTTCCCATGACCTGACCGGAATGGGTAAGGACTATAAAGGGCCGGTCTTTAAGCGCGGACATGTGATAGAAGAGGCTGACATACAGACACTTCTCGATATCGGAAAGCGTACTGTCTTTGTCGGGGATCCTGAGCCCGGAATGCTTCATGAGGAGGAGTGTGCTCTGAGGCTTTCTGAGGCGGCAGGAGTAAATGGCGCTCACTACGAGGGACCTTCGGAAGGGAAGGTCGTGCTCGTATCGGATACAAAGGGCATGTTTGTCCTGAACAGAAAACTGCTTGAGGAGATAAACGGTATCGGCGATATCACGATATCAACGATCCCTCATCACTTCAGGGTGGAAGAGGGTGACCGCCTTGCATCCATGAGGATCGTTCCGTTATATACAGATAAGGAGCAGATAGAGAAGGCTGAAGAGCTCCTTTCCGAAAGCAGGCTTTTTGAGATACTTCCGTATCGTCCGCTTAAGGCAGGAGTTATCATTACCGGATCGGAAATATACAATAAGCGCATAGATGACCTGTTTGAGCCTGTTGTACGTAAGAAGCTCTCCTGTTTTCCGGGTGAAGTTTTAGAGGTTTCGATCTGTGACGATGATACGGACATGATGTTAAAAAGCGCGAAAGAGATGCTTGAAAAAGGAGCGGATCTTCTGATATTTGCAGGCGGAATGTCTGTTGATCCGGATGATCTGACACCGGGAGCCATTAAAGCACTTGGAGCGGATATAGTAAGCTACGGTCTGCCTGCCCAGCCCGGAAACATGACACTGATAGCCTATCTCGGAGATATACCGGTACTCGGCGTGCCCGGGGCTGCCGTAAATCTGCCCGTTACCATGTTTGATGTACTGCTTCCACAGATCTATACGGGCCTTAAGTTTACTAAACAGGATGTCCTGAGGCTTGCGGAAGGCGGTCTCTGCATGAGATGCAAAAGCTGCCATTATCCATACTGTACATTCGGGAGGTACTGATCATGAAACCTGTTGTTTTGGGGATAGCCGGCTTTTCCGGAAGCGGAAAGACCACTTTTATAGAAAATCTGCTTCCTCTTCTTAAGGAAAGAGGACTTAAGGTCATGGTCATCAAACATGACGTACACGGATTCTGCATCGATCATGAGGGTAAGGATACTAAGCGTTTTTCGGATTCCGGAGCCGACAGGGTGATGATATCATCGGAAAAGTCCGGGTTTGCAAGGATCGATGAGGAATATAAGAGCCTTGATGAAATGCTTGCAATGGCTGATGACATGGATCTGGTGCTTGTGGAGGGCTACAAGGATGCCGATATCCCTAAGCTTTATGTAGATAATAAGGCCGGTTTTTCACATTTTGATGATGAAGGAAATGCCAGAATGGTGGATGTCGGGAACAAGGACATTACCAGGCGAAGCGCCACGGCTGAAGGAAGGGTAAAGGTGAATCCCGAAACCCTGTCACTGATAAAGACGGGCGGCGTTAAGAAGGGTGATGTTCTGACAGTTGCACAGATAGCAGGGATCATGGGTGCAAAGAGGACACCTGATCTGATACCGATGTGCCATCCGGTAATAATAGATTCCGCAGACGTAAGGCTTAAGTGTAACGAAGAGGAGTGCTGTGTGGATATCGAAGCGACCGTTACCTGTAACGGAAGGACCGGTGTGGAAATGGAGGCGCTTACTGCCTGCTCCACTGCGGCCCTTACCGTGATCGATATGTGCAAATCCGTGCAGAGAGATATGGTGATAAGTGAGATAAAGCTCATACATAAATCCGGAGGTGTCCATGGAGAATATCATGCGGGAGAATGACCACCTTCGTCAGGAGGGATACAGGATAGCCGTGGCAGTACTTGCAGGAGGGCAGTCAAAGAGGATGGGAAGACCGAAAGACTGTGTGGTGATATCGGGAGATGGCAGAACCTTCCTTGAAAAGATCTGTGATGAAGCAGATGATGCGGCAGGATCCTGCATATCCGGCAGGTATCTTTCTGTGAGAAAGGATCAGGATATTGCACGTTCAGGTTATATAAATGTTACCGATAAGCATGAAGGGATCGGCCCGATGGGAGGCCTGTTTTCAGTCCTTTTACGGGCAAAAGAGGACGGATTTGACGCAGTGCTTGCCCTGGCCTGCGACCTTATCGGATATGAGCATTCCGAGATCATTGATATCTGCAGACATTACAGGGGAGAAACTGTCCTGTTTGCAAGAACAGAAGGGCAGTTTTTACAGCCTCTTGCAAGCATCTATTCGGTAAAGGCCTTACCGGAATTTGAGAATCTGATAGAGAAAAAGGATTACCGGTTAAGAGACCTTAAGGATATTATTTCCGATGTGGGATATTATGATTCATGTCATGACGGATACTATGAAAACTGCAACAGCCTCGACTGAGGCTGTTTTTTAATGCAGAAAACGACATAGAAGGGTTTCCAAGAGCGGAAAAAAGGGCAATTATGCGGTTATACTGAAAAAAGTTGACAGAAATAAATCATAGTGATATCATAACGATATCAAATTTATAGGAGGCGATCTTATGAAGATAGAAGAAAAGATCATCAGTGGTAATAAAAACGGTATGCAGATGCTGCTTATACTGATCGGTACTTATATAGCAGGCATATTAATGATCATAGCCGGCGCGATACATATGGATTCCGGAAGATCCGGAGCCGGATGGGTGATCCTGTTTGTTATCGGAATGATATATGTCTGTACCGGATGGATATTATTCCTCGGACTTAAGGTCATAGGTCCCAACGAGGCACTGGTGCTTACGCTCTTTGGAAAATATATCGGTACACTCAAGGAAAACGGTTTTTACTATGTAAATCCCTTCTGTATCGGTGTTAACCCTGCAGCTTCGACCAAGCTTTCACAGAGCGGTGACGTTGACGGAGGAAAGACTAACATAGCAGGGATAAACCTTAAGCTGTCCGGTGCAGAGGTCATGACCGATACAGCCGGGAAAAAGATATCGCTTAAGGCCATGACCTTAAACAACACCCGTCAGAAGATAAATGATTATCTCGGAAATCCCATAGAGGTCGGAGTGGCTGTTGTATGGCAGGTGGTGGATACAGCTCAGGCAGTATTTGCGGTTGATAATTACAAGGAATTTCTGTCTCTTCAGTGTGACAGTGCCGTAAGAAATATCGTAAAGCTTTATCCCTATGACGCTGCC
>JAILPG010000070.1 GCA_024699595.1 Lachnospiraceae bacterium | reverse complement strand
GCATATCTTCCCCCCATATCCATAAGCGATGTATGATCACCGCGTTCTACGATCTCACCATCTGAAACAACAAGTATCTGATCCGCATCCTTTATGGTCTTAAGCCTGTGCGCTATAACAAGAAGGGTCTTGTCTCTGCACAGCTCCGATATCGCCTCCTGTATAGCCCTTTCATTATCGGCATCCACGCTTGCGGTGGCCTCATCAAGTATTACTATGGGAGAATCTTTCAGGATACATCTTGCAATGGATATCCTCTGTTTTTCACCGCCTGATAAGGATGCCCCGCCTTCTCCGATCACGGTATCAAAGCCCTCAGGAAGCTGCATGATGAAATCATAGCATCTGGCTTTTTTTGCGGCTTCTTCCACTTCTTCTCTTGGCGCATCCGGACGGCCTATGGCTATATTATTATATACCGTATCCTGAAAAAGATAGACCCTCTGAAAAACCATACTGATCTGATCCATAAGACTTCCGAGGGATACATCCCGTATATCTTCTCCCCTTACGCTTATCCTTCCGTTCTTAACATCCCAGAAGCGGGCAAGAAGGGAAGCTATGGTTGATTTTCCGCCGCCGGAAGGACCGACAAGCGCTGTCATCTGTCCCTGCTTTACTTCAAATGATACATCTTTAAGCACATCCTTATCGGTGTAGGCGAAGTTTACATTATCATAAGCGATCTCAACCTGGCCGGATCCCTTGTCTGCCGCGTTTGCATATTCTTTCCTTCCTTCGTCCTTTAATTCCTCTGCGGCAAATACTTCTTCTATCCTGTCAAGGCTTGCGTTCGTTACGGTAAGCCTCGCCATCTGGCCGTAATAGCTCTTTATCGAAACAAACATATCAAAAAGGAAAAGCGCCATGCCGACCATATATACATCCGAGATCGCACCTGTGTTAAAAAGATATCCGCACATTGCAAGCACAAGCGCGGTACCTATACCGAATGTCAGGTAAAGTGCTCTTGCCCAGGGGCCGTATGCAACCTCAAAATCTATACTCGCTTTACAGCTCTTGTCAAATTCATCCGTCAGTCTCTTCGACTTTTCACCCAGCATATTGTAGGACTTGATGATCCCTATCCCTTCCGCAAAATCAAGCACTTCCTCCGTCAGGGACTCGCTTGCCTCCTGCTTTATGACTGAATGCTTTTCAGAAGTCTTAAGCATAAGATTTCCGACTGTGATAAATACCGCGACGATCAGCAGAGATAACAGTCCAAGCCTTATATCCATCACAAACATCATGATGATCATGATCCCCTGTGAAATAATGAAACTCACCAGCTCTGATAATACTCCCATACAGTTCTCTTCAATGAATACCATATCGGTAGCAAGAACCGAACTGATCTTTCCCATATTTCCTTCGGTAAAATATCCCATGGGAAGCTTTCTCAAATGATCACCCAGCTTAAGGCGCATATCCGCAAATACCATATAGCCTGCAGCCGACTGGAGTACATTGGATAAATGCTCGAACACCGTCTGCAGGATAACGCTTATAAGAACTGCCACACCCAGATATACGCATTTTTTCCTGTCCATCTGCCCCTGCATGAACCAGCTTATACAAAAGAAGCAGAGAATAAGGGGCGCCTTCAGCATAAGCCCTTTAATGAACGCAGTAATATATGAGGCACGGATCCTCCATTTATACTTTCCCGTATTATTTATCAGTCTGTGCATTATCTTCAGCATGACATTACACCTCCCTTACTTTCCATGTGCTTGCGGAAACCGATGCTTCCCATAATTTCTTATATTCGGCGCAGGAATCAAGCAGGTTGTCGTGAGTATCTGCCGCGATACAGACGCCATCCTTCATCACGCAGATCTTATCTGCATTCCTTATGGTCGAAAGCCTGTGGGCAATTACAAGTACCGTCTTGTCCTTTACTATCTCATCAAGTGCAGCATGCATTTTCTCCTCGTTCTCCGGATCCATAAATGCAGTTGCTTCATCAAGTACTATGACAGGTGCATTCTTAAGTATCGCCCTCGCAAGCGATATCCTCTGCCGTTCTCCTCCTGACAGCTGTTTCCCTCCATCACCCGCCTGCGTCTCTATACCATCGGGCAGTCTTTCGAGGAATTCGTTGCATTGAGCTCTTTCAGCAGCTTTAAGCACCTCTTCTCTAGTTGCGTCCGGCTTGCCTATAAGGATGTTTTCATACAGGCTTGTATTAAACAGAAACTGCTCCTGCGAAACAAATGCAACCTGATCATTAAGTGCCTCAAGGGACATATCGGTTATATCCTGTCCCCCTATCGTTATGCTTCC
>JAILPG010000058.1 GCA_024699595.1 Lachnospiraceae bacterium | reverse complement strand
TTGCAGGTGGACTGCCTGTTGTTTATCCTGACGCAGTCATACTGTGCATCAGACAATGCACGGTCAAGCAGCACGACCGGAACTCCGGCGTCTTTGGCGGGGATAAGAAAATCCCCGCTCTTTGCCACCGGAAGTACTATTATCCCGTCTACTTTTTTGCTTAAGACGTATTTCAGATTCTTCGACTCGATCTTTTCATCATTGCAGGAATCCACTATTAACATCCCGTAACCTTCCTTACGCAGAGCAAGGCCTACATGATGCAGTATCATCCCGGAAAAAGGGCTCTCAATGCTGTACACTAATATACCCACCGTGCTCGTACGGTTGGTCACAAGTCCTCTTGCAAGCTCGTTGACCTCATAATGGAGTTCCTTAATGGCCGCCTCGATCTTTGTCTTATTCTCCGGAAGCACATTTCCCCCGTTAAGGTATTTTGAGATCGTTGCAAGCGATAATCCTGTTTTTTCCTTGATATCAACTATTGTAGCCGGCATCCTCCACACCTCTTTTGGCGAATTATCTTATGGTCTTATACATGGGGCCGTATGCCTTGCAGGCCCTGTAATCCTGTCCTTCCTTGTCGCTTCCGAAAGCGTTCCATGCTGCAGGACGGTAAATATCATCAGCCGGTACATTGTGCATACATACCGGGATCCTCAACATAGATGCCATCGTGATAAGATCGGCTCCTATGTGACCGTAACTTATGGCTCCGTGATTGGCTCCCCAGTTGTTCATTACATCGTAGGCCGTCTTAAACGGTGAACCCTCTTTTCCGTCAGTCCTTGGTGCAAACCATGTGCATGGCCAGGTATAATCCGTTCTCTTCCATAATACATCAGAGACCTCATCCGGAAGATTTACAGTAAAACCTTCTACTATCTGAAGAACGGGCCCGAGATTCTTTATAAGATTGAGCCTTATCATGGTAGCGGGCATCTCCGCTCTCGTAAGGAATCTTGCCGAATAACCCGCGCCGCGGAAATATCCGTTGTCTGCGGGACACCACTCGGTAGCGTTCATCATCGTCTCTATATCAGCCTCAGTAACATCATACCACTCTTTCATTATGCTGTTACCGTTTTCATCCTTAACCTCACCGCAGGCATCAAGACAGCAGGCGCCCGAATTGATCAGATGGATGAATCCGTCGGCATCCTTTGCATGCCCCTCTATGTCATATCCCGTTACACGCTTTACCGCAGCCCCGCTCCAGTAGGTACGTACATCCGCAAACATCTGCGCACGGTTTGTAAGAAGCTTCATGAACAGCATCGAAGCGCCGTTAAGAGTATCGTTTTCCGTTGCAAGTATAAAGGGCTCCCTTGCTCCGTTCCAGTCAAACGAAGTATTTAAAATGGCCTCAGGGAAATCGCAGTTGGGCCAGTGATCCGTCCACTGGCGCTGTCCCTGGAAACCTCCGCAGATCGCATTGTGGCCGGCAGCCTCTTCTTCGCACCCCTTTGGAAGATCGGGATTGCCCTGATAGAGATCCTCGATGATCACAGCCATCTTTGCAGTGAACTCCCAGTCCTTTTCCTTCTGCTCATCGCTCTTCTTTACAAAATCAGGATTCTTGTCAAAGCCCTGCTTACAGTATTTCTTTATCCACTTAAGAGCCTTTTCATACTCCTCTTCGTTGTAGATATGCTCTTCCATCCTTCTGAGTATCTCTACCTCATCAACGGACTCCACTCTCATTCCGAGATATTCCTCAAAGAAATCCTGATTTATGATTGAGCCTCCGATGCCCATGCACTGGGAACCTATCTGAAGATATGATTTGTCTCTCATCGAGGCAGCCGCAACCGCAGCTCTTGCAAATCTTAAAAGCTTTGTCTTAACATCATCAGGTATCACGGTATCATCAGCGTCCTGCACATCTTTTCCGTATATGCCAAATGCAGGAAGGCCTTTCTGCGCATAGGTTGCAAGTACCGATGCCAGATATACCGCACCCGGTCTTTCTGTTGCATTAAGTCCCCATACACCCTTTATGGTTAACGGGTTCATATCCATTGTCTCCGATCCGTAGCACCAGCATGGCGTAACGCTTAGCGTTATCGCCACACCCTCTTTGCAAAACTTCGCTTCGCAGGCTGCGGATTCAGCGACTCTTCCTATTGTAGTATCGGCTATTACCACCTTTACGGGCTCTCCGTTTGAATACTTAATGTTCTCCTCAAAGAGTTTTTTTGCAGATCTTGCCATGTTCATCGTCTGCTCTTCAAGGGATTCCCTTACCTTAAGAGGCCCTCTTCTTCCGTCTATTATGGGTCTTATTCCTATTGCGGGATAGTCGCCGATATATCTGTTTTTAGCCATTTTCTCCTCCTTTTGTAACCATTCCGTCATTGACTTCCTATTCAGAGCAAAACGTTTCGCTCTATTTTTGATTTTATACCTTTTTTTGCAAAAATCAAAGTGCTATAATTAAAAAAATTGAAAAAATAATCCGGATATCTGCCATAAGCTGAAAAAGCCCGGAAAATTCGGTTCGTTATTTGTGCAACAGACAGATTATTACCATGAAGAACAGAAAAACTATAATTAAATCTCTCCCTGCTCTTATCATATGTCTTCTTACGACCGGCCTCCTTTTTGTGGGATGCGCGGAGGACAAAGCATCGCTTAACTGTCCGTTCACCGAGCTTTCGTGGGAAGCAACCCTTAAGGATATGACGGATATCGAAGGGGAACTATATGAGACCTACCCTTCCATCTATCAGGGCACTACCTATACCTATCAGAAAGATTATCTTAACAATAACGGGATAATCAAATATATGTATGATGATAAGGATAAGCTCTGCAATGTATCCTGGTCATACGCAGGTGAAAATGCCGATTCGGTCGCGGCCGTATACAGGGCAGTCTGCGATGATACCGAGAAAATATTCGGAAGTGGTAAAGATGATGACGGTGTCGGCAATTACTGCAGGGTATGGGTGACTGACTGTGGAACCGTCATGGCAAATGCGGTGATGACAAATGATACGAACGTTTTTCAGATAGCTTACATGAGCCCGGAGGTATCAAAGCTTTCCGGAGCCGAATAACTCCGGCTTGGGAAATAGATCAAAAGTATGCATCGGGTTTGCAGAGCTCATACGTAAAACAATACTGATAATAATGAAAATATAACACCAAGGAGGATCCTGAGATGTCATTTGTAACAAGTGAGGAAATGCTTTATAAGGCTGATAAAGGCGGCTATGCGGTAGGCGCCTTCAACGTGGAGAACATGGAAATGGTCATGGCCGTTATAAAGGCCTGCGAAGAGCTGAATGCTCCGGCAATGCTGCAGACAACGCCGTCCACCGTAAGATACGCAGGACTTGATATGTATTATGCCAATGTCGCCGCAGCGGCAAAGCGTGCGAAAGTTCCCATCGCCCTTCACCTTGATCACGGCGACAGCTTTGAGCTTGCAATGCAGGCGCTTCGCACGGGCTATACATCCATTATGATCGACGGCTCAAAGCTTGAGTTTGAAGATAATATCGCGCTGTCAAAAAGAGTTGCCGATGCCTGCAGGGCAAACGGTATCCCGGTGGAGGCAGAGCTTGGCAAGGTAGGCGGCAAGGAAGATGACTTAAGCTGTGATGATCCCGGATATACAGATCCTGACGATGCCGTACGCTTTGTAAATGAAACAGGTATCACCTCTCTCGCTGTAGCCATAGGAACTGCTCACGGGATCTACAAGGGAGAACCCAAGCTTGATGTTGAAAGGCTTTCCGAGATCAGAAAAGTCGTATCCATCCCTCTCGTACTCCACGGTGCATCAGGCGTGCCGGATGAAGCCGTAAAGGACTGTATCAGAAGAGGTATCAGCAAGGTTAATTTTGCGACCGAGCTTCGAATAGCATTCTCCGACGGTATAAAGGAATATCTGCAGAAAGATCCCTCTGTCTTTGATCCCAAGAAATATTGCAAACTTGGAATGGAAAAGGTTACCGAAACCGTAAAGAAAAAGATCTTAGTATGCGGATCAGACGGCAAGGCTTAATTTATCGGTATAACAGATATCGGTACAACAGAAAACCGACTTTAAGTATCAGACGGCAGGGTGCAAACCCCTGCCGTCTTTTTAATGTTCATTCTCAGTTCTTTTTAAGGAGAACCGCAAGTGCATCAAAGGGTTTATCAAAGCTTAAATTTACCTTATCAGCTCCGAGCGTTATTCCGTGATCCTCAGCCTCATATATTTCATCAATCTTATATCCTTCTCTAATGGGAATGTCAATGTCCAGCTTTCCTTCGTGTGAGAAGGCATGAACTATAACAAGCACCCTGCCATCATCTCCATATCTTACGGATGCCTGC
>JAILPG010000043.1 GCA_024699595.1 Lachnospiraceae bacterium | reverse complement strand
AAACCTATAACAAACAAGCTTTTATGGATATTTGCTCTGGGACAGTTTGGATGGAGCCTTCTCTCGGGCGTTGTATCCAACTGGATGGTTTATTACTATACCGGAACACCGAGTGAACAAAATCCCAATACGGGCCTCTTTGCTTCGGGCATTACACAGTCGCCGATCCTTTTTAAGCTTACGCTTTTCGGTCTTGTACTTGCGGCAGGAAGGATCTTTGATGCAATAACAGACCCTCTTATCGCGGGCTGGTCTGACAGAAGTGACTACAAGGGAGGCCGCAGGATCCCGTTTCTTCGTGCCATGGCAGTTCCTTTTGCTCTCTGTACGATCGGGCTGTTTGTGCTTCCGCAGACTGCAAGCATAGGCTTAAACGATACCATTCTTTTTGTGCTGCTCATGGTATTTTACCTGTTCATGACCATGTTCTGCACGCCGTATAACGCGCTGATCGCTGAGCTTGGAGACACGCAGCAGCACAGGATAAATGTATCGACTTTCATTTCATTTACATTCATTTTGGGACAGAGCATTTCCTTCCTCCTTCCCAATGTGGCGGGGGCGCTTGAGGGAAGCGTAGGCCAGAAAAACTCGATCCGCTTATCCGTAGCTATGATGGCAGCGATTGCCTGTATAGCCATGCTCATTCCTGCTTTTTACATAAAAGAGCGCGATTACATAGATTCAAAGCCAAGTAACACCAAGCCGTTCAAATCACTTGTAAAGACCTTTTCAAATGTGCAGTTCAGACATTTTGTATACAGTGACGTAATCTATTTCTTTGCACTTACGCTTTTCCAGACGGGCCTTGCTTTTTACGAAACTCAACTTATGGAGATCGAGGACACATGGACCTTTGTCCTTACTGCGACAATGACTGCGATCAGCGTGCTTCTCTATCCTCTGGTAAATATTCTTGCAAAAAAAATAGGCAAAAAGCTCCTTATCATCACCGGATTCTTTACCTACTGTCTGGTATTTGGCATCACGGCCATGTGCGGCAAGGGACTTTACTGGGGCTTTATCATAGCAGCCACGGCTGCGGTTCCCATGGCCATCCTTGGCATACTGCCCCAGGCCTGTGTTGCCGATGTTGCGGAGCTTACAAGGCTTGAGACCGGCGAGGATCGAAGCGGCATGTTCTTTGCAGCAAGGACCTTTGCCTTCAAGATGGGCCAGGCTATTGCCATGGTCACCTTCACTTCAGTCACTGTTGCGGGAACCAAGGCAAGCTATCGTACGACCGCTGCCATCGCGTTTGTGACCTGTCTTATCGGCGCGGTCATCTTTTTCAGATATAATGAAAAGATGATACTTGGAAAGATCGAGGAATTAAAGGATACGCAGAAATAAAGGATGCGCAGACAGCCACTCTGTGTTTAGGATTCTCCCGGGGAAACGCTTTGATCAGTGTTTTTCCGGGAGAATTATTATTCTTCCGCATCATTATATTTTTTAAGATCGATGAGCTTTTCCGATTTTGCGACAATGGCTGTCACGGCCATATCGCCGGTTGTGTTTGAGACCGTCCTGAACATATCAAGTAACGAATCCACGCCCATGATCAGCCCTATCGCTTCGATGGGAACCCCTATCTGATACAGCAATATACTTAAACATACTAACGAGGCACCCGGTACGCCCGGCGTTCCGAGCGAGAGCATCAGGATTGTGAGGACGATGGAAAGCACGGCTGACTGCGGAACACTCACTCCGTATACTCTCGCTAGGAAGAGTGATGCCACTATAAGATGTATGCTGGTGCCGTCCATATTGATGGTGGCGCCAAGAGGTATGGAAAAATTGCATACTTTGGGCGAGATCCCAAGCTCCTCCGTACATATGCGCAGGTTGTTAGGCATGGCGGCATTGCTTGAGGAGAGGGAAAAAGAGGTGAGCATTCCCGGCCAGGTCTTTTTGTAAAACTTCAAAGGATTCAGTCCTGCAAGAAGCAGCATAAGGAACCCATAGACGGCCATCATGGCAAACATTGCAAGAATATCCGTTCCTGCCATTGAGATCATTGCCATTATCGAATCCGCTCCCGTCCGGATCATCATCAGGAATATCGATGCAAAAACCACAGCAGGGATCAGCTTTGAAATAATAGTGGTAATGGTTAAAAACAGTTCGTTGCAGGCTTCAAATATATCCTGCAGCACTTTTGTGTAGCGTCCGATCATTCCGACTGCAGCGCCTATTAAAACGGCAAGAAAAATGATCTGCAGCGTATCTGATTCGACAAAAGGTTCTAAAAGGTTAGAAGGTACGATATTGATCAGAGTGTTAAGAAGTGAGGTATCCGCCTGTGTATTTACGCTGACTTGTGAAAGCTCTATTGTTCCGTGAAGTGCCATACCCCATTTTCCGGGCTTTAGCAGGAAAAAGACTGCACCACCGACCCAAATGGCAAGAATGGTCGTGATGATGTACATTCCGGTGACTTTTGCACCTATTTTTCCCAGCTCCGAAAGATTGGTAAACTGCGAGATACAGGTAACGATAGAGAAAAACACGACCGGGCCCACTACTATCTTTAGTGCGTTTATGAACATGGTCCTGAAAGGGGCGAAGATATAGTCGCAGAGAGTATTATTTACAGTGGCAGGTACAAGCCACCGAAACAAAAGACCCAAAATGACAGCCGCAGCCAAAGATGAAAGCGTAACATAGACGTTTCCCGGGCGTTTCTTTTTTGCCCGTATCATTATCCGGTTGATGCCGTCTTTGTGGACATATTTAAGATTATCCCCATAGGCCTTTAGGATTATGGCCCGGATCGCTTCCTCTGCCGGCTCATCCTTATAACGGATCGCGGTATCGATATTTCCGCCTTCAAGCAGATCAAGCTTCTGTCCTGGGGCTTCCAGTTCGATCTTCATTCCAAACAGGGTTTTTCTTACTTTGACGGAGACGTTTCCGTTTTCTGCAGTGTTTTCCTTAAGACATACAAGGATCTCCTCGCAGATAAGCTCTGTTTTCTTCCGCTCTTTCTCGTCCATACGGCACTCGTTTACAGCGGATGTGATATATTCGGTACAGTCTTTTATGAAATCTTTTCTTTTGCGTCAAATCTTTTCATGTTCTCTTTCGGTCTTTTGGAAAAATGTGCCAGATCAGATTCACGGCCGATCGCCTGCTCTCAATGGAATTATAGCATTTTTGGGCGCGGATAACACGGAAATCTGTTTGACAGAACGGAGTTATATCAAGGCATAATAATGCTATACCTGAGGAAATAAGTGACCAGGTGGCAGTCGCAAAATTTGCGTCTACCATTCTGATGATAGGATATTGACAAAAAGCAATCACAGGGTTATATTAATGATAGGAAAAATCAAAAAACCTATCATACACTCTGCAGAGGATAAAGTATTGAAAATAGATCAGAAAGACATAGAGCAGTATCTTTCCGACGTGAAGGGAGCTGTTGAAAAGGATAACTATCGGCTTGACCGGAACACCAGACGTCCGGATAACATCAATCTGTTTCTAGATTATGTTATAGACGAGGCGAAAGCAAAAGAAATCATATTGAGCCTGACTGCAATGGATTTTTCGGAGATCCTGCAGAATGAACATAAGGGATATGAGCGCGAAAAGCTGTATGTATTCGGCAAAGACGTAACCCTTTTGGAGAGGAACGGGACAGAAGAAAAAACAGTATCTCTGTATATCAAGTTCAACAAACTGGAGAACTGTTTCGTGATCGTTATTTCGTTCCATGAACAGAAGCATCCGCTTACATACTATTTCAGATAATCAGGAGGCAAATCGGAGGTGACCATTATGACAGAGAAGGGAAGAAGAGATTTCTGCATAGAGTGCAGGAAAGAGACCGAGTACCTT
>JAILPG010000348.1 GCA_024699595.1 Lachnospiraceae bacterium | reverse complement strand
AACGATAATCGCAATAATCCTCGGATTATACATTAATATTTTCCACAAGGGCGGATTTTTCAGATTTGGAGATGATAAGATGGTAGAAGATACGGTTAAGATCGACGGAAAGCTGGAAAAGCTTGATATCAATATTGATGCCTGCAACCTTACACTGGAATACGGAAGAGAAGGTTTTGTAAGTTACAAGCTGCCTAAATCAATGGTTCCGGATATAGAAGTTAAAAACTCGGAGCTTACGATAAAAAGTAAGAATCAGGGTTTCAGCTTTGGTGTCAAAAATGTTTTTGAGACACCACAGATCACTGTGGTCATACCGGAAGGAACCGCCTTTGATAAAGCAAAAATTGATGTGGATGCGGGAAATATCGAGATAAGCGATATTGTTGCAGACAAGATCGATCTGGATGTGGACGCGGGAAATGTGGAAATAAAAAAAGCTACGGTCAAAGAATTTAAGACCGACGTGGATGCAGGAAATGTTGATCTCAAAGACAGTATCATAGACAAGTTTGTCGCAGATGTGGATGCGGGAAATATCGAGGCGCATGATTGTACTATAAACGGTGGAAATGTTGAGACTGATCTTGGAAACATAGAATTAAACGGTGCGATAGGAGATGTAAAGACAAAGACCAGTCTCGGGAATGTTGATATAAACGGGAAATAATATATAATCAAAACTTTTTCATTTTTTCCTTTTTCGAATAATAATCGGATGGCGGCTGATCTTAAAAAGGTCAGCCGCCACTTAATGTTCCCGGCTCCCGGAGAAGCTTCAAAAACCCCCGGCATCTTTTGAAAAACGGAATGATATGATATCATAAGGCAGGGGAAGAAAGGATGTCTATATGAGAAAAAGCTTCTTATTTGTTGCGTTTGTCATGAGCATTGTTTTATCCGGATGTGCGGGATTAGATAATCTGATGGGAAAATTCTCCACAGAGAAGAATACCAATATAGCAAATCCGTGGATAGACTGCGCCACCATAGAGGATGCGGAAAAGATCGCAGGCTATGATATCATGGTTCCCGACAGGATAGAAGGATATCCGGATACGTTCATTCAGGCAGTAAAGAAAGAAATGATCCAGGTATTCTATTATGATGCCAAAGAAAACGAGGATGAAAGAAGCCGCGTGCTTATCAGAAAGGGTGTGGGAAATGAGGATATTTCCGGAGATTATAATGAGTATTCCCAGATCGAATCAGCTGAAATGCACGGCATCAACGTGGATCTGAGAGGCAATGACAATCTTATATATAATGCCACCTGGTATCAGGGCGGCTATGCATATGCGATCCTTTCGGATGAAGGTCTTTCCCGTGATCTGATCGAGTTTTTTGTAGAGATCATTAAGTAAGCAGGCTTTGGGATCATGCAGGTAAACATCGATGATAAGCAGGTTTACTATGAAAGAAATATATTAAAGGAGTATTTTTGAAATGGATAACAAAAGAACCTCTTTCACAAGTTCGCTGGGATTTGTCCTGGCGGCAGCGGGAAGTGCGGTAGGACTCGGCAATATATGGAGATTTCCGTATCTTGCGGCAAAGGATGGCGGCGGACTGTTTTTAGTGGTATATCTGATCTTAGTGCTTACCTTCGGATTTACCCTGCTTACTACGGAAATAGCCATAGGAAGAAAGACAAAGCAGAGTCCGCTTACGGCATATAAGCTCGTAAATCCAAAGTTTAAATGGATAGGTGCGTTAGCCTGTATCGTCCCGATGATAATTATCCCGTATTACTGCGTGATAGGAGGATGGGTGCTCAAATATTTTGTCGCTTTTCTGACCGGTTCGGGTGAAGCGGCGGCAGCGGACGGATATTTTACCTCTTTTATAACTGCGGATGCCGAGCCCATAGTCTATATGATGATATTCCTGCTTGCGACGGCTGTCATCATTTATATGGGTGTTGATAAGGGAATTGAGAAGGTCTCAAAGATACTTATGCCTGTACTCATAGTACTTGTTGTGGGTATAGCGATCTTTTCTCTTACGATAAAAACCGATGCAAGATCCGGACTTGAGGGACTGAAGATATATATCATCCCTTCACTTGAGGGCAAGAGCTTTAAGGATGTTATCGTAGTCATCATGGATGCGATGGGACAGCTGTTTTATTCCTTGAGCATAGCCATGGGCATAATGGTGGCTTACGGTTCTTATGTGCGTGACGATGACAACCTCATGAAGTCTATTAACCAGATAGAGATATTTGACACTCTGGTTGCTTTTTTTGCAGGAGTAATGATAATCCCCGCAGTCTATGTCTTCATGGGACAGGAGGGAATGAGCGCATCAGGCCCCGGTCTTATGTTCATATCCATGCCAAAGATATTCATGGAAATGGGCAGGATCGGAACGATCATAGGACTTATATTCTTCCTGATGGTCATTTTTGCGGCACTGACGAGCTGTATCTCCATACTTGAAGCTATAGTATCAAGCTTCATGGATCATTTCGGGATGTCGAGAAACAAAGCGACCATAGTTGAGACGGTGATCGCTCTTGTAATGGGTGTGATCGTATGTCTCGGCTACAATAAACTCTATTTCGAAGCTCCGCTTCCAAACGGCGCAGTCGCACAGATACTTGATATCATGGATTATCTGAGCAATAATATAATGATGCCGGTCGTTGCCATAGGAACCTGCATACTTATCGGATGGGTCGTAAAGCCGGATTATGTTATAGATGAAGTGACAAAGACAGGATCAAAGTTCGGCAGGAAAAACCTGTATAAGGTCATGATAAGATTTATTGCTCCACTGCTTCTGTTAGTTCTGTTACTGCAGGCTTTCGGGATCATATAAGATGGAGCCTGATATTTACAGACCGGGAGGGATTTAAATGACTAAGACTGTTTCAAAACAGAAGGGATTTACCACAGTCGATCTTGTATATATGGCGATCGGTGCGGCGCTTATCGCACTCTGTTCGTGGATAAGCATTCCCGCTGCGGTTCCTTTTACCATGCAGACTTTTGCGGTATTCTGTGTTATAGAGCTTCTGTCGGGAAAAAGAGGAATGGTCTCTATCCTTGTATATATCCTGATGGGAGCCATCGGTATTCCGGTGTTCTCGGGTTTTAAGGGCGGGATCGGAAGCCTGCTTGGACCGACGGGAGGATATATCATCGGATTCATTTTTATCGCGCTTATATATATGGCAGCGGAAAGGCTGTTTGGCGATAAGCTTATCGTAAGGATAACCGCCATGATCATCGGGCTTTTCATCTGTTATGCATTCGGAACAGCGTGGTTTATGTTAGTATACATAAGGGATAACGGTGCCGTAAGCCTGATAACGGCTTTGGGATGGTGTGTATTCCCGTTCATCATCCCGGATATGGCAAAGC
The DNA here is from genome assembly GCA_024699595.1 of Lachnospiraceae bacterium. The sequence goes on along the minus strand of JAILPG010000348.1, from coordinate 2,553 downwards.
TTTTTCTTGCAACGGCTCTGTCATCGAGAGTCAGAAATCATATATAGTATTACATTACAGGAGGTGTCATTATGACAAAAATAGATATTATTTCGGGTTTTCTGGGAGCAGGAAAGACTACCCTGATAAAAAAACTTATTTCCGAGTCATTTTCGGGACAGAAGATCGTGCTCATAGAAAATGAATTCGGTGAGATAGGCATAGACGGAGGATTCTTAAAGGATGCAGGGATCAATATCACCGAGATGAACTCGGGCTGCATCTGCTGTTCCCTCGTGGGAGATTTTAAGGAAGCTCTTACAAAAGTGATCGAGGAATATGCTCCGGACAGGATCATAATAGAGCCCTCGGGAGTCGGCAAGCTTTCGGATGTTGCCAAAGCTGTTGAGCGTGTGAACGAAAAAGAAACCGCGGTTGTCATCAATTCAATGGTAGCTGTTGTTGACGGAACCAAGGCTAAAATGTATATGAAGAACTTCGGCGAATTCTTCAACAATCAGGTGGAGAGCGCGGGAACAGTGATCATAAGCCGTACCCAGAACCTAAGTGATGAGAAGCTTGATGCACTTATGGAGCTTTTAAGAGAGCATAATAAGGATGCCGTGATCATTACCACTCCGTGGGATGATATAAAGGGAGACCAGATACTCTCTGCGATGGAAAAAGGACATACTCTGGTCGATTCACTGCTTGAAGAGATGAAGAATCTTCCGGATGAAGAACATCATCACCACCATCATGATGATGACGATGACAATGATGAAGATGAACATGAACATCATCACCACCATCACGATGACGACGATGACGATGATGAGGATGAACATGAACATGAGCACCATCACCATGATCATCATCATGAGCACGGACATCATCACCATCACCATGCCGATGAGGTATTTCAGAGCTGGGGAGTGGAGACTCACCACAAATTTGATAAAGATAAGCTTGAGGAGATCCTTAAGGCACTTGCCGATGAGGAAAGCAAAGAATACGGCACAATTTTAAGAGCCAAAGGAATGGTACCCGCTGCCGATGGAAAGACCTGGTATGAATTTGACCTGACGCCTGGAGAGTATGAGATAAGGGAAGGATCTGCGGATTATACAGGAAGACTCTGTGTGATAGGTGCGGATCTTAAGGAAAAAGAGGTTGCCGGACTGTTTGGGATCTAAGAGTTTGGAAGGCTGAGGCATCATTATGTTTAAAAAGAAGAAGGAGATACCGGCATATTTTTTTACCGGATTTCTTGAAAGCGGAAAGACGAGCTTTATAAAGGAAACCATGAGGGAAGGCCAGTTTCAGGACGGTCTTAAGACGCTTCTCATAGTCTGCGAAGAGGGTATTGAAGAGTTTACCGATCAGGAGCTCAAAGAGAATATGTTTACGTTAAAGGTTATTGAAGAGGAGGAAGACTTTACTTTCGGTGCTCTTAATGATCTTGATGACGAAGTAAAACCTGACAGGGTCATGATCGAGTATAACGGTACCTGGGATCCCGACACGGCCATGGAGCTTATGCCCGAGCACTGGGTGCTTGCTGAGGGAATTGCAACAGTAGATGCGGCTACTTATGATTCATATCTTAACAATATGAAGCAGATGATGACAAGGCAGTTTACCTATGCTGATCTTGTGGTATTCAACAGATGCAGTGATGATATGGATCTTCCCTATTACAAGAGGACCGTGCGCGCAATAAACAGAAGAGCGCAGGTGATGTTTGAAATGGCGGACGGTACCATCAACAACGACATCAAGGAAGAGCTTCCATATGATATAAACGCCGATGTTATCACCGTAGAGGATGATGACTACGGGATATGGTATCTTGATACTTTTGACAACCTTGATTCTTATGCGGGCAAGGCTGTACGGTTCAAGGGAATGGTCAGAAAGCCGAGGAACGGAAAGAACGACTTTTTTGTACCGGGCAGGATGGCCATGACCTGCTGCGCCGCTGATATACAGTTTGTGGGACTTCCCTGTAAATATGACAAAGTGGGAAACCTTAAGGAAAAAGAATACGTCATGGTCACGGCAAGGGTCGGAAAGGTGTTTAACAAACAGTACGGACAGGATACACCCGTACTTTATGCCGAGTCGGTGGAGCCCTGTGAGCCTGCAGCCGAGGAGGTAGTATACTTCTGAAGATGTATAATATTTATGATCCCAACATCGTGTGATATTAAAAAAACCCGCTGTAAAGCTGGGAGCGTCATAAGACAGTAATGTTTAAGAATTTAAGAATGGGAAGGCGTGGCTTTGGTCACGCCTTTTTTATTGTCCGGATTCCCCATGGTTTGACCGTGGGGAGACTTTAGCGGTGCGGACGGTAACAAATACGACCCTCCAAATTTGGAGGGTCTATCAAGCAACCAAACGTTCCTACCATTAATGTTGTGGTTGATATGGTTGCCTCCCAGCGCAGGACTGCCAAGATAATAGGCGGCGAGGTGGATGTAAAAGCATAAACGAGACTTTGAAATTTTCTCTGTAAATATGGAACTTCTATGATAATTTAGATTTGTGAGGGTGTAGCTAGATACGCTA
>JAILPG010000347.1 GCA_024699595.1 Lachnospiraceae bacterium | reverse complement strand
GAGATCGAGACAGTTCTTAATGAGCAGCATGATAACATCATGAACGAGATCTCAACGGTTGATGAAGCAATAGAGGCAATGAATGAAGGAGTACAGGCAATACTTGCCCAGTAATATCCTGACAATACTTCCAAGAATATAATAGTGTTCAGAACAGGGTACCTGTTAAGGTGACAGGTACCCTGTTTGTAAGATGAGAAACCTGGATAAACGGAGAAGAAGATGAGCGCTAATCAGACAGCAGCAGTCATGCCGGCAAAGAAGGGCATGTCAAAAAGAGAAAAAAAGAGAACCCTCGTGGCCTATTCCTTTATAGCACCGAATTTCGTGGGCTTTGCCGTGTTCACACTGGGCCCCATAATACTTGCTTTTATCATGGCTTTTACACAGTGGGACGGGTCAAATCCCATGCAGTTTACGGGGATAGCCAATTTTAAGGATCTCTTTACAAACGACAGGTTTATGGCTTCTCTAAAAAACACCATAGTATACAGTCTGTTTACTGTCCCGCTGACACTTGTGTGTGCTCTTGGACTTGCGATCCTTCTAAACCAGAAGATTAAAGGCCGGACCTTTTTCAGAACCGTTGTCTTTTTTCCATATGTAGCCTCTCTGGTAGCGGTAGCTGCCGTATGGAACATGCTGTTTACGCCCAACAAGGCGGGACTCATGAACCAGCTGCTAATGAATGTATTTCATGCAGCCCCGCTTAAGTGGGCGGCAGCACCCAATACCGTAATGCTTACGATCATACTGTTCTCGATATGGAAGAACATGGGCTATTATATGGTGATATATCTTGCAGGATTACAGGGTATAAGCGAAGACCTGTATGAGGCGGCTGCGCTTGACGGAGCGGGGGCATGGCAGAGATTCTGGTATGTGACGCTTCCGCAGCTTAAGCCTACAACCTTCTTTGTAAGCGTGATGTTAACCATAAGCTGTTTCAAGATATACGATATCGTATATATGTTGGCCGGAGGTTCCAACGGCGTGGTAAATAAGAGCGCGATGGTCCTTGTATATTATATCTACGAGGAAGCCTTCAGAAACTGGAAGCTCGGAAGTGCCTCGGCGGCGGCTCTTGTACTGTTTGTCATAGTTCTTGTGATCACCCTGATACAGTTTAAGGGTGAGAAGAATTACGCAAACGACTAAGGGGGTGAAGGGTATGGAATCAAGATCGAAAAATAATACGGCAATCAAAAAGACCATAATCTATTTCTTCCTGATACTCCTCTCAGTCATTATGCTTGTGCCGTTTGCATGGATGATCACGGCATCGCTTAAGCTTAACAAGGATGTTTTCATGATCCCCTATGCATGGGTCGGATTCGAAGCAAGATGGCAGAATTACGTGGATATCTGGACAAAGATCCCTCTTGCAAAATATGCACTTAATACCGTAAAGCTTACCGTGATAGTAACTCTTTTACAGATACTTACCTCAAGCTTTGCCGCCTATGCTTTTGCAAAGCTTGAATTCCGCGGAAGAAACCTTCTCTTTCTTGCATACATAGCGACCATAGCCGTTCCCTGGCAGGTATACATGGTGCCGCAGTTTATCTTTATGAGGAAGCTCGGACTTGCGGATACGCATCTTGCGATCATCATCCTGCAGGCTTTCTCGGCATTCGGAGTGTTCCTTATGAGACAGTTCTATGAGGGCATACCCGATTCGCTCTGCGAAGCGGCAAGGATAGACGGCATGAGTGAGTACAAGATCTATGCATCGATCATGCTGCCGCTTTCAAAGCCGGCGCTTTCAACTCTTGTCATATTTACCTTTGTAAATACCTGGAATGATTTCTTAGGCCCCCTTATCTATCTGACCTCGGATTCAAAGAAAACCCTGCAGATAGGAATTAAGATGTTCATATCACAGTATTCGGCCGAGTACGGACTTATCATGGCGGCATCCGTGCTGTCCCTGATACCGGTGCTCATCGTATTCATGTCACTGCAGAAATACTTTGTGGCTGGTATTACGACCGGTGCCGTGAAAGGGTAGAGGTGAACACATATTATGGAAAAATGGATCGATACAGACATGATAAAGGATCATCCCGAGGTTACGACGGATGAGGTAAAAAAGGCCCTGTCCGTATGTATTTCGGGAGTCCTTAAGTATCTTGATGATTTTAAGGACTGTTTTCCCTATGCGGCAAGTGTGGATAATTTTTACAGACCCTGTGAGAATAAGGGCTGGACAACCGGCTTTTATACGGGCCAGTTGTGGCTATCCTATGAAAATACAAAAGAGTCCTCCGATAAGGGAAGGCTGCTTGATGCGGCAAATGCCCAGGTAAGATCCTTTTATGACAGAGTGATGAATGAGATCGATGTAGATCATCACGACATGGGATTTCTCTACAGCCCTTCCTGTGTTGCCGCATATAAGCTTACCGGAAATAAGACCGGAAGGGAAGCTGCGATAAAGGCAGCTGACATGCTCATAAAGAGATTTCAGAGCGTGGGCGAGTTCATACAGGCCTGGGGAAAAATGGGCGCTGATGACAATTACAGATTTATCATAGACTGTCTGTTAAACCTCCCGCTCCTTTACTGGGCAAGCCTCGAGACAGGCGATGATAAATACAGGGATATCGCCGAAAAACATATACATACTGCCATGAACAACGTGATAAGGGAGGATGATTCCACCTGGCATACAGTATTCATGGACAAGCAGACCGGAGCCTTTCACCACGGTGCCACCTGTCAGGGCTATAAGGACGGATCAGCCTGGGCGAGAGGACAGGCATGGGGAATATACGGCTGTGCGGTTGCATATAAATATACGAAAAGAGAAGAATACATCGGCTATTTTAAGCGTGTATGCGGGTATTTCCTGAGACATCTTCCGTATGATCTTGTGCCTATGTGGGATCTAAGCTTCGGAGAGGATGATAAGGATACGGAGCCGAGGGACTCCTCCTCGGCAGTGATAGCAGCCTGTGGGATGCTTGAAATGAGCAAATATATGAATGAAGAGGATGGATGGTATTATACATCTGTTGCAAAGCGTATAATTAAATCCGTTATCGATGATTATTCCGTAAAGGATATAAATGAAAGCAACGGGCGGCTCCTTCACGGAACCTATTCAAAGAAGAGCCCGTATAATACCTGTACGCCTGAGGGTGTGGACGAATGCGTACTCTGGGGTGATTATTATTATATGGAGGCGCTTACCAGACTGCTTGATCCGGACTGGATCATCTACTGGTAGTATTTTTGGAGGATCTTTAATGAGTGCATATACTTCCGAATATACTGATCATGAACTTAGCCCCTATACGGGGCTTACGAGAGAGAGCTTTACGGCAGCAGGAAAATATCTTCTCTCGGGGATATTTGATCATATAAAGAGCATGGATGATCCAGTCATAGTAAAGAGATCGGAGACGGAGATCACCTATCCTCACAAGGGTGCATCGGGCGGTGTGCTCGATGCGGAGATGAGAGCTGAGATGTTTGAGGGACTGACGAGGTCTCTTTTTCTTGCGTCAGTACTGATCGATGAAGATCCCGCCCTTACTCTTAACGGGATCAATGTGAGGGATTATTACAAACTGCATATACTGCGCAGCTGTACGGATAAAAGCAGCAGGGAATACGCGGGTTCCTATGACGAGATGCTAAAGAGTACGGGCTCAGAGGATCCGTTCAGACCCTTTCAGCAGACCGTGGAGACCGCAGCTTTGGTAATAGGCCTGTATATGTGCAAGGACGTTTTATGGGACACATATTCCGATGCCGAAAAGGATGGGATAGCAGCTTTCCTGTCGGGCTATGCCCATGCAAATACAGTACCTCAGAACTGGCGGTTCTTTAATATGCTGGATCTTGCCTTTCTGCATATGAACGGCTATGAGATCGACGAGTCGGTGATGGCTGATCATGCATCGGAATGCCTCAGCTACTATGTGGGAGACGGGTGGTATCGAGACGGTCATTCCTTTGATTATTATTCCTGTTGGGCTTTTAATTTCTATGCACCTTTGTGGAATAAGTGGTACGGATACGAAAACATGCCCGGGGTAGCTTTGCAGTTTGAGGAAAATTCAAACAGGCTCATGGAGACATTTCCCGATCTGTTTGACGAGGATGGCCACATGACCATGTGGGGCAGAAGCTGCATCTACCGAAATGCCGTCACTTCGGCATTTGACGGAAACCTCTTTTTAAATGATTCGCGCATAAATCCCGGACTTGCAAGGAGGATAGCATCGGGTGCGATGTTACAGTTCCTATCAAGGGATGATTTTCTGATAAACGGAGTACCGTCACTTGGATTTTATGGCGAGTTCAAGCCGCTCATACAGGGCTATTCCTGCGCGGAATCCGTATTCTGGATATTCAAGTCCTTTTTGTGCCTAAAGCTTCCCAAAGAACATCCCTTCTGGAGCGAAAAGGAGAATAACGGGACATGGGAGAAGCTGTCGGATAATGAGGTAAAGGAGACAGTCCTTTCAGGGCCCGCCCTGGTATATACTGATCACAAAGCAAACGGCACCATGATCCTGAGAACGGCCAAAGTGCTCAAATCAAAGGGCGACGGGCATGGAATGCTTAACTACTCAAAGCTTTGCTACAACTCAAAATACCCCTGGGAAAGCGATGAAAGATCCTGCCAGTACGAGCTTGTAAGCCTTACCGATAACCACAATGAGAGAGCAAATGTAACTTTTTACTGCGGGGTATCGGAGCAGGTATTGTACAGAAGACAGTTCTTTGAATATGATCTTACAAATGAATGCCACTGGCTCGAGGCCGTGGATCTGTGCGACTATGCCGTACCTCTTGGGATAATGAGAGCAGACAGATTCAGGATCGTGAAACGCCCGATGGAGATAATACTTGGCTCCTACGGATTTGCCGATATGGGCGATGCAGAGGCGGAGAAGATAAGCGGAGAAGAGATCACGGTCCTTGCAAAAGACGGAACCGTCATGGACAGACTGAAGCCCGTTTCATATGTCATAAAGGGAAGCGGTGAAAACGGAGAAAAAAGAGAGATGGCAATGACGGTATATTCCGGATTTGCGGATATGTCGGTTGTCAGAAACCGGGGAACCAATCCCGTATCGGAGTCATCACTTATGATACTTGCAAAAGGCGGGCTGTACAGACAGTATGACGCAGGTGAATGCACAGCCTATATATCACAGCTTATAAGTGCACAGGGAGACAGAAGCCTGTCAAAAGAAGACATATTCCCGATAGACACGATCACGGTAAATGCTGATCCGTGCGAACTTAAAAACGGAGTCTTTAAAAGATCGGACAGCATGACCATAAGACACAGAGATGGCAGTATCAGAACGATAGACTGTAAGAACGTGGAGAGGAACATGACCATTTAAAAGCCTTAGCCGTTAAAGCTGTCCGGCTCAAACGGCTTACTCACCTTCTTCAAATTCCTGCTCATCCAAAAGCTCGTCAAAAGCATCGGCGACAGCCTCATACTCATTGTCATCCTCGATATATTCAAGAGAGGGTTCTTTGGTCTCATCCTCAGGATCCTCTTCATATCTGTAGAACCAGATCTCATCCTCAAAATCTTTGTTGTCAAGCGGAGAAAGTGCAATGTAATCCCTGCCGTCACATTCGAAGATCGTAATGATCCCGCAGTTTACTGTCAAACCGTCCTCGAGCGTCAGCTCAACGGTCATTTCCTCATCCGGATCGATATTTTCGTTAAAAGCCATAATGAATCCTTTCTTAAAGGTGCTGAATGTCAACGAGTTTAATAGCTCAATCCGCTGTTTTTCACAGCAATTCATAAGCCCATCATCAATATATCACCATGACAGAACACATGCAATCATTCACCCTTGGGATAGCAGAAACTACAATCTGGATTTTATTCATCCTACCATAAAAACAATCTATATATTTTCAGATGGATATTTCTATGAACAGCGATACCGAGGGGCTAGCCGCGAGGGTTTCCGGGCCATTTTTCTACAATGGCACGGGAACCAGTCGCGGTAGCCCCGACCTGTTTTCCTAACAATGCCATCCACCTCAGTCGCGGTAGCCCCGACATATTTTCCACAAACAACCCTGCACCCCAGTCGCGGGAGCCCAAAACCGTGGCATTATCCTTGAAAAAAGGAAAAAATGCTGATATTATAAAATCAGACAAAGCTATGAGGAAGACATATGATCATCTCATCAACAGCCACGGAAGAAAAAATCAGTCATTTAAGAAATCTGATACGTGATAACGGACAGATCGTCTGTTTTTGCGGCGTCGGGATGGAGATCGAATGCGGCGGAAAGAACCTCTGGAGCAATGACGAATCGTACCGTATTGAAGAAGAGTACGGCATGTCACCCGAGGAGATCTATTCCGGTTCTTTTTATGCTACAAAAAAACAGAAATTCTATGAGTTCTACAGAAAAGAGATCATGGATCTTGATATAAAGCCGGGACTTGGATATCATGCGATAAAGCATCTGCAGGACCTCGGCAAGCTGTCGGCGGTAATCACGCATGATGTACTGGGGCTTCCCGAGGATGCCGGAATATATAATGTCATAAGACTGCACGGCAACCGTCATGTGAACCAGTGTCCCAAGTGCCACAGGCTCTATGATCTTGAATACATGAGGAGCAAAAAGGGAATACCGCTGTGCGATGCATGTCAGGCTCCCGTAAGACCCAGAGTACAGCTGCATGGCGAGATGATAAGAAATGATGTCCTTACTGCAGCATCAAATGCCGTAGTCAATGCAAACATAATCCTGATACTTGGGACCAATATGGCTGCGCCGATGGTAAACAGCCTGTTACAGTACTATGAGGGCAACAGGGTAGTACTGATAACGCTGCATGAGCATCACAGTGACAGTGCAGCCGATATGTGCATACACGGAAAGGTGGAGGATATCCTGCCCATGGTAGTATATTAGGGCGGTTGGTTATAGAAATATGAGTCATATCAGGATAGAAAAAGGTGTCAGCACCGAATATGGAGCAAGCCTGAGTGAAGCCGGAATCAACTTCTGCTTCACTTCTTCATGTTCGAGGACACTTTTTTTGTGCCTTTATGATAAAAACGACAGGCTTATCGAAAAAATAGACATGCTGCCCTACAGAACCTTCGGAAACGTCTATTCCGTTAAGGTATCAGGCCTTGTTCCCGAAGAGATAAGCTATACCTTTGAGGCAGACGGAAAGCTCTCAACCGATATTTATGCAAAGAATGCCAAAAGAAACAGAAAATGGGGAGAGAGCAGGAAGGATGGAAAGATCAACCCTTACATGGTCTATAATGATACCTTTGACTGGAAGGGCGATAAGCTTTTAGAGACCGATCTCTGCGAGGTCATAGCCTATGACCTGCATGTCAGGGGCTTTACAAAGGATCCTTCGTCAAAGGTAAAGTATAAAGGCACGTATCTCGGCCTTACCGAGAAGATCAGCCATTTAAAAGATATGTCCGTTAATCAGGTGATACTTATGCCTGCCTATGATTTTGATGAGACGGAAGATACATCGGACAAGCCTTATCACAGGGAAGATGTACGTGAGAAGATAAATTACTGGGGCTTTAAGAGTGCCTGCTATTTTATGCCCAAGCCCGAGTATTCATATTCGGATGATTTTGTAAATGAATTTAAGAACATGGTCCTTGCCCTTCACAGAGAAGGTATAGAGGTCGTGATGAGATTCTATTTCCCCGATGAGGTAAACAGGAATATCATAATCCCCTGTCTGAAACACTGGGTATCGGAATACCATATCGACGGATTTTTCATGATGGGAGAGAATATCCCGATAGACATGATCTGTAAGGAAGCAATGCTTTCACACACAAAGATCTATTATAAGAGCTTTGATACAGAGAGGCTCTTTGGCGGCAGGGACGGCTTTAAGCACAGCTTCCTTGCAAAGGCAGACAGCGACTGCATGAATGTTTACAGACGCTACTTAAAGAGCGATGAGGATATGCTCCAGAGATTTACTGAGTTAAACAGAAGCAATCCTGCTGATATAAGACAGCTCAACTATATCACAACCTATGAAGGCTTTACCTTAAATGACCTTGTCTCTTATGATTACAAGCATAATGACGACAATAACGAGAATAACCTGGACGGAACGGATTATAATTACAGCTGGAACTGCGGCCAGGAGGGCATGTCAAGGAAGAAGGCCGTAAGGACGCTTAGGCTTAAACAGATGAAAAATGCCGTGATGATGCTTATGTTCTCAAGAGGGATACCTGTCATCCTAAGCGGCGATGAATTCATGAATACCAGAAACGGCAATAATAATCCTTACTGTCAGGATAATGCCATCAGCTGGATCAAATGGAAGAAGAGCAGGGAGACGGAGCTTTTTGAGAGCTTTGTAAAGAGTGTTATCAGGCTAAGAACCGCTCATCCGATACTGCATATGTGCCATGAGCCGAAGCTCATCGACACGCTTTCCTGCGGATATCCGGATCTTTCATATCATGCGGAGGCAGCATGGTATCCTAAGTTCTATAATCATATAAGGAACATCGGGATGATGTACTGCGGAATGTATGCAAAGAGAGAGGACGGAAAGGATGATGACTTTTTCTATATAGCATACAATATGCACTGGGAAGAGCATTCATATGCTCTGCCCAAGCTCCCGGAAGGACTTAAGTGGAGGGCGCTTGTATCAAGCGACGGAAACATTGAGGCATATACGGATAAACTGTCAGAGGTCAAGGACTCGATAGTCGTTAAGGAGAGAGCAATACTGCTGCTTATCTCCGAAAAGGATAAGGATAGCATAAAAAAACAGAAGAAAAAGATCACGGAGGAATGACAAAATGATAGATGGAAAGAAGGTCCTTTTTTCCGGAATGCAGGCTACAGGGAATCTTACGATAGGCAATTACCTGGGCGCGCTTAAGAACTGGGTGAGTCTTTCGGACGAATACGAGTGCTATTATTCGGTGGTTGACATGCATTCGATAACCGTAAGACAGGATCCCGCAGAGCTCAGAAAAAGAGCAAGGCGTCTTCTGACCCTTTATATTGCCGCCGGGATCGACCCGGAGAAAAGCATACTGTATTACCAGTCACATGTTTCGGCTCATGCCGAGCTTGCCTGGATATTAAACTGCTTTACCTACATGGGTGAGCTTAACAGGATGACGCAGTTTAAGGACAAGTCTGCAAAGCATGCTGACAATATCAATGCGGGGCTGTTTACCTATCCCGTGCTGATGGCCGCAGATATCCTGTTATATCAGGCGGATGTGGTTCCTGTTGGAATCGACCAGATGCAGCATCTCGAGCTTACAAGAGATCTGGCACAGAGATTTAACAGCATATACGGTGACGTCTTTACCGTGCCCGAGCCCTATATAGGAAAGGTAGGAGCCAAGATCATGAGCCTTCAGGATCCGCAAAAAAAGATGTCAAAGTCCGATGAAAATCCTAACGCAAGCGTCTACTTAACGGACGATCCCGATACGGTGATGCGTAAGTTCAAAAGAGCCGTTACGGATTCGGAAGCAGCCGTAAGATACAGCGATGAACAGCCGGGCATAAAGAATCTTATAGATATCTATGCAGCCTGCACAGGATGCACCCCTCAGAGCGTTGAAGAGCAGTTTGCTGGCAAGGGATACGGTGATTTCAAGACAGCCGTCGGCGAAGCGGTAGTAGCCGTATTAAAGCCCCTGCAGGAGAGGATGAGCGATCTTGAGAAGAACAAGGATTATCTTGATTCCGTTATAAAGAACAATGCTGAGAGAGCAGCACACACTGCTGAGAAAACGCTCAGAAAGGTTAAAAAGAAAGTGGGATATCCTGAAAGGATCAGATGAGGCAGGACCATTTTTCTTAAGAATATATCAGTTTACCGGGAGTGATCGATATGGAAGATAAGTATGTTGCTTATATATCCAGCTATACAAGGGATAGTGACAAGGGAATAAGGATATTCGACGTTGATGTGAAGAAGGGAAGGATGACCGAAAGGGAACAGATATCCATCACCAATTCATCATACATCACGGTATCCCATAACGGAAAATATCTGTACTCAATAACGGACATGGGAGTCGAGGCTTTTAAGATCGAGCCCGACGGCAACTTAAAGGTTGTAAATATCATTTCGATAAACGGCATGAGAGGCTGTTATCTGTCCACGGATTATAATGACAAATACCTCTTCGTGGCAGGCTATCATGACGGAAAGATCACTGTTCTTAAGCTTAACGGACACGGTGGAATGGAGCATATCACCGATGAGGTGTACTTAAAGGGCATGGGAAGCATCGCCGAGCGTAATTTCAGACCTCATGTGAGCTGCGTAAAGATGACGAGGGACAATAAGTATCTGTGTGCCTGTGCCATAGGTCTTGATCATGTTATGATCTATGCTCTCGATCATCAGAAGGGAACGCTTAAGCTTTCCGATATAGTAAGGTGTGATCAGGAGAGCGCTCCGAAATATATCAAGTTCAGACGTGACGGTAAGTTTGCCTATGTCGTGCATGAACTGAGCAACACTATAGATGTGTACGAATATAAGGACGGCGGAAATATGCCTGTATTTAACAGGATACAGAGAGTGTCGACCCTTAATGATTACCATGCCGGTGGATCTGCGGCCTGTGCGATCGAGTTCTCACCCGATCACAAGTATCTGTTTACATCAAATGCCGGAGACAACAGTGTGGGCGCTTTTTCCATCGATGCAAAGAGCGGCATGTTATCAAAGCGCTTCATACTGCCGATAAGCGGCGATTATCCCAAGGATATTGCCTGCTATCCCGATATGAAGCATCTTATCAGCATCAATCATGAATCCGATACGGTAACGTTTTTCAACTTGAACTTAAAGAGTAATACGATAGTCATGAACGGCCCCGAACTTAAGGTGCCTAAGGGAAACTGCGTAGTGATAATGAAGCTTGAGTGAGCAGGGTGGAAATATCCGTGACTCATGATCATATTTACTCATTGATGGGCTGAAGTCCGTGTCTATTTCGGGGACTTTGGCCTTTGTGTTGCTTAAGCATACAGAAAGGGCGATCTGAAATAATGTACAGAGTGATAAACAGGGACGGAATGGCAAAGAGAGCCGAGTTTACTACGGTTCACGGAAAGATACAGACTCCGGTTTTTATGAATGTAGGGACCGTGGCAGCCATAAAGGGAGCCGTTTCGACTGTTGACCTTAAGGAGACGGGATGTCAGGTACAGCTGTCAAATACCTATCATCTGCATGTGCGCCCCGGAGATGAGCTTATTAAGGAGCTTGGCGGACTGCACCGCTTCATGGTATGGGACAGGCCGATACTTACGGATTCCGGAGGCTTTCAGGTCTTTTCCCTAAGCTCACTTCGAAGGATCAGGGAAGAAGGAGTGTATTTTAACTCCCATGTGGACGGAAGAAAGATATTCATGGGGCCGGAGGAAAGCATGCGGATCCAGTCAAATCTTGGCTCGACTATCGCAATGGCTTTTGACGAATGTCCATCCTCAAGAGCCGAAAGAGAGTATGTGAAGCCTTCGGTCGACCGTACCACAAGATGGCTTGTAAGATGCAAAAATGAACTTGAAAGGCTTAACGGTCTTGATGATACGATAAATAAGGACCAGCTCTTATTCGGGATCAATCAGGGAGCGGTATTTGATGACATAAGGATCGAGCATGCAAAGCAGATAAGTGAACTCGATCTTCCGGGATACGCGATCGGAGGACTTGCCGTAGGTGAGACCCATGAAGAGATGTATCATATCCTGGAAAAAACCGTTCCTTTTCTTCCAAATGACAAACCCGTATATCTGATGGGTGTCGGGACTCCGGAAAACATTCTGGAGGCAGTGGACCGGGGAGTTGATTTCTTCGACTGCGTCTACCCCTCACGAAACGGAAGGCACGGACACGTCTATACCAATAACGGAAAGCTTAACCTGTTTAACTTACAATATGAAAAGGACATGTCTCCGATAGAGGAGGGCTGTAAGTGCCCTGCATGCCGTGACTATTCGAGAGCATATATCAGACACCTGCTCAAGGCAAAGGAAATGCTAGGGATGCGGCTGTGCGTGCTTCACAATCTGACTTTTTACAATAATATGATGGCTGAGATAAGGGACGCGATAGAGACAAACTGCTATCAAACCTATAAGAGAAACAGGCTTGAGGGCTTTTCAAAAAAGCTTGATGATTAGCGGCTAATTGTGTATATTTATCCTAAACGCATTTGAGGAATGCGCTTTATGATAAACAAAAATGCAGTGGAGGAATGGGATGAGTACGATTTTTTTAGCAGATGCAGGTGGTTCACAGACTCAGGGTATCCTGATGATAGTGGTATATATAGCGATCTTCGGAGCTATTATGTATTTTATGGTGTTTAAGCCTCAGAAGAAGGAGCAGAACAGAGTTAAATCAATGCTCGCGGATCTGGCTGTCGGAGACTGCATACTGACAACAAGCGGTTTCTACGGCATCATCCTTGATATACAGGACGATACCGTGATAGTTGAGTTCGGAAACAACAAAAACTGCAGGATACCGATGCAGAAATCAGCGATAGCACAGGTAGAAAAGGCGGGAGCCGAATAAGAAACCGGAGAATGATCAGATGAAATATAATATAGCATGTATTCCCGGAGACGGTATCGGACCGGAGATAGTAGCGGAAGCCGTTAAGGTCCTTAATGCTGTTTCATCAAAATACGGGCATGAATTCATATATGACAGGCTGTTACTTGGCGGCGCATCCATAGATGAGTACGGAGTACCGCTTACGGATGAGACCGTTGAGAGAGCAAAGGCCTGTGATGCGGTGCTCATGGGATCGATAGGCGGAGATGCGAATACTTCGCCGTGGTATAAGCTGGAGCCTTCAAAAAGGCCGGAAGCGGGGCTTCTTGGCATCAGAAAGGCTCTTAACCTGTTTGCAAATCTCAGGCCCGCAGTGCTGTACAGAGAGCTTGCAAAGGCATGTCCGCTTAAGGAGGAGCTTACAAAGGACGGATTTGATATCCTTATAATGCGTGAGCTTACGGGGGGGCTATATTTCGGCGAGAGAAAGACCTATGAGGAAAACGGCATAAGATGTGCCGTTGATACCCTTACCTATAATGAAAACGAGATCAGAAGGATAGCCATAAAGGCTTTCGAGATAGCAAAGAAAAGAAAGGGCAGGGTAACAAGCGTCGACAAGGCAAATGTACTTGATTCCTCGAGATTATGGCGGAAGGTCGTATGTGAGGTAAAAGAGGATTATCCCGATGTCGAGCTGTCACATATGCTCGTTGACAACTGCGCCATGCAGCTTGTAAAGGATCCGGGGCAGTTTGACGTTATCCTTACGGAAAACATGTTCGGAGACATACTGTCTGATGAAGCCAGTATGATAACAGGATCTATAGGGATGCTTGCATCCGCAAGTCTCAATGATACAAGCTTCGGACTGTATGAGCCATCTCACGGATCGGCACCGGATATAGCGGGAATGAATAAGGCCAATCCGATCGCGACCATTCTGTCGGCCTCCATGCTCCTTCGTTATTCACTTAATCTTGACAGTGAAGCGGATGCTGTGGATGCAGCGGTACAGAAGGCGCTTACCGACGGATACAGGACAGGAGACATCATGTCGGATGGATGCACTTTGCTTATGACTAGTGAGATGGGAGATATGATAGCCGGAAATATCTGAACGACAGAGTACCGGGAAAGGATAAGAATATGAAAAGTGATGCTGTAAAAAAAGGACCCCAGGCCGCACCGCACAGATCCCTGTTCAATGCACTCGGGTTTACAAAGGAAGAGATGGAAAGGCCGCTTGTTGGCATAGTAAGCTCCTATAACGAGATAGTGCCCGGCCATATGAATCTTGATAAGATAGTCGAGGCGGTAAAGCTCGGCGTAGCCATGGCAGGCGGATGTCCGGTCGTATTTCCGGCGATAGCCGTATGCGACGGGATCGCAATGGGCCATGTCGGGATGAAGTATTCCCTTGTTACAAGGGATCTTATCGCCGATTCCACCGAATGTATGGCACTTGCACATCAGTTTGATGCACTTGTGATGGTACCCAACTGTGACAAGAACGTTCCGGGTCTTTTGATGGCAGCTGCAAGGATCAATGTTCCTACGGTATTTGTTTCGGGAGGCCCGATGCTTGCAGGTCATGTTCACGGGCATAAGACTTCACTGTCGAGCATGTTTGAGGCTGTAGGTGCCAATGCGGCAGGAAAGATAGATGATGATGAGCTTAGATATTTTGAGGATAATGCGTGCCCGACCTGCGGTTCATGTTCGGGTATGTATACGGCCAATTCGATGAACTGCCTTACGGAAGCCCTTGGAATGGGACTTAGCGGTAACGGAACCATCCCCGCCGTTTATTCGGCCCGTATCAGATTAGCCAAGGAAGCGGGAATGGCAGTTATGGATCTTTATAATAAGAACATACGCCCGAGGGATATCATCACGAAGGATGCGATAATGAATGCTCTGACCGTTGATATGGCACTTGGCTGTTCCACAAATTCAATGCTTCATATCCCTGCGATAGCTCATGAGATCGGATTTGATTTTGACATAGCGATGGCAAACGAGATAAGTGAAAGAACACCTAATCTCTGTCATCTTGCTCCGGCTGGACCTACATACATGGAAGACCTTAACGAGGCCGGAGGCGTATATGCGGTGATGAACCAGCTTGCGGAGCTTAACCTCTTAAATCTTGACTGCATGACCGTTACCACAAAGACCCTGGGAGAGAATATCAAGGGCGTTAAGAATCTGAATACGGAAGTTATCAGGCCTAATGACAATCCTTATTCAAAGACCGGCGGACTTGCCGTATTAAAGGGCAATCTTGCACCTGACGGAAGCGTTGTAAAGCGTTCTGCTGTAGCTCCGGAGATGCTTGTGCATGAAGGACCCGCAAGAGTATTTGACTGCGAAGAGGATGCGATAGCCGCGATCAAGGGCGGAAAGATCGTGGAAGGTGATGTTGTCGTGATCAGATATGAAGGGCCAAAGGGCGGCCCCGGCATGAGGGAGATGTTAAATCCGACTTCGGCGATCGCGGGAATGGGTCTTGGAAGCAGTGTGGCCCTTATTACCGATGGACGTTTTTCGGGCGCTTCCAGAGGAGCTTCGATCGGACATGTATCACCCGAGGCAGCAGTCGGAGGCCCCATCGCCTTTGTAAATGAAGGAGACATCATTAAGATAGATATTCCGAACATGAAGCTTGATTTTGTAATAGATGATGCGGAGCTTGAAAGAAGAAAGGCCGCATGGAAGAAGCGGGAGCCTAAAGTAACAACAGGTTATCTTGCAAGATATGAACAGCTGGTAACGAGCGGAAACCTGGGAGCTGTGCTTAAAAATCCCTGATAATATCAGATACTTCCCAGTACAGCGCAAAATGCGCAGGAATCCGCAAAGGAAATAAATATTCAAGGAGAAAGATATGCTGCTTACCGGTTCACAGATCGTAATGGAGGTTCTTAAGGAAAATGGCGTGGATACCGTATTCGGTTATCCCGGCGGAACGATCCTCAATATTTATGACACTCTGTATGATTACAAAGATTCAATAAAGCATTACCTGACATCCCATGAACAGGGAGCTGCCCATGCCGCTGACGGCTATGCAAGGGCAACGGGAAAGCCGGGAGTCTGTTTTGCAACCTCGGGTCCCGGAGCCACAAATCTGGTCACCGGAATAGCCACGGCATATATGGATTCGGTGCCGCTTGTTGCGATCACCGCAAATGTGGCCCTGCCCCTGCTTGGAAAGGATACTTTCCAGGAGGTTGATATAGCCGGTATCACCATGCCCATTACCAAACACGGATATATAGTAAAGGATGTAAACGAGCTTGCTGATACGTTGAGGAAAGCCTTTGCCATAGCGACCTCGGGACGTCCCGGACCGGTGATTGTGGATATCACCAAGGATGTGACAGCCGCAAAGACCGAGTTTACACACAAAGAAGCTTACAAGCTTCCCGAGGTGACAAGGTATACCGATGAAGATATAGAAAAGGCAGTAAAGCTCATTACAAAGGCCAAGAAGCCCTTTATCTATACCGGAGGAGGCACCGTTATATCCGGAGCCTGCGAAGAGCTTAAGGAATTTGCACATAAGATCGATGCTCCGGTCTGCGATACACTGATGGGAAAGGGCGGCTTCGACGGAAGGGATCCTCTCTATACCGGAATGATCGGAATGCACGGTACCAAGGCCTCCAATTTCGGAGTAAGCCAGTGTGATCTCCTGATAGCCATAGGTGCAAGATTTTCGGACAGGGTTATCGGAAACGCCAAGAGATTTGCAAGTAATGCAAAGATAATCCATATCGACATAGATCCTGCAGAGATCAACAAGAACATAAAGTGCAATGTGAGCATAGTCGGTGATGTAAAAGACATACTGAATAAGCTTAACAGCAAGTTAATAAAGCTTGAACATGAGGAATTCATCGCTTCGGTCACGGAGCTTAAGGAGAAATATCCTCTTGACTATGATCATTCCGCTCTTACCTGTCCTTACGTGATAGAAGAGCTCTATAAGCTTACGGACGGAGATGCGATCATTACGACTGATGTAGGACAGCACCAGATGTGGGCTGCGCAGTATTACAAATACAAAGAGCCGAGGACCTTTATCTCATCCGGAGGCCTGGGTACCATGGGATACGGTCTCGGTGCTGCGATCGGCGCAAAGATCGGAAGGCCTGATAAGAAGGTAATAAACATCGCGGGAGACGGATGTTTCAGAATGAACATGAATGAGCTTGCAACGGCAAGCAACTTTAATGTCCCTGTGATCGAGATCGTGATAAACAACTCCGTACTCGGAATGGTGAGACAGTGGCAGACGCTGTTCTATGACAAGAGATATTCAAATACGATACTGTCCGACAAGGTTGACTATTGCAAAGTTGCCGAGGCTCTTGGATGCAAGGCAAAGAGAATAACCAAAAAAGAAGAGGTTTCCGATGCGATCTCCTGGGCACTTGACCTTAATGAGCCCGTGCTGTTAGAGGTAGTGATAGACAGCGATGACAAGGTATTTCCGATGGTTCCTGCAGGAGCCCCGATCTCGGAAGCCTTTGATGAGAAAGATATGAAGAACTGATCCCGATAAAGATGAGAAAATATACAAGGAGGAACAACAAGTGAGCAGAGTTTATAATTTTTCGGCGGGTCCTGCCGTATTACCTGAGGAGGTACTTAAGGAAGCGGCAGATGAGATGCTTGATTATAAGGGAAGCGGAATGTCCGTAATGGAGATGAGCCACCGCTCGAAGACCTATGATGCCATAATCAAAGAGGCTGAGAAGGATCTTCGGGAGCTTATGGGCATACCCGATAATTACAAAGTGCTTTTCTTACAGGGTGGAGCCAGCCAGCAGTTTGCAATGATCCCCATGAACCTTATGAAGAACAGAGTGGCTGATTACATCATCACCGGACAGTGGGCCAAGAAGGCATGGAAGGAAGCGCAGATCTACGGAAAGGCCAATGCCATCGCTTCTTCCGAAGACAAAACTTTTTCCTATATTCCGGACTGCTCCGACCTCCCCATATCTGATGATGCGGATTATGTATATATCTGCGAGAACAATACGATATACGGAACCAAGTTTAAGACGCTTCCCAATACAAAGGGCAAGACTCTTGTTGCCGATGTATCCTCATGTTTCCTCTCAGAGCCCGTGGACGTTACAAAGTACGGCGTGATCTACGGCGGAGTGCAGAAGAATATCGGACCTGCAGGCGTGGTCATCGTCATTATCAGAGAAGACCTTATAACCGAAGATACTCTGGAGCATACTCCCACGATGCTTAAATACAAGACTCATGCGGATGCGGATTCACTTTACAATACACCTCCCGCATACGGCATCTATATCTGCGGCAAGGTATTCAAATGGATCAAGAAGATGGGCGGACTTGCCGCAATGAAAGAGAGAAACGAGGAAAAGGCCAAGATCCTTTATGATTTCCTTGATTCCTCAAAGCTCTTTAAGGGAACGGTCGAGAAGGATTCAAGGTCGCTTATGAATGTTCCTTTCATCACCGGAAACGATGAGCTTGATGCAAAGTTTGTAAAGGAAGCCGCTGAAAACGGTCTGGTAAGCCTTAAGGGCCACAGAAGCGTCGGCGGGATGAGAGCTTCCATTTACAACGCAATGCCGAAGGAAGGCGTTGAAGCACTTGTTGCTTTTATGAAAAAATTTGAAGAGGAGAATGCGTAATGTTTAAGTATGCATGTTTGAATGATATATCAAAGATCGGGACGGAAAAGTTTACCGATAATTTTGCAAAGACCGATGATATAAATGAGGCGCAGGGTGTTCTTGTAAGATCGGCATCCATGCATGACATGGATCTTCCGGACGGACTGCTTGCGATAGCAAGGGCAGGTGCCGGCGTAAACAATATCCCCCTTGATCTGTGTGCAGGAAAGGGCATAGTGGTATTCAATACTCCCGGTGCCAATGCAAACGGGGTAAAGGAGCTTGTATTTGCCGGGATGCTTCTTGCATCAAGAGATGTTGTCGGCGGTATAGAGTGGGTCAAGGAAAACAGTGATGACGAAAACATCGCAAAGACTGCCGAGAAGGCCAAGAAGCAGTTTGCGGGAACAGAGATATTCAATAAAAAGATCGGTATCATAGGCCTCGGAGCCATAGGTGTCAGAGTCGCCAATGCGGCAAAGCATATGGGCATGGAAGTATACGGCTATGATCCCTACATATCGGTTGATGCGGCATGGAATCTTTCAAGAGATATTAAGCACGTGCTCAATGTTGATGAGATCTATGAGGAATGCGATATCATCACGATCCATGTTCCGCTTCTTGAGTCTACCAAGAAGACGATAAACGCCGAAGCGATAAAGAAGATGAAGGACGGCGTCATCATCCTTAACTTTGCAAGGGATCTTTTAGCTGATGAAGAGGCAGTCCTTGAAGGTATAAAGACCGGAAAGATAAGAAAATATGTATCTGATTTCCCGAATCCGACCACGGCAGGCAAAGAAGGGTGCATAGTGATCCCTCATCTCGGAGCATCGACCGAGGAGTCCGAGGATAACTGTGCCAAGATGGCTGTCAAGGAGCTCATGGATTATCTTGAGAACGGCAATATCAACAATTCGGTCAATTTCCCCACGGCTGATATGGGTATCTGCCAGTCGGCGGGCAGAGTTGCGATACATCACAGAAACATCGCCAACATGATCACGAAATTCACTGCAAACTTCGGTGATCTCGGCATTAACATCACCGACATGATCAACAAGTCAAAAGGGGATTATGCTTATACCATGATGGATGTTGAGTCAGAGATCACGGATGAGATCGTTGAAAAGCTCAGGGCTATCGACGGAGTTATCAGAGTAAGGGTTGTGAAGTAACAAAGCTTAAGAAGGATACATCAGATCGTTTACTGTAGATTTAGCAGATCGGAGAAGAGTATGGCAAACGAGAAAAACAGTAATCTTTTCAGAGAGAAGAGTCTTGAGAGGATATCGTCTCCCGAACAGCTTGATGACTACATAAAGGTAGTATCACCGGGCATATGGCTTATGCTTGGTGCGATAATCCTGCTTCTCGTAGGCGTTATCGTATGGTCGGCGCTCGGAACGATACCTGTGGAAAATGCCCAGGGTGTTACCGAAATGATACATCCCATTAAATACTTGCTGAATTGAAGGAAGACACATGTCTAAAGAAGCAGCTGTTAAAAAGCCGGTAAAGGGCGGCAAAGCCAAGGTTCCCGTCGTAATGCAGATGGAAGCGCTTGAGTGCGGAGCTGCATGTCTTACCATGGTGCTTGCATATTATGGTAAATGGATACCTCTTGAACAGGTCAGATCCGACTGCGGAGTTTCAAGAGACGGTTCGAATGCAAAAAATGTTCTGCTTGCAGCCAGAAATTACGGTCTTGTTGCGGCCGGATACCGTATCGAACCGGAGACACTCTATGAGGAAGGTGAATTCCCGTGCATAGTGCATTGGGAGTTTAATCATTTTGTTGTCGTATGCGGAGTAAAGGGCGACAAGGTGTATTTAAACGACCCGGCCAGAGGAAACGTTTCGGTCACAAAAGAGGAATTCGACAAGGCATTTACCGGAATATGCCTCATGTTTGAGCCGGGAGAGAACTTTGAGCCCGGAGGCAGGCAAAAGAGTGTTATCGAGTTTGCAAAAAAGAGGATGAAGGGTGCGGCACCGGCAGTCGCGTTTGTTGCACTTACCATGGTCATCGTAAATCTCATGCAGCTTATCACGCCTGCCATGGACAGGATATTCATAGACAGACTCCTTACAGAGAAAGCAAGTGGTTTTATCCTGCCGTTTTTTACATCCTTTACGCTCTTTGTACTGGTTGAGATCCTGGTATCATGGATCCAGACCGTATATTCGCTGCGCATAAGCGGTAAATTTGCCGCTGTCGGAAATACAAGCTACATGTGGAAGGTGCTGAGACTTCCCATTGATTTCTTCTCACAGAGAATGGCCGGTGATATACAGCAGCGCCAGTCTTCGAATGCTTCTGTCGCAGAGACTTTGGTTCAGACTGTCGCCCCGCTTTTCATAAATACGGTCATGATGATCTTTTATCTGGTCGTAATGATCAGATACAGCGTTATGCTCACGCTAGTCGGGGTATTGTCGATCGCGATCAATCTGGTCATGTCAAGGATCATCTCCGAAAAGAGGGTAAATATAACAAGAGTGCAGATGAGGGATGCAGGAAAGCTTGCAGGAGCCACTGTTTCCGGTATTGAAATGATAGAGACCATAAAGAGCAGCGGTGCTGAAAACGGTTTCTTCAGGAAGTGGTCGGGATATCAGGCCAGTGTCAATACACAGAAGGTAAAATTCGATAAGCTCAACAACGAACTGGGCCTTATCCCTTCGATCGTATCCACGCTTACGGGAAATATCGTCTTTTCGCTCGGCGTGTATCTTGCCATGAAGGGGCAGTTTACCGTCGGCATGATCACGGCATTCCAGGGATTCTTAAATCTGTTTACCATGCCTGCGACCTCTCTTATCTCTGCGGGCCAGACCATTCAGGAAATGCGTACCCAGATGGAGAGGATCGAGGATGTAATGGAATATCCCGAATTTGTAAAGGAAGAGCCGTTTATCGTCGATGATAACGCCGAGTACGGTAAGCTTTCGGGCAATCTTGAGATAAAGAACCTGACCTTCGGCTATTCAAAGCTTGCAGCTCCGCTTATAAAGGATTTCAATCTCTCCCTAAAAAAAGGCGGAAAGGTTGCTTTTGTCGGTTCATCGGGCTGCGGAAAATCCACTCTTTCCAAGCTGATATCGGGTCTGTATGAACCCTGGAACGGTGAGATACTCTTTGACGGAAAGCCGCTTAAGGAGATAGACAGAAGCGTATTTACAGGATCTCTTGCCGTGGTGGATCAGGATATCATCCTGTTCGAGGATACGATAGCCAATAATATCAAGATGTGGGACAACTCCATCGAAGACTTTGAAATGATACTTGCCGCAAGAGATGCAAGGATACATGAGGATATCATCCTTCGTGACGGAGGCTATCAGTATAAGATCACTGAAGGCGGAAAAGACTTCTCGGGAGGACAGAGACAGCGTATCGAGATCGCAAGGGTACTTGCCCAGGATCCTACGATAATAATCCTTGATGAAGCCACTTCGGCGCTTGATGCAAAGACTGAATACGAGGTCGTAAAAGCTATCTGTGACCGCGGCATCACCTGTATCGTGGTCGCACACAGACTGAGTACGATCCGTGACTGCGATGAGATAATAGTTCTTGACAAGGGTGAGGTCGTTGAGCGCGGAACCCATGATGAGCTGTATAAAATGGGCGGTTATTATACTTCACTTGTTTCAAATGACTGATCTATTGTGAGAGGAATGCAAACGTGGGCTGGTTTGATGAACAGATAAAAGAAAGAAAGAAAACAGATAACGAGCTGTTCGAGGACTCTTTTATAAATATCGCCGGGGCCATTATGGGCTCAAAGATCTCCAAGGCACTGCAGGATGAGAGGCTGATAGCGAAAAATGCCATAGATGAGGTCCTTAAGTATTATGGAGTGAAACCCAAGGAAGTTCCCGACAACATAAAAAAGATCGATGACCAGCTGGAATATCTGCTTCGTCCCAACGGGATAATGTATCGTGAGGTCAAGCTTTCCGAGGGCTGGTATAAGGATGCGGTCGGTGCGATGCTGTCCGTAAAGAAAAGCGACGGCACTCCGATAGCACTGATCCCTTCGGGTATCAACGGCTATGTGTACATAGATGCAAAGACGGGCGTTAAGACCCGGGTGACCGGATCAAACTGCGATGAGTTTGAGAAGGAAGCTTTGGTATTCTACAAGCCTTTCCCGTTAAGAAAGATAGATATAAAGGATCTTATAAGATATATCCTTTGGACGATCTCGAGAAACGATGTGATGATCGTTGTTGCGGTTACCGCGATAGCAACGCTCATCGGAATGATCACTCCGAAGATCAACAATATCATTTTTTCATCCATTATAGGATCGGGCAATATAAACGCTCTTGTCGGGATCGCGGTCTTTCTGATCAGTGTAAGTATTTCCGTGCTCATGTTTAACACGACAAAGAGCATCGTGATGTCCAGGTTAAATACTAAGATGGAAGTCTGCGTCGAATCTGCGACCATGATGAGGATCTTATCCCTGCCTGCGGATTTCTTTAAGGATTACGGTTCGGGTGAGCTTGCGACCAAGGTCAGTTATCTGAACAACCTCTGCTCGATGTTTCTTTCAACCGTGTTCTCAACGGCACTCACAGGGCTTTTCTCACTGGTCTATGTGACTCAGATATTTAAATATGCACCGTCCCTTGTAGTTCCGTCGATTATCATCATCCTGCTCACGGTTGTCTTTTCGATGCTCTCCGTCTTAATGCAGATGACTATCAGAAGAGATATGATGGAGCTTGCAGCCAAGGAAAACGGAATGAGCTTTGCGATGATCTCGGGCATACAGAAGCTAAGGCTTGCAGGTGCGGAAAAAAGAGCCTTTGCCAGATGGGGTAATCTCTATGCAAAAGAGGCAAAGCTGAGTTATGATCCGCCTCTTTTAGTAAAGTTAAGTCCCGTGATCTCAAGTGCCATCACTCTTTTGGGAGGCGTGCTGATCGATTTTATTGCTGTTAATAACGGTGTAGGAGTTGCTGATTACTATTCATTTAAAACCGCATACGGAATGGTATCGGGAGCCTTTGCCGCACTTTCGGGGATCACTCTTCAGATAGCACAGATCAAGCCTGTTCTTGACCAGGTAAAGCCAATCCTTGACGAGGAACCTGAGATATCAGAGGGAAAACAGGTGGTCACAAGGCTTGCCGGCGGAATAGAACTCAACAATGTTTCGTTCAGATACAACGAGAATATGCCAATGGTAATAGACAATCTGTCGCTTAAGATCCGTCCCGGACAGTATCTTGCGATAGTGGGAAAGACGGGCTGCGGAAAATCAACGCTCATGAGGCTTTTACTTGGCTTTGAAAAACCGCAGAGAGGTGCGATCTATTATGACGGCAAAGATATAAACAGTCTGGATCTTAAATCATTAAGAAAGGCTATCGGATCTGTAACGCAGAACGGAAAGCTCTTCCAGGGAGACATATTTGAGAATATCGTGATATCTGCGCCCGAACTTACCCTGGATGATGCATGGGAAGCGGCCGAGATGGCAGGCATGGCTGAGGATATAAGAAACATGCCGATGGGAATGTTTACTCTTGTTTCTGAAGGCGGCGGAGGAATATCCGGAGGACAGAAACAGAGGCTGATGATTGCAAGGGCAGTGGCACCAAAGCCCAAGATCCTCATGTTTGATGAGGCTACGAGCGCTCTTGACAACATCACTCAGAAAAAAGTGGCGGATTCACTGGCTTCTCTTAAATGTACCAGGATAGTGATAGCCCACAGACTGAGCACCATTAAGGACTGTGACAGGATAATAGTGCTTGAGGGCGGAAAGATAATAGAAGACGGGACTTATGACGAACTGATAGAACAGGGCGGTTTCTTTGCCTCCCTTGTAGAAAGACAGAGACTGGATGCATAAAGCATCCGGTCTTTTTTTCCGGTTTGACCGGAGTTTCCTTATCGGATCTCAATATCCACATCCGGGCCGAGGTCATCCTTTAATTTTTCCTGTGCCTCGATCCCTGCCTCACTGGCAAGATCCATGTATTTTATGAAAACATCCTCAAGGGAAAGCCCTGTTTCTTTTGAAAGCTCTGTCATGACGGGCTTTAATTTTTCGAGCTGAAAGGATATAGGAGTCTTCTGCGGATCGATGTCACCTAAGACTTCTTCGGCATATCTGTTTATCTTTGAGAGGAATTCTCTGTCGGTATCATTCATTGGTTTTCTCCTTTTGACCTTTGCCACATCATAGCAAAAGCATTATTTCTTGTCAAAAACCCGCATGTAGCTTAAAATATAACAAAAAACAGTCCGGAGGACAGAAATGGCTGAGATTCTGCCGTTTAAGGCAATAAGACCGAATAAGGGGATGGAGGCACAGACAGCAGCCCTTCCCTATGATGTGTATTCAAGTAAAGAGGCAAGAGAAAAGGTAAAAGGCGATGAGCATTCCTTTTTGAGGATCGACCGCGCCGAGACCCAGTTCCCCGAGGGTATCGACATGTATTCGGATGCAGTCTATCAAAAAGCGGATGAACTCTTCAGACAGATGCTTGCAGACGGAGAGTTTGTAAGGGATGACGAAGAGCATTACTACATCTATGAGCTTACGATGGACGGCAGGGTTCAGACGGGGATAGTTGCCGTTGCATCGATAGATGATTATATGAACGGCGTCATTAAAAAGCATGAAAATACCAGGGCCGACAAGGAAAAGGACAGGATAAGGCATGTGGATGCCTTAAGCGCCCAGACCGGCCCGATCTTTTTGGCATATAAGAGTAGTGATGCGATCAATTCCATAGTAGACAGGATTAAAAAGACAGATCCGGATTTTGATTTTACCTCTGATGACGGCATAAGACACAGGGGCTTTGTCATTTCTGAAAACGATGACGTAAGGTGCATAAAAGAGGCCTTTGGATCGATGAATGCGATTTATATCGCGGACGGACATCACAGATGCGCATCCGCCGTAAAGGTCGGTCTTATGAGAAGAGAAGAGCATAAGGACTATACGGGAAAAGAGGAATTCAACTATTTCCTATCGGTACTGTTCCCCGATGACCAGCTAAAGATCCTTGATTACAACAGGGTCATAAAGGATCTAAACGGGCATTCCGAGGATGAGATATTTGACTATCTGAAGACTAAGGGAAAGCTTGAAGGCCCGCTTCCCGCAGCCTCAAAGCCATCCCGGAAGGGTGAGGTTACCATATATACCGGCGGAAAATGGTATCTGTTCACATTTGATCCTTCACTTATAAACGATGATCCGGTGGAGTCCCTTGATGTATCCGTACTTCAGAACGAGGTCATTGAGCCTTTGTTTGGCATTAAGGATCTTAAGACAGATGACAGGATAGATTTTGTAGGCGGGATAAGAGGACTTAAGGAGCTTGAGAGAAGAGTGGAGACTGACTGTAAGATCGCCTTCTGTATGTATCCTACCGGAATAGACGAACTCTTTGAGGTGGCTGATAAAGGAAGGCTCATGCCGCCCAAATCCACCTGGTTTGAGCCGAAACTTAGAAGCGGACTGTTCATTCATGAGATCGAAAGGTAGAAGGTTATGAATAAAAAACTGTACAAGATGATGGACTGGCCCGAGATCGAGGCTGTTGTCTATTCGGAAGAAGAGAGACCTCATGACATACTGGGCGGCCACTATGTAAACGGCGGCATACTCATACAGACCTTTATTCCCGATGTAAAAAAAGTCTTTGCAGTCGTTACCATGAACAGGGGAACGGAAGAATATCCGATGGAGCTTGCCGACGAGGAGGGCTTCTATGCGGTGTTTATAAAGACACTCAAGAGATGTAAGTACAGCTATTACTTCAGGGTCATCGATAAAAAGGGCCGCGAGAGTATAGTAAGGGACCCGTATTTTTATGATTCCATCATCACAAAGGATGATATAGAGCGGTTCAATGCAGGTATCCATTATGAGATATATAAGATCCTCGGAGCCCATGTCATGGAATACGGAGGTGTAAAGGGCACCAACTTTGCCGTATGGGCACCAAATGCCGTAAGGGTAAGCGTTGTCGGAGACTTTAACGGCTGGGACGGCAGAGTCCATCAGATGAGAAAGATAGAGGAAGCCGGCATTTTTGAGCTGTTTATCCCGGGAGTCTTAGACGGTGCCATCTATAAGTACGAGCTTAAGCTTAAGGGTGACAATATTTCCTTAAAGGCAGATCCGTACGGCTTCGGAGCAGAGCTTCGTCCGCAGACTGCATCTGTCGTAAGAGAGAGCACCTTTGAATTTGATGATGAGCTGTGGCTTAAAAACAGAAAAGAATTTCAGGCAAAGGACAGACCCATATCGGTATATGAACTGCATCTTGGGTCCTTTAAAAAGCCTGAGGATGGCAGGGAATTCTATAATTACAGAGAGCTCTGCGAGATGATAGCGGAGTATGTGACCGACATGGGCTATACCCATATAGAGCTCATGCCCGTTATGGAGCATCCCTTTGACGGATCATGGGGCTACCAGACGATCGGTTATTATGCACCGACAAGCAGATACGGTACCTGCGATGATTTCAAGTATTTCATGAATTACATGCATGCTCACGGCATCGGAGTGATCCTTGACTGGGTTCCCGCGCATTTCCCGAGAGATATCCAGGGGCTTTCCTCCTTTGACGGAACCTGCCTCTATGAACATCTCGATCCCAGACAGGGATATCATCCTCACTGGGGGACGCTTATATACAATTATGCGAGACCCCAGGTCAAGAATTATCTCATAGCAAACGCCCTGTACTGGATCAAGGAG
>JAILPG010000346.1 GCA_024699595.1 Lachnospiraceae bacterium | reverse complement strand
AGCACCTTCCGGCTCACCGATACTTGCGGCATATGACGGGGAAGTTGTTGCGGCTGACTACTCATCATCCATGGGAAATTATGCTATGATAGACCATGGTGACGGATTGTATACGATATACATGCATGCATCTACGATCGGGGTGTCAAAGGGACAGCTGGTCGTAAGAGGAGAACAGATCGGAACTGTGGGCAGTACGGGCAGGAGCACCGGACCCCATCTTCATTTTTCGGTCAGGATCAACGGAGAATACACTAGTCCCTGGAATTATCTGGGATAAGTTAATGAAATAAATAAGGATCGGAAAGAACGGATATGGAAGAGCATAATCAGATAATGGATGCGTTAAAAAAAGAAAGAAAAAGGGGAAGATGGCAGGGAGCATTGATCGCTGCCATTATTATATTGACCCTGTTACTGTGCTTTGTAGTATGGAAAAAGATAATAAATGCCGCAATAAGGGGAATAACGACCGGAATAGTGGCAGATACCTATAAGAGCGAGCTGCTTACAAAGGATGTACAGGAGAAAGTAGGCTTTATCGAGCAGGTCATAGATAAGTATTACCTTGATGAGATCGACACGGATGCAATGACAGACGGAATATATAAAGGGCTGGTAAGCGGTCTTGGCGATGAATACTCCACTTATTATGATCAGAAGGAGTTCTCCGAGATGATGGAGGATACCGAGGGTGTGTTTGAGGGTATAGGAGCCCTTTTGCAGACAGATCCGGAAAACGGTGCACTTACGGTTGTCCGTCCCATGAAGGATTCGCCTGCCGAGAGAGCGGGTGTTCTTGCAGGAGATATAATCATCGAGGTTGACGGTGACAATGTTGTCGGGCAGGATATCAATCTTGTTGTATCCAAGATCAGGGGTAGAAAGGGTACCAAGGTTAAGATTGGGATCATCAGGGAAAATGAGGAAGATACGCTGTATTTTAACATAACCAGGGATGTTGTGGAGTCAGTTACGGTTGAATCCGAGATGCTTGATGACGATCTTGGATACCTTCTCATCACCGAATTTTCGGATATTACGGCCGATCAGTTCAAAAAAGAGCTAAACAGCCTGAAGAAGCAGGGAATGAAGGGCCTCATACTTGACTTAAGAGGAAATCCCGGAGGCAATGTGGACACAGCGGTGGATATTGCTGATGTTCTGCTTCCTGAAGGAGTTGTCGTATATACGATAGACAAGGATGGATACAGAGAGGATTATAACTCTGACAGCAAATGCAATGATGTTCCGTGTATAGTACTAGTGAACGGATATACTGCATCTGCAGCTGAGATATTAAGCGGTGCCCTTAAAGATTATGACAGGGCTTTGCTGCTTGGCACGACCACTTACGGAAAAGGAATAGTGCAGACCGTTCTGTCTCTTGGAGACGGGACAGGCATCAAGCTTACAAGCGCAAAGTATTATACTCCAAACGGCGTAAATATCCATAAGGTCGGGATCGAACCTGACATTGTCGTTGAATGGGATTATGAAGCCTATGAGGAGGACGGTACCGACAACCAGTTAAATGCCGCCGCTGAAAAGCTGAAAGAAGAACTGGCAATTGATGAATGACAGTAATATATGATATATTTATGACACGTGCCCAAAAGCGCGGTTAAGCGGAGCGATCCGCAGTATCAAAGAAATAAACTCAAAGGATCCACATATGAATCTTAGGATGCTCTCCTATATCGTAAAGAGAATCGTACTTGCGGTATTTACCGTATGGGTGGTTATCACCGTAACCTTTTTTATAATGCATGCTGTACCGGGCGGACCGTTTTTATCGGAAAAGGCAGTATCTCCGGCGGCCCAGGCTGCAATGGAGGCCAAATACGGACTCGATAAACCGCTCATGACGCAGTATACAACATATCTTACGGATGTTATAAGATTCCGTTTCGGACCCTCATTAAAACAGAGGGGAAGGATGGTCATAGATATCATGTTTGACGGGCTTAAGGTATCCGTGAAGCTCGGTCTTATAGCAGCTTTCGCAGCACTCATTCTCGGAGTTGTTTTCGGAGCAATGGCTGCCCTTTACAGAAATTCCATTCTGGACAGGATAATAATGATTATCACCACGGCATTTGTATCCATGCCTTCGTTTATCATGGGATCACTTCTGCTTGTGGCTTTTGCGATAAAGATACATCTCTTTCCTGCAAACGGAGCCACACCGGGAGGTCTGGTGCTTCCCGTTATCACGCTGATGCTGTATCCGATGTCATATATCACGAGACTTACAAGATCCTCGATGCTTGATGTGCTGGGTCAGGATTATATAAGAACAGCAAAGGCAAAGGGTGTTACGAAATGGCGGATCATATTCGGTCATGCTCTTAAGAATGCCCTCATACCCGTTATTACATATTTTGGACCTATGCTTGCCTATATTGTTACGGGATCTCTGGTCGTTGAGCAGATATTTGCAGTTCCGGGAATAGGAAGAGCCTTTGTTCAGAGCATCATAAACAGGGATTATACGCTGATCATGGGAACTACCATTGTACTTGCGTCGCTTATAGTCATCATGAACCTTTTAAGCGACCTGCTTTATAAGGTTGTAGATCCCAGGATAACGTTTGAATAGAAAGACATACATATGAGGTCATATCATATATGAATGATAAACTGAGTAATCTGAGAAAACTGAGCATGCAGGTAGATCTGAGTTCTTTTATCCCTGCTACGGACGAGGAAAAAGAATATATAGTGACAATGCGCCCCTCGACTACCTTTTTTCATGACGGTATTGAGCGTCTGAAAAAAAACAAGGTGGCCGTGGTAAGCTTCTTTATTATCCTGCTTATCACTCTCTCTGCGATCTTCATTCCAATGCTTTGGCCTTACAAATACGAGGAAATGCTTGGAATGCAGCCCGGCAAACCGATGGATGCTTCTTTCAACAATCTCAAGCCATTTGAGTATTCCTCTACGGAACAGAAGAGGATCGATGACGGGGAAACAGTATTTCCGCATATATTCGGCACGGATTCACAGGGAAGGGACTATTTTATCAGGGTTGTATACGGCACCAGGATATCCCTTGCCGTAGGCTTTTTTGCAAGCATCATAGTACTGGTGATCGGCATAATTGTGGGATCAATATCGGGATATGCAGGAGGCTGGGTCGATATCATCATCATGCGTATTGTTGATATCATCTATTCGCTGCCTGACATGCTGATGGTGATACTTCTTGCCGCAGTGCTCAGACAGAGGCTGAATCCCGTTATAGAAGGCACGGTTCTTGCCGGTATCGGATCCAATATCATATCCCTGTTCATAATCTTTGCTCTGTTATACTGGGTGAGCATGTCCCGTCTGGTTCGAGGCCAGATCCTGTCACTCAGGGAACAGGAATATGTTCTTGCCGCAAAGACAGCCGGAGCGAAGCCGGGATGGATCATAAGAAAACACCTGATACCCAATTGTATATCTGTTATAGTCATTTCGACAGCTCTTCAGATCCCGAGTGCGATATTTACCGAAAGTTATCTTTCGTTCCTGGGGCTTGGTGTTAACGCACCTATGCCTTCTCTGGGATCGCTTGCTTCGGATGCCTTAAACGGTCTTTCATCATATCCGTACAGGCTGGTCATTCCCGCCATAGTGATATCACTTATAGTGTTGTCTCTCAATCTTTTCGGAGACGGACTCAGGGATGCTTTCGATCCCAAGCTTAACAGTTAGGGAGGATGAAAAATGGCATTGCTTGAAGTCAGAGATCTTCATACATCTTTTTTTACCGATGCGGGTGAGGTAAGGGCCGTAAACGGTATTTCCTTTGATCTTGATCACGGAAAAGTCCTCGGAATAGTGGGTGAATCAGGTTCGGGCAAATCAGTTACCGCTTATTCGATAATGCAGATCTTGGCATCCACAGGAAAAATAGTATCAGGTTCCATCAAATTTGAGGGAAAAGAACTGGTGGGAGCCGGCGAGAAGGTCATGAAGGATATAAGAGGCAACAGGATCTCAATAATCTTTCAGGATCCCATGACTTCGTTAAATCCTACGTATACAATAGGAAAACAGTTAATGGAAGCCATAATGCTGCATACCGGAAGAAACATGAAGGATGCCAAAGCCCGGGCGATCGAGATGTTAAAGCTTGTTAATGTCAATGAGCCCGAAAAGAGGATGAAACAGTATCCATATGAGTTTTCGGGAGGTATGAGGCAGCGTGTCATGATAGCCATGGCGCTTGCCTGCGAGCCGGATATACTTATAGCAGATGAACCGACCACGGCTTTGGATGTTACGATCCAGGCAGGCATATTGGAGCTTATGAAGGATATCCAGGAAAAGCTCGGAATGGCAATAATAATGATAACCCACGATCTCGGGGTGGTAGCTCAGCTCTGTGATGAAGTGATCGTTATGTATGCCGGAGAGATATGCGAGGCCGGTACCGAAGATGAGATCTTTTATAATCCTTCTCACGAATATACCAGGGGTCTCATGAGATCGATCCCTACGACTGACAACAACGGAGAGAAATTACAGCCGATAACAGGTGTTCCGATCGATCTGTTGAATCTTCCAAAGGGCTGTCCTTTTGCTCCGAGATGCGATAATGCAATGAAGATCTGCCTTGAAAAGAAGTGTGATTATATAGATATAAACGACAAGCACAGAGCAGCATGCTGGATGAATGTGAAGAACATGTTTGAGATCGAGGAGGTGAATGCAGATGAATGATAATGCAGAACCACTCATCAGAGTTGAACATATAAAACAGTATTTTGACATAAACATGGGCTTCTTTAAAACAAAGGCTCTCAAGGCTGTTGATGATATTTCCTTCAGTATCAGGGAAGGTGAGACACTCGGTCTTGTGGGAGAGTCCGGATGCGGAAAGACTACGGCAGGTCGTACCATCCTGCATCTTTATAAGCCGACGGCAGGTGAGATATACTACCGGGGCAAAAAAATAGAGTCTCCGCAGGATATAAAAGAATTCAGAAAACATGCCACCATGGTATTTCAGGATCCGTATTCATCGCTTGATCCGAGAATGACGGTAGCTGATATCATAGGTGAACCGCTGGATGTTCATAATATGTATTCATCGAAGGCGGAACGCAGGGAAAAGATACTGTCGCTCATGGACAAGGTGGGACTTAATTCAGAGCATGCAGCAAGGTATGCCCATGAGTTTTCCGGCGGACAGAGGCAGAGAGTCGGTATTGCCAGAGCTCTCGCAGTAGATCCCGATTTCATGGTATGCGATGAGCCTGTATCGGCACTGGATGTATCAATTCAGGCTCAGGTCATTAATATGTTCGATGAGTTGCAGGAGCAGATGCATCTGACTTATCTGTTCATTGCCCATGATCTTTTGGTGGTACGTCATATTTCTGACAGAATAGCCGTAATGTATCTTGGTCATATGGTAGAGCTTGCAGATGCTGCAGATATCTATGACAGACCGTTGCATCCGTATACAAAGGCTCTTATTTCGGCCGTTCCCGTACCCGATCCGAAGATAGCAAGGACTAATAAGAGAATAGAGCTTAAGGGAGAGATCCCAAGCCCATTAAATGCACCATCCGGCTGTCCGTTCCATACAAGATGTCCATATGCGACGGATATCTGCAGAGAACAGGTTCCTTCTTTTGAAGAGGTTGAGTCAGGAAGATCTGTGGCCTGTCACAGGGTAAAAGAGATAAATGACTGACCGCAGTGAAACGGGTATTTTTCACGGCTATGGGAGCCGTGTTTAATATAATTAAATTTTTTACAGGAGGTTTATGATGAAGAAATTAATGGCATTATTGCTTGCCGGCGCTATGGCATGCTCCTTAATGGCCTGCGGTGATTCCGCAATGGTTACGGGAGATATTGCTGACACGGCAACAACAGACAACGCGACAACAGACACCGTGACAACAGATGATGCACAGCCTGTATCTGACGCAGGGGCAACTTCCATTAATGTTTGCCTTGCTTCCGAGCCTGCATCTATCGACCCTGCTCTTAACAGTGCAGTTGACGGAGCTACAATGCTTATTCACTTATTCTCCGGACTTGCAAAGTGGGAGCTTAAGGATGACGGAACAATAGGTCTTGTTGCAGATGCAGCAGTTGAT
>JAILPG010000345.1 GCA_024699595.1 Lachnospiraceae bacterium | reverse complement strand
TTCCTTGATGATATCTGTTAAGGTTATCTCTCCGATCGACAGCTCTTCTGCAAGCTTCTTCTTATCTTTTATCCTCTTTTCAAGGGAACCGGTCTTTGCGGACTGACCTGCACCCGTATTTGCACCATCTGCGGTATTTCGCCCGCCTGCCGCCTTTCCGTTATCAGCCTTCCCGTTTCGTGATCCGTTTCCCGCATGAGATCCTTCAGAGGCATCGTCAAGCGACACGCCTCCCATGGCCTGTAAAAGTGCCTGACCCATTGCGGTATTTGTATTTCTTACGACCGGAGTATTTCTGTCACGGCCATGGCCTGAAAGCTTTGCGTTACCGCCCATGCCTGATCTCTGATCACGGCCGCCGTCCTTTGAGGTTCCTGCCATTGCAGCCTTCTTTCCTCTTTCCTCGGCCTCTCTGTTTGCCTTCTGTATCTCCTTAAGATCATCAAAGCTAAGGCCCAAGATCTCAAGAAGCTTCATTGCAGCCTCATAGGACTCGGGATGTACGCTTGTAGCATCAAGAGGATTATCTCCGTCGGTGATCCTCATGAATCCCGCGCACTGCTCATAAGCCTTGGGGCCGAGCTTTGCAACCTTCAATAGTTCCTTACGGTCCTTAAACCTGCCGTTTTTCTCCCTGTAATCCACGATATTCTTTGCAACTGCCTTGGTGATTCCTGATATGTATTCAAGCAGGGATACCGATGCCGTATTAAGATCCACTCCGACCTTGTTGACACTGTCCTCTACCACGCCGGTAAGTGCATCCTCGAGCTTTTTCTGGTTCATGTCATGCTGGTACTGCCCGACGCCTATCGACTTGGGATCGATCTTTACAAGCTCGGCAAGCGGGTCCTGTACCCTCCTTGCGATGGAAGCCGCACTCCTCTGACCCACGTCAAAGTTCGGGAACTCCTCGGTAGCAAGCTTGCTCGCCGAATATACCGAAGCTCCTGCCTCGTTG
This sequence comes from Lachnospiraceae bacterium, assembly GCA_024699595.1. The sequence continues at coordinate 12,962 of JAILPG010000345.1, read as the reverse complement.
GTGATCACGTATTTAACGGGCTCGTCGATCTCCTTAAGCATTGCCGTGATGATAAGCTCCGATTCTCTTGAAGCAGTGCCGTTTCCTACGGAAATAAGAGTGATCCCGTATTTCTTTATCAGTGCCTTGACTGTTTTCTTTGCTTCCTCTACTTTGTTCTGCGGTGCCGTAGGATAAATGACGGTCGTATCAAGTACTTTTCCTGTCGCATCCACTACCGCAAGCTTGCAGCCCGTCCTGAAGGCAGGATCCCATCCAAGCACCACCTGTCCTGCGATAGGCGGCTGCAGTAAGAGCTGCTCAAGATTCTTTCCGAATACCGATATGGCTCCGTCCTCTGCCCTTTCCGTCAGTTCGTTTCTGATCTCGCGCTCGATTGCAGGTGCGATGAGTCTGTCATAGGCATCCTTTACCGTTGCACTTAAGATCCCGGATGTGTACTGATTATCGGACACTATGGTTTCTTTTTCCAGATATCTTATGATCTGCTCGATGGGCGCGGATACCTTTACGGTAAGGATCTTTTCGGCCTCGCCCCTGTTGATCGCAAGTACTCTGTGGCCCGCGATCTTTGATACAGGCTCCTCGAATTCATAATACATTTCGTATACGGACTGTGCTTCCTTATCCTTTGCTGCCGATATGATCTTTCCCTGTTCAAAGGTGGCCGTCCTTATATATTCACGGTATTTAGCCTCATCGGATATGAGCTCGGCGATGATGTCCATTGCGCCTTCTATGGCTTCCTTTACCGAACCGACACCCTTTTCTTCGTCAATATATTCTTTTGCAAGCTCTTCGATAGGTACTTCGGTCTCCTGCTTAAGGATAATCTCAGACAGGGGCTCTAAGCCCTTCTCCTTTGCAACCGTTGCCCTTGTCCTTCTCTTGGGCTTATAGGGTCTGTACAGATCCTCAACGACCACAAGGGTCTCTGCGGCATTTATTTTTTCCCTGAGCTCATCGGTGAGCTTTCCCTGTTCCTCGATGCTTGCAAGTACCGCAGCCTTACGCTCTTCAAGGTTTCTTAAATAGGTAAGTCTCTCAAAGAGGTTTCTTAACTGCTCGTCATCAAGCGAGCCCGTGACCTCTTTACGGTATCTTGCGATAAAGGGGATCGTATTCCCCTCGTCGATAAGCTTAATGGCGGCCTCAACCTGCCATTTTTCCACGTTCAGTTCTTCTTTGATCTTTAATGCAATGTTCAATTTTAATACTCCTGTAAAATAATATGATATCTTTTTATATAATACCCAAGCATGGCCCAGAAGCTAACTTTATGCATACTCCCCGCGCAGATCCCTGTAGAATACCACGAGCGCCATGCTGTGATAGGGTACTACGAAGACAAATCCTATTCCGAAAGTAAACATGCTGAGAATGTACCACGGTATAAAGCTTAAGTTAAGCAGGATATACCTGAATACATTTCCCTTCATAAGTTCCACGCTCTCAGTAATAAGCTCCTTTACAGGCATTTCCGGATCGTCAAGATACAGATATGATGCCTGGGAAAAATAGATGTTAACGGCGATGACCGCGATCATCAGGACAATTTCCACTACAAGCATCACGACATCGCCTGAAGATACCGAGCCTGCAGCCGAAACAGCGTCTGCTGCAGCTAACGGGTCCGCTTCCGAAACTGCGTCTGAAACAGAGCCCGCAGCCTGTCCGCCCGTAAATGTCCTGATCAGTCCCGGAAGCTCCTGTATCAGTGTTATCGCAAACAGGATGAGCGAGAGTATCACGATCTTGTCGGGATTATTCTTTATCGGAAAGGCAAGATCCATAAGATCGGGCTTTCCTCCTCTGGATACATTGAGGATCGTCTTCGTATAGCCCGTGGATGCAAGCGCTATTATAACCGATGCGATGAGCAGTGCTATAAAAGTTATAGCATTATAGAGGAGGTCCCGAGACATTGTATCTATTATTTCCGCTAAAGCCTTGGGATCTCCCGAATACATCGCATTAAGGACTGAGGGCAGGTCCATGTTCAGTACCTGTATGACATATACTATAAAAAGGGCGGTGAACGTTATCACCCCCACAAGGGCACAGCCTCCCGCAAGTCTCGGATAATTGTATTCGAGACGGTTTCTTGCATTGAATTTTATCTCCCGTATCGGTTTTTTCATGATGTCTCCCTGACCCCGCATTTTCTGTGCGGATACTTTTCAAAGCGTGCCTTTATGTTTTGTCCCGTTCAGTCAGCCATGCCGGCACGTCTTTACACTTTGTGTGCAAAACATAACTCAAGGTTGAAGGATGATCCTCCAACCTTGAGCCGTTTAATCTTTTGTTAATGACAGATGATCTAACTTTTCGTCATATTTCCTTTTTCTGATCGTTCCGTTAAAAAATGCTTCCCTATACCGCAAAATCAAAATTCATGCCGCGAAGTGCCTGGGCCTGTTTTTCCTTGACATCCTTCATATAGGGATTATCTTCGTTTTTGTACTGGATCCTCGTGGTGGTCTCTCCGCCCGACACATATGACCTGCCGCATTCGGGGCAGATCGCGGTCTCAAGCTTAACGCTTGCCTGCAGCACCTTTCCGTCCTTCTCCGCCGCCTTGTCGTAGGCATTTGCCACATGCTCCATCTCGTGGGACATTACCCTTGATCTGGATGCTTCGGGAGAAATATGGGCCGCCGACTTGAAGGATACCATTTCATCGGAACCGTCCTGATACTTCCTGTTTCTGCAGGTCTCGCAGTCTGCCGGAGAAGATTTTCTGCCGGGTGCGACCTGCATCGATTCGCCGGGATTCTTTACGGCACCGGCACCTTCCTGCCTTCCGGCCTGACCGGTCTGCATGCCTGTTCCGACATAGCCTGACCTTGCCATCTGTCCCATTCCCATGTTATACGCATTCAACGCGTAATTCATACCATAACCTGAAACAGCTGCCACAGAAATCCCTCCTTTCCGAACCGAACTTCGTATTCTTATTATACTACAAAAATGTCACATTGTAAACATTTGAAAGTGTTCTCAATGTGCATCGAAAATCGTGCTTGCACGAATTTTCGAATGTACATCAGGGATTGCGGTACTTTCAAATACTCTTATTACTTAAAATACTTGTTTATCAGCTCCGTTACCCTGCCTCTGGTAGCTGCAGCAGCCGCACCGTTCTCAACCATCGGTAACATCGTGCCGCCGTCAAAGCCTTCGGTAGCCTTCTTGATATCGTTGTCTCTCTGAATGATCCATCTTCTCTGCTTGGTCTTTAAGCTGTCCATGTCGTCATCATCAAGATTGATCTCAAGATAGCTCCAGATATCGCTTAACAGCTCATCCCACATAGCATATTCATCCTCGGCAAGCTTGTTGAGTGACTGCTGATCGAGCATTCCGTCATCGTATTTCTCATCGATCTCTTTCTGAGCCTCGAGTGCTGCCTCGTATTTCTCAACAATGCCATCCTTGGTCTGTGTATCTGACTGGCCTCTCTTCATGGCATCATTATAGCCGGCCTTGTTGTTGTCGGTCTTGCAGTCCTCAAGCGTAACCTCAACATTTGAGAAGGTATAGTACTCATTATCCTTGAACTCACACTTCTTAAAGGTAACATCTTCAGTTTCGGAATCAAGCAGCTCTACAAAGCAGCAGGTATCATAGGACATGGAATTATTGTCATGGAACTTGCAGTTCTCAAACAGGATACTATAGACATCCGAGAGAACGATCATTGACATATCCTTGGAATCTCTCATCTCGCAGTCCTTAAAGGTAACATTTCCTGCACTCCTCAGATCCACAAGACCATAGGTACATTCGTAGATCTCGGTGTTTGTGATCTCTGCAGAGTATAGGCCTACACCCTCTATTCCGTAGGTTCCGCAGCCATATAGATGGCAGCCGTCAACCTTAAGATCAGAGATGCTGTTAAACTCAAATACGCATCCGCTGCAGTATCCGGGCTCCACATTATGTCCGGCCGTAACGTTTTTGATAGTGATATGATCACCCTCTTCAAAAGCCAAAACGGGCTCATAGGCCTCGTCAACGCTTATAAGGACATCTGCGCCTTCCTTGGGCTCGATGCAGAGATTTGATACGCCTTTTATCACGCATTCTCTGTAATCGGAAGTGATATTTTCATTATCGAGCTTACTCTGATCGATCTTGGAAAAATCATACTCACCTTCATCAAGGATGATCTTCGTGTTATTCTGGATCGCATTTGCAAAATCGGTTACATCCGATACCTCAACCGTATTAAAGTATCTGAGATCATCAGGATTCTTAAGAAGGGGATCATCGCTCTTTAAATATACTTCTATGTACTGTGAGTTGTACTCCTCTGAATCCTCGCTCGCATCCTCGTGATATGTCCATATATCAAGAAGTCTTCCGTCCTTTGAAAGAGTCAGCCTCTGGTTGCTGTATATATCCTCTTCCTGCTTGAACGGATCTTCGATCTCTGCATACCATGATGTATTGTCACATCCGTCATAAGCGGCGCCGTTTGACATTTTAAGCTCAGCTCCGATGATCTTGGTAAGACTCTCCATGGCTTCAAGCTTATGATCCGCGATATACTTTCCGTTCTCTTCCCTTATACGGTAGATTCCCTCCGTATAATCATAATCGGCAGCCAGATCAAAATAATCCCAGCTCTCATCACCCGACTCAGAATGTGAAATGCAGTATGCATATATCCACTCGCCGACAAGATTTTCCTTGGAATCGGGCTTTGTAGAAGTGTCCTTTTTATCGGACGCATCTTCCGTCTTCTCTTCCGTCTTCTCTTCTGTCTTCTTTTCCTCTGCCTTGGTATCGTCTTTGGTATCCGCTTTGGTGTCGGTGTCAGCTACGGTCTTTTCAACCTTTGTTTCATCCTTTTCTGACGCAGCGGATGCCTTCTTGCAGCCGCAGAGCACTAGGACGCCTGCGATAACAGACAGAACCAACAGCCTTAATACGATCGTGTTCTTTTTCATTTTGTCCCTCCCTTTTTCTTTATTTCCCTTTTCTTTATTTTCATGGATGGTCTGCTCCATGTATTTTCTCTTATTAATTATTGATCATATGCTCCGGTAAGCATATTTTTCCTGTTCAGTCCTCGAGTCCGAACATGTCATGGATCGCGTTCATTGCCTTATCCACTTCTTTTTCATCGATAAGCACTGTAACCCTGATCTCAGAGGTGGATATCATGTTAATGTTGATGTCGCAGTTGTAGAGAGCCTCGAACATCTTGGCAGCAACACCGGGATTTGACATCATGCCGGCACCCACGATAGATACCTTGGCAACATCGGAGTTCTCCGAGATATCCTCATATCCGAGAGAATCCCTCTTTTCTTCGAGTACCTTCATCGCCTCGTCCCTTGCATCCTCGGGTATTGTAAAGGTGATATCCTTGGTGTCATGACGGCCGATCGACTGCAGTATCATGTCAACATTGATATTTGCCTTGGCTAAAACATCAAATACTTTGAAAGCGATACCCGGCACATTCCTAAGACCTATCAGTGATATCCTCGTTACATTCTTATCGGCTGCAACACCGCTTACTATCATTCTCTCCACTTTTGTATCCTCCTTAACAATGGTTCCCTCCGCATCAGTAAGCGAAGATCTTACGACAAGACTTACACCGTATTTTTTTGCAAGCTCCACGGATCTGTTATGAAGCACTCCGGCTCCGAGAGTTGCCAGGTCAAGCATTTCATCGTAGGTTATCTCCTTAAGCTTTCTTGCCTTCTTAACTATCCTCGGATCTGCAGTGTATACGCCGTCCACATCGGTATAGATCTCGCAGGCGTCCGCATGCAGGGCTGCCGCAAGAGCAACCGCCGTTGTATCCGAGCCGCCTCTTCCGAGCGTCGTGTAATCACCGTATTTGTTGATGCCCTGGAATCCTGTTATTATCACGATCTTACGCTGGTCAAGCTCGTGTTTGATCCTGTCTATGTCGATCCTCTTAAGCCTGGCGTTACTGTATGCACTGGTCGTGTGCATAGCTACCTGGAAAGCGTTTAAGGATATCGCAGGCACTCCCATCGAGGCCATAGCCATGGCCATCAGTGCAACCGATATCTGCTCTCCCGTAGTGAGCAGCATGTCAAGCTCTCTCTTTGGAGGCACGGGATTAATATCCTTTGCCATATCGATGAGCACATCCGTCTGTTTTCCCATTGCAGAGAGTACCACGACTACGTCATTGCCTTCTCTGTAATCCTTGATGCATCGCTCGGCGGCGTGGAATATACGCTCTTTGTCGGCAACGCTCGTGCCGCCGAATTTTTTTACAACTAACATAATATATCTCCTCCTGATCCCGGGCTGTGACTGTCCTTAATAAGACCCCGGCGATCCCATGAAAGCATTACTGCTTATCACTCCTTGACCCTGATCCTTGCGATGACACCGTCAAGCCCCGACAGTGCTTTTTCAAAAGTCTCCTCTGTCATAACCTCTGTCATAAAGCCGGTCTCACCTGCTATTTTGGCATCGGTAAACTGCGCACCGGCAAAGATCTTTTTTACCTCACCGCCTACGCTGCTCTCATCGCCTTTTATCCTTACAAAATATCTGTGCTTTGATTCCTTGATGCTCTTAAGCTCTATTTTTTCCTCATCCCAGAATACCATGATATTCTTGCCGACATGACGCACGGCGTCCACCACGTCGCCCACTACAGCGCTCGCTGTAGGCAGCTTTCCGGCGCCCGAGCCGTAGAACATCGCATCTCCGAGCATGTTGCCCTTTACAAAGATCGCGTTGAACACGCCGTTTATCGAGCACAGCGGGTGATCCTTTTTTACAAGCATCGGTGTCACCATGGCAAAAATATTCCCATCGGCCTTCTCGCTTGAGGCTATCAGCTTGATCGCATAGCCCATCTTCCCTGCGTATTCGATATCCTCATGAGTGACCTTCGAGATCCCTTCTGTATAGATATCCTCATAATATACGGTCTTTCCGTAAGCAAGCGATGAAAGGATGGCTATCTTTCTGCAGGCATCATAGCCTTCTATGTCAGCCTCGGGATTTCTCTCAGCGTATCCAAGCTCCTGAGCTGACTTAAGCGCCGTGTCAAAGTCCCAGCCCTCATCAGTCATCTTAGTGAGGATATAATTGGTGGTACCGTTAAGTATTCCCGATATCTCTATGATGTCATCCGCGGTAAGTGAACTGTTTAATGGACGGATGATCGGTATCCCGCCACCGCAGCTTGCCTCAAACAGGAAGTTGACCTTATGCTCCTTTGCTATCCTTATAAGCTCGGCTCCTTTGTTGGCAACGAGCTCCTTGTTGGAAGTGCATACGCTCTTTCCCGCAAGCAGTGCCTGCTTTACGAATGTATACGCAGGCTCCACGCCGCCCATAACCTCGACAACGACCTTTACCGAAGGGTCTTCAAGGATCACGTTATAATCATGTACCAGCACTTTTTCCACCTGATCCCCGGGGAAGTCCCTTAGATCAAGTACATACTTTATTGCGACCTCTTCGCCCGCCTTTTTGTTTATCAGCTCGCTGTTTGTATTCATGACCTCGAATACACCCGAGCCGACCGTTCCGTAACCTAAGACAGCTACATATACCATCTCGTTCCTCCGAATTTTTTCTTAATGATCATTTTTGTTTATCATTGAATGGAAAACGCTTATTAGCGCATCCCCGCAATTCCTGTATTATCTTAATGATTATTCTGATTGATCATGGACAAATATGCATTAATGAACGGATCAATGTATCCGTCAAGTACCGCATCCGCCTGAGCTACGTCAGTGTTCGTTCGGTGATCCTTAACCATTGTATAAGGCTGCAGCACATAGGATCTTATCTGGTTTCCCCATGCGATATCTTTTACCTCGCCCCGTATATCCGACAGCTTTTCGGCATTTTCCTCCTGCTTAAGCATATACAGCTTTGCTTTTAACATCTGCATCGCCTTATCCTTGTTCTGCAGCTGCGATCTCTCGTTCTGGCACTGTACGACGATACCGGTGGGAAAATGCGTGATCCTTATCGCCGAGCTTGTCTTGTTGATATGCTGTCCGCCGGCACCTGAGGATCTGTAGGTATCGATCCTTATGTCATCGTCTTTTATCTCAATGTCAAGATCCTCGTTGATCTCGGGCATCACGTCAAGTGAGGTAAAAGAAGTCTGTCTCTTTCCCTGCGCGTTAAACGGCGATATCCTCACAAGCCTGTGCACTCCCTTTTCCGATTTTAAATATCCGTACGCGTTCTCTCCGTTTATCTGGAAGGTAACGGACTTGATGCCTGCCTCGTCTCCGTCAAGATAGTCAAGCACCTCCACTGAGAAGCCTTTTTTCTCTGCCCATCTGGTGTACATGCGATAGAGCATTCCCGCCCAGTCGCAGCTCTCCGTGCCGCCCGCGCCTGCATTTAAGCGAAGGATCGCATTGTTCTTGTCATATTCTCCGGATAAAAGCGTTGAGATCCGAAGGTCCTCGAGTGTCTTTTTAAAATCGTCAAACTCGTTCTGTATATCGGGTATCAGCGAGGCATCGTTTTCCTCGTAACCCATCTCAAGCAGGGTCTCTATGTCCTCATACTGAGTTTTGAGACCCTCGACCTTTTCTATTGCATCTTTAAGACTCTTAAGCTCCTTCATGTATCTCTGGGATTTTTCCGTATCATCCCAGAATCCGGGCTCTTCCATCTCCCTTTCAAGCTCGACGACACGCTTTTTCTTGTCATCAAGCCTTAGGGAGCCTTCTATCTCGGCAAGCGGATCCTTGAGAGTCTGCAATTCGGTTTTTATGTTATCAAGCTCTACCATGCTGTGTGATTCCTGTAATTATGCACCTGCCATCTTTCCGTGACAGTTCTTGTACTTCTTTCCCGAGCCGCAGGGACAGGGATCGTTACGGCCGATCTTTTTCTCCGTCCTTCTGACGGGCTGCTTGGTCGCCGAATCGTCCTTGTTGGTACCGGTAACCTTAGCCACCTCTTCACGCTCAACCTTCTGCTCTATCTTGATATGGAAGAGGATCCTTACCGTCTCCTCTGCGATCGAGTCGGTCATCTGGTTGAACATGTCATAACCGGTCATCTTGTATTCAACAAGCGGATCCCTCTGGCCGTAAGCCTGCAAGCCTATGCCCTGTCTGAGCTGATCCATGTCGTCTATGTGATCCATCCACTTTCTGTCTATGGATTTAAGCAGTACCACTCTCTCCACCTCACGCAGATGCTCCTGTGTGGGGAACTCTGCTTCCTTGGCTTCGTAGAGCTTTACGACCTCTTCCTTGAGCTTCTGCTTGAGCTCGTTCTTCTTAAGATCCCTTACATCGGGAGTCTTGAGCTCCTCGATCGGGATGGTTGCAAGCAGATGCTGGTTAAGTTCGGGAAGATCCCACTCGTCTGAGGATGAATCGTCTCCGATGCACATATCCACCGTATTTTCAACGAAATCGGTCGCCATCTTGAAGATGACATCCCTCATGCTCTCTCCGTCGAGCACTCTTCTTCTCTCGGCATAGATTATCTCTCTCTGCTCATTCATTACCTGGTCGTACTCAAGCAGGTTCTTTCTGATGCCGAAGTTGTTGCTCTCTATCTTCATCTGGGCCTTTTCGATCGCGTTCGTGAGCATCTTGTGCTCTATCTGCTCGCCCTCGGGCACGCCGAGTGCATTGAACACGTTCATCATCCTCTCGGATCCAAACAGCCTCATGAGATCATCCTCAAGGGATATGAAAAATCTTGATTCACCCGGATCTCCCTGACGTCCCGAACGTCCACGCAGCTGATTGTCTATACGTCTTGCCTCGTGCCTTTCGGTACCTATTATCTTAAGTCCGCCTGCTGCCCTTGCTTCATCATCAAGCTTGATATCGGTACCACGGCCGGCCATGTTGGTCGCGATCGTAACGGAACCGTGGAGACCTGCGTCTGCTACTATCTCAGCTTCCATCTCATGGAACTTCGCATTTAAGACATTATGCTGGATGCCGCGCTTTCTTAGCATCGTACTCAGCTCCTCCGAAGCCTCGATCGTGATCGTACCCACAAGGATCGGCTGTCCGGTCTCATGCGCTCTCTCGATCTCGTCGCAGATAGCCTTCAATTTTTCCTTCTTGGTCTTATATACGGCATCCTGAAGATCCGTACGGATAACGGGACGGTTTGTCGGAACCTCTATAACGTCCATTCCGTAGATGTCTCTGAATTCTTTTTCCTCTGTAAGAGCGGTACCTGTCATTCCGGCCTTCTTCTCGAATTTGTTAAAGAAGTTCTGGAAGGTGATGGTCGCAAGCGTCTTGCTCTCACGCTTTACTTTTACATGCTCCTTGGCCTCTATAGCCTGATGCAGTCCGTCTGAATAACGTCTTCCGGGCATTATACGTCCGGTAAACTCATCTACTATGAGTACCTGGTCATCCTTTACCACATAATCCTGGTCCCTGAACATTAAGTTGTGGGCTCTGAGTGCCAGTATCATGTTGTTCTGAATGTCAACGTTCTCAGGGTCTGCAAGGTTTTCTACATGGAAGAAATTCTCTACTCTCTTGACACCCTCTGCGGTAAGGGTTACGAATTTGTCCTTCTCGTTTACGATGAAGTCTCCGGTCTCTTCTCTCTCGATACCCATGATGGCGTCCATCTTGGTAAGATCCTCGACATCCTCGCCTCTTTTAAGCTGCTTGGCAAGTACATCGCAGACCTCGTAGAGCTTCGTGGATTTCCCGCTCTGACCTGATATGATAAGGGGCGTTCTCGCCTCATCGATAAGGACCGAGTCCACCTCGTCGATGATCGCATAGTGAAGATCACGAAGCACCAGCTGTTCCTTGTAGATGACCATGTTGTCACGCAGATAGTCAAATCCAAGCTCGTTGTTCGTGACATAGGTGATATCGCAGTTGTAGGCCTCTCTTCTCTCATCGGAGGTCATCTGGTTGAGCACGCAGCCTACGGTCAGTCCGAGAAAAGAATGCACCATTCCCATCTGGTCGGCGTCACGCTTTGCCAGATAGTCATTTACCGTTACCACATGGACTCCCTTGCCCTCAAGAGCGTTCAGATATGAGGGAAGTGTTGCTACAAGGGTTTTTCCTTCACCGGTCTTCATCTCGGATATCCTGCCCTGATGCAGGATGATGCCGCCCATGAGCTGTACCCTGTAATGCTCAAGGCCGATCGTCCTTCTGGCAGCCTCCCTTACGGTCGCAAAAGCCTCGGGAAGTATGTCGTCAAGCGTCTCGCCCTTTGCAAGGCGCTCCTTGAACTTAGGCGTATTGGCGCGAAGCTCTTCATCGCTCATCGCCATCATCTGATCCCTCATTGCCTCTATCTTGTCAACGGTAGGGATTATGAGCTTTAACTCCCTTTCACTGTGTGTTCCGAATATCTTGTCAAATAACTTCATCTGTAGATCCTTTCATGGGGCGTGTTACACTTCTGCATTCTGCCTGTATTCTCCCTGCTTTCCGGACATCATTCTCCCGGTTTCCGGATACGCAAAGTTATGCATAGTAACACTATAACTACAATATTTTACCACCTGTAAGGGATTTAGTAAAGAAACAGGGAAAAAAAGGACCTCCCGTCTTGGGAAGTCCTTTTCCTGCCCGGTAAGAGCAGACTGTACGTCTCTCTTTTGTTCCGGTCTGCTATGATCTCTTATGAGAAGAATCCAACCATTTCGTCAAGCTCATCGGACATTCCGTTGATCTGACCCATCTTGTCAGCTATCATGCCGATATTTGCTGCAATGCTCTGTACGGAAGCGGTAACTTCCTGTGTACTTGCTGCATTCTCTTCGGATATTGCCGACAGATCCTGTACCTCGGCAACGATCGCAGACTTGATCTCGTCAAGGCTGTTGGTCTTTTCACCGATAGCATCGATCTTTACAACGCTCTCGCCGATGGCTCCGTTAAGCTCGCTGAATTTGCCCTGAGCCTCGATGATGGCCTTCTGCTCGTCCTCGATAGCAACCTTGATCTTTTCGGATAACTGAACAGATTCTTCGGAATTCTTAAGGATCTCTTCTGCTATCTCCCTGATCGTGGAAGCACCGTCGTTACTCTGCTCGGAAAGCTCGCTTATGTTTGTTGCAACTACTGCGAAGCCTCTTCCTGCCTCACCTGCTCTTGCTGCCTCGATCGAAGCGTTCAGTGATAAGAGCTGTGTCTGGTTTGCTATGCTGATGATGAGGTTGATCGCCTCATTGATCTTGTTGATCGAATCATTTGTAAGCAGGATCTGCTTGTTGATGCTGTCTACGCTCTCTACTGTGCTCTTTGAGCTGTTAAGCACTCTGTCCATGCTGCCTGCGGCATCATTGCTGACGCTTCGCATCTTCTCGGCATTATCTGTAAGAGCCTGTACATTCTCGCTGATCTCGTTAACCTTATAGCCCATGTCGATGACTTTGCCGTTAACGTTCTCAACGCTCTCAGCCATGCTCATCGCACCGGCTGCAAGGTCATCAACCGCACGCGATACCTGGCTTGCAGACTCGGCACTCTGGTTTGACAGTGTTGCAACCTCTCCGGCCTGGTCGTTCAGATTTACTGCGCTGCCCTTTACACCGTTGATGGTATCGCCGAGATGAGACTGCATCTGTTTCAGGTTCTCGATCATTACCTTGTTCTCATAAACGGCACTCTTTGCACTGATCTCATCACTTAAGTTACCGCCGGTCATAGTCTGTAAGCTCTCGGCTATGTCTACGCTTGCCTTCCTTACCTTAAGAGCCAGGAATACGATCAGGGCGCCTACCAGTAATATTACGATCGCAGCTATGATAAACATTGATCTTATAAGATTATTAACAGCTTCCTTAACGGCAGTGTTTGGCTCACCTGCAAAGGTCATACCTATGATATTTCCGTCTGCATCCTTAAACGGCAGATAGTCAACATAGTATTTCTTGCCTATGATCTCTACATCCTTGGCCTGATAGTGCTGTCCGCCCTGTAAGCAGGCACTTATTACTGCGGCTCCGGCCTGTGTCC
>JAILPG010000343.1 GCA_024699595.1 Lachnospiraceae bacterium | reverse complement strand
CATAGGTCATTGTGCGGGTTTCGTCTATGGCTGCTATCCTGTCGGGATAGCGGCTTGTGATGTCAGAGACTCTTTTTAAAAAGTAATTCATTTGCGATAGTACTCCCTAAAACTGATCTACGTATTATTGTTTATCATTGTCTTATTGTACCAAACCGCTAGCGCGGTGGCTATTTCAACTTTATTTTTTTTCTCTAGCGTCAAAATCATAAAAAAAGAGTAGTCTTAACGTTGTTTGTGCTGTATTGTTTTATTACCCCTAACAAAACGATACGCAACGCAAAACTACTCATGCTTAATTTATCATTTTATCAGAGGTTTAACAACCACATATATTGTCCGAGACCTCCTCCTTTGGAATCCTCGTAACTGTTGATCCCATTGTTTGAAAGGAGGTTCTTATGGATTACATTAAAAAGTATCAGAAAATGATCTCGCTCAGAAATCTGGCAGATCATACGAAAATGTCGTACATGACATACCTGAAAACCTATCTCGAGTTCCTTGATCTCATCCACAAATGCCCCTCGCAGGCCACGGCCAAAGATCTGCAGAAGTACGTTATCTGGCTGAAGGAAACAAGAAATCTTGCTGACCGGACTATAAATGCTGCCATTTCACAGCTTCGGTTCTTTACCATCTATGTCCTCTGCAAGCAGTGGGATCCGTCAGTCATTCCGCTGCGCAAGTTCGATACCTATCTGCCCTTTGTCCCTACCAAAGATGAAGTGCAGGAGTTTATCTCTACTATTCCGGATCTTCGGGTCAAGACCAGCAAGAACAGGTCTGACCGTTATGCCATGATGTCAAATCTTGCCCTTGATCTCCTTACGAAATACTGGTTTTCCTGTGGCAGGCCGATGGGCTATCTCTTCCCTCAGATACATAATCCCGAGAAGCCTGTTGATACATTCTATCTTTCACGCCACATCCACGCCCATGAGGACCGTCTGGGATGGCCCCGTCGTCTTACCTGCCACTCATTCAGGCATGCATATGGGACGCACCTGTATGAAAACGGCACTGACCTCTATACCATCAAGGCTCTTATGGGGCACAAGTCTTTGGATTCGACCCTGATCTATGTCTACCTTTCCGTCGGGAAGAACATCACCGCCACAAGTCCCTTGGATCTCATGGAGGGCATCGCCGATGGATAGGACTAAGATACAGCAGGTGTTTGATAATTCCTGGGGACTTTACTGTTCCTCTCGTAAAGTCCCGGCAGACCATCTCAAGGCCGCCCGCTCTATCCTTGGCTGCAAGACCGAAGACATGGGATACAACATAAGCACCTGCGAAGAATGCGGCTTCTCAGAGACCCACTATAATTCCTGCAGGAACAGGAACTGTCCCAACTGTCAGGCCATTCTCAAAGAGATATGGATAGACAAACGCAAAGCCGAGGTGATCGACGCCCGTTACTATCATGTGGTTTTCACGGTACCGGAAGAGCTTAACGCTCTCATATATGCAAACCAGAGGATCCTTTACTCGCTAATGCATAAAGCCTCGTCCGAAACACTGCTCGAACTGGCCCGTGACCGGAAATACCTCGGCGCTACTCCGGGTATAATCCAGGTGCTCCATACCTGGGGGCAGGAGCTCAACTATCATCCGCACATCCACTGCATTGTTTCAGCCGGGGGCCTCACACCCAACCAAAGGCTCAGGACTTCATCCGACAAGTTCTTCATACCGGTCAGGGTAATGAGAAATGTCTTTAAGGGCAAGTTTTTATTCCGCCTGAAAAAGCTCTATGACAGCGATGAGCTCATATTCCCCGGGACGATCGAGTGCCTGGCAAATCCTGGTGACTGGCACTGCCTTCTTGATCTTCTGTACAGCATCGACTGGTGCCCTTACATTAAGGAGACCTTTAACGGCTTTGGTAATGCCATTGAATATCTCGGGAGGTATACACACCGTATAACGATCACGAATACAAGAGTTCAGTCAGTTTCCGCTGATAAGGTTTCTTTTCTTGCAAGGGATTACAAAACCGGTACGAGCCACGTTACAACCATCGATAACGTCGAGTTTATTCGCCGGCTTCTTATGCATGTATTACCGAGAGGTTTCCAGAAGATCCGTTACTATGGATTCCTTAATAACCGTTTCCGCTACAGGAACCTTGAGTTGATCTTCAAGCTTCAGGGTTTTCAGCGTTTCAGGTCCATGTATACCGGGATGTCCGCTGAGGGGATCCTGCTTGCTGCCTGGGGCTTCAAGACCAATGTCTGCCGTAACTGCGGCTGCACTGACTGTATGAAGATCACCAGCCGCAAATATCCGAGACGCTGTTGATCCGTTGCAATTGAATACCTTTAAAAAGCCCTCTTATACCGGGCTTATTTGCCGTGCCGAAAACACAGCTGCTGACGTCTTATAACTCCTGTTTATCTGCATCTTTCGGCACTCATATCACAAAAACCAGGCAAGCAGGGATCATACAATCCCCATACTCTGTGGCTCACAGTCCGCGGTTTGGTACAATAGGAAAGAATCACATTCAGAGCGGTTGAAGATCACTTCAAGCGCTCTTGGTTTTGAGCTCTGAATGTGATACTTTCCTTACGTATTATATCATTATTATGTGCGCGATATGGTATATTAATATATAGAAAATAATTATCGAGGGGTGGCGGAATGAATACAAACGACCAGCTTATCAAAAAAACTTTTATCGGAATATGGATAGTAGCCGGTACCAGTATGCTGTTTGGTATAGCCTGTGTGATGATAGATGCCATCATGACGGGACAGTTTCTTGGAAGTAAAGCGGTGGCGGCAACAGGTCTTGTGCAGCCCGTGACGATACTTATAAATATGGTGGGGGGACTGT
>JAILPG010000326.1 GCA_024699595.1 Lachnospiraceae bacterium | reverse complement strand
GCCTTTGGACATACAGGCGGATATCTGCCTTTTACCGTGGATCTTACGGATCATGTCCGTTACGGTGATCCGTCAGCAGAGATAATCCTTCGTGTAAGTGACATGACGGAAAGATCCTACCATGCCAGAGGAAAACAGCTCCTAAAAAAGGGAGGGATGTTTTATACTGCGCAGAGCGGGATATGGCAGAGTGTATGGATGGAATGCACTCCCAAAAGGTACATAAAGAGATACAGGATCAAGCCTGATCCGGGAACGGGTCTTGTACATATGGATATTTTCCTGAATGCCGGGGCTGAAGATCCGGGGTCATTTTTTTCCTGCGAAAGGGATGTGAAGGTATTTGTAAAAGAGCCGTATATCGATCCGGTAAATGAGCTTGACGCGGAGGCGTGCAAAAACATAGATACAGAACCGGGGAGTGATGAGGAGCACGCCTTATGCGATAAGGATTATGACATGCTTGACCGTCTGGGTATCGGGGATATTTCGGTAAGGATAACCGGTGCAGGCATAAAGAACAACAGGATAAGCCTTGATCTGAGGATAAAGGACAGGAGACTCTGGAGTCCCACGGAACCGAATCTGTATTATTTCAGGCTGAAGCTTTTTACAGATGAGGTGTGTGGATATTTTGCATTCAGGAGCGTAAGCGTGGAAAAGCCTGAAAGATATCCCGGGAAAATGCATGACCCTGATAAGGACCAGAAGGAGAACCTTATCGAAAAGATCGAAGATGAGCTTAGAAATCATCCGAGGATCTGCTTAAATCATGCACCTTATTTCCAGAAAGGCGTGCTGGATCAGGGATACTGGCCGGAAGGACTCTATACTCCGCCTTCGGACAGAGCTTTTCTGTATGACATCCTTAAGATGAAGGAGCTTGGCTTTAATATGCTCAGGAAACATATTAAGACTGAGCCTGAAAGGTACTACTACCACTGTGATCGTACAGGGATGCTTGTGTGGCAGGATATGGTTAACGGCGGCGGGGTGTACAAACCCTGGTTTGTTACCTATCTCCCGACCGTTCTGAATATGTTAAGGTACAGGCTGTTTGACAACTGTTACAGGCTTCTGTCAAGAGAAGATATAAGAGGCCGCAGGGAATTTGAAAGAGAGATGAAGTCGACGGTTAAGCATCTGTATAATCATCCGAGCATAGTCACATGGGTCATCTTTAATGAGGGGTGGGGACAGTTTGATGCAAAGCGGCTTACACGGGAGCTCAAAAAATGCGATGATTCAAGGATAGTGGATTCCGTGAGCGGATGGTTCGATCAGGAATGCGGCGATATCAGGAGCCAGCATTACTATTTCCTCAAGCTGAGGGTGCAGTGGTGTTTTCACAGGGCTACAGCTATATCTGAGTTTGGCGGATTTCCGCTCAGGATAAAGGATCACTGCATGTACGATAAAGTCTATGGGTATCATTACTGCAAAACGTCTGATGAGCTGAAGAACAGATATTCAAAGCTTATGTCACATACCATAGAACCGGAGATCAACAAAGGACTCTCCGCTACGATATACACCCAGCTTTCGGATGTTGAGGAGGAGGTTAACGGGATCCTTACCTATGACAGGGATATATGCAAGCTTGAAGAGGTATAACGGTATCAAGGAGCGTCTGTTTTTAAGGATCTTGCAGAAAAGAGAATGGAAAGAGGATCATGAAAAAAGGACAGGAATATACAGGGATCGTAGAAAAGGTAAAATTTCCAAACAAGGGGATCGTCAGGATAACGGAAGAGAACGATCCCGATCAGACATCTTTTGGTGCGGAAACAGCGGATTCACTCGTCGGGGATAATGCTGGAACCGTGATCGTAAAGGATGTGCTTCCGGGGCAGAGGGTAAGAGTGCTTATCACGAAAAAAAAGGCCGGAAGAGCTGAAGGCAGGCTTATTGAGGTGATCGAAAGATCGCCTGAGGAGGTTGCTGCAAAGTGTCCGTATTTTGGGACATGTGGGGGATGCACATATTCGAATCTCCCCTATGACGGACAGCTTAAGCTTAAGGAGGAACAGGTAAAGGAGCTGCTTGCACCTTTATTTGCGGACGAATCAGAGCTTGAACGGATATGGGAGGGCATAAAGCCCAGTCCCGTTCAGTATGAGTACAGAAATAAAATGGAGTTTTCCTTCGGAGATGCGTGTATAGGAGGAGAGCTGGAGCTTGGTTTACATAAAAAGGGCAGTATGTATGATATCGTTTCCGTGTGTAAATGCTGTATCGTTGATGAAGACTACAGGAAGATACTGACTGAAACCCTGTACTACTTCAGGGGAAAAGGTACGCCTTATTATCAGAAAAAGGATCATAAAGGATATTTAAGGCATCTTATGGTAAGAAAGGCACAGGCTACCGGTGAGATACTTGTCGATCTTGTCACGACCTCAGAGGATCCGGCAAAGTATTCTACACCGTGTACCGAAGTAAGCCTCCTTGAAGATTATAAAAATGCTCTGCTGTCACTAAAGCTTAAAGGCAGGATAATCGGGATATTGAACACCGTAAATGATTCGGTGGCAGATGCCGTTAAGAATGACAGAACAGATATCCTCTACGGGAAAGATCATTTCTATGAGGAGCTGTCGGGACTCAGATTCAGGATAACGCCGTTCTCTTTTTTCCAGACAAATACACTGTCGGCGGAGGTTCTTTACGAAACGGCAAGAGAGTACATTATGTCAACCATTGATAACGAAGAAAAACCCGTGATCTTTGACCTGTATTCGGGAACCGGCACCATATCACAGGTAATATCCCCCGTCGCAAAGAGGGTTATCGGAGTGGAGATAGTGGATGAGGCAGTAGAGGCAGCAAAAGAAAATGCGGAGCTAAATGGTTTAC
This sequence comes from Lachnospiraceae bacterium, assembly GCA_024699595.1. Next base: position 618 of record JAILPG010000326.1, on the reverse strand, counting down.
ATAATGTTGAATTCCTGTGCGGTGATGTCCTGAAAGTGCTTGATACCATAGAGGACAGGCCTGAGCTTATCATCCTCGATCCTCCAAGAGACGGAATCCATCCCAGGGCAATAAAAAAGATAATGGAGTACGGAGCACGGAATATCGTGTATATCTCCTGCAAGCCCACAAGTCTTGCGAGGGATATGGCGATCCTTATGGCTCACGGTTACGTTCCCGAACGTATCTGCGCCGTAGATCAGTTCCCAAATACGGTTCATGTTGAGACTATAGTATTGCTTTCAAGGGTTTAAGAAAAGATGGCCAGAAAAGGCTTGAAAACAAAGGGTTTCGGCACTTTGGGGTAAAGGCGGACGAAGGCAAAATGGGGCATTAAGGGTATTACAGAATTAGTCCACCGGGAGGAGTGTAAAAAAGGTTGAGAATAAAAGATGGTTAAAAACCCTCGTTGAGAATACAGGCTGGTTAAAAAATCGAGGTTGGGAATACAGAATGGATAATAAGAGGAACTGTAAATGAAAGTATTTATTGTATATTGTCATCCGTCTGAAGATTCTTTCACAAAGAATATGTGTGATGCTTTTATTAAGGGCGTAACAGATTCCGGGAATGAATATA
>JAILPG010000324.1 GCA_024699595.1 Lachnospiraceae bacterium | reverse complement strand
ATACCCCTTTCTGAGCATCCTTTTTATTTCCTTGAGCACTTTTGAACGCTTAAGTCCAGTACTTGCTGCGATATCGGAGATCTTTGCATACATTTTGCTGCCGCAGATCTCAGCAAATCTCTTTGCCTTTTCAAGGCTGTTTTTATTGACCATTCCCGAAGCAAAGAGTATTCCGGATATCACAAACATCACACCGGCAGAAACGATCCCTGATATCGAACCGTTGCCGACAAGACTCTGCAAAAGCCTTGCAAGAGCAGAAACAGCCGACACGCCCATTCCTACGGCGCCTCCGACTAAGCAGACCGTGCCTGACACCTGTCCGACGGGATTGAAATTTGCGGGAAGCTGTTTATCCTTTGCCCTCTGAGCTCTTCGCCTGTTTCTCTGGTCTTTTAAGAGCTCTTCCCTTATCCTTCTTTCTTCTCTCTGCTTTTCAAGCCTGTCGCGTCTTATCGATTCGGCTCTATCGCGTTCTGCATGCTCTCTTTTGATCCTTTCCTGATACTCTGCAGTCTTTGATCTTATAGCCCTTTCCGTGGATCCTGTCACTTCGCGGATGACAGTGTTTACCGAATCATTTATAGCATCATTTAGACCCGAAAAATCTCCCGTTGTGAGACCTTCCTTAAGAGAGTCCTTAATATCGTCACCTAATTTGTTATATATATTTTTACCGGCCACTTATATACCCCTCCGGAAATTCATCATGCAAACAACATCGGCAAAAAAACCAATGTCCTTACTATAATATATGAAATTTGCTCTTAAATCAACAGAATAATGGACTTATATAGGATTGCGGCATATGAAAACAAACAATATTTCAGACATGGAAAAGAGGATGCCAAAACCGGCATCCTCTTTATGTAACTTAATATCTGATCTGTAAGGAAAACGATGATAAGATAAACGTCTCCTCAGATCATTTAATGATCATCAAGCCTTCTTCTGAGCCTGCTTCTGGAAGGTCTGAACGCCCTCTACAACAAGGATCACTGCAAGAATAGCCATTGCAAGTGCGAAGATCAGCTGGAACCAGTCACCCCATACAGCCTCGGGAGTGGTTATAGCCTTGCACTTCTTGATGATTGTCATTACAAGGCTTGTAAGTGTTGCGCAGAGCATGAATACCATGGGAACAAAGAACATCTTGTTGTTCTTTCCAACTTCACCGAGCCATGCACATACAGCAAGCAGGGCGATACCTGCAAGCAGCTGGTTGGCTGCACCGAAGAGACCCCAGATAGCGCTGAGCTTAAGTCCGCCGAGTACGCAGCCTACGATAACCATGAAGGCTGTACCGAACAGAGGATGAGCAAGGAGCTTACGGATTCCCGTTGCATCCTTCCATGTTGCCTCCTCTTTCTTGAGGAAGAGCTCGGAGAACATGAAACGTGAAAGTCTTGTACCTGTATCAAGTGATGTAAGAGCAAATACCGAAACAGCAAGAGTAAGCAGAGCATAAATTGTGTTGTATGCGCCTGTTCCCTCATTGTTGAACATTGTTGCGATACCTGCACCGAAAGCTGCTGAAGGTGAACCGAAATCTCCTCCGGTGTATTTCTCAAATACCATACCTACAGCTATAAGTGAGATGATACCAAGAGCCGACTCGATAAGCATTGAGCCGTAACCGATAGCCTTTGCATCCTTCTCGTTTGCAAGCTGTTTGGAAGAAGTACCTGTAGAGATCAGTGAATGGAAGCCCGAGCATGCACCGCAGGCAACCGTTATGAACAAGGCCGGGAAGATAGGTCCCAAAGCTGTTGTCGTGCCTGTGAAAGCAGGGATAGTAAATGTAGCCTGCTTGGTGAAAGCCGAAATAAGAATACCTATAATAGCAAGAGCCATCATTGCATAAAGTAAGAAGCTCGAGAGATAATCTCTCGGCTGAAGCAGTATCCATACCGGAACAAGTGATGCAACCGTGATATAAATACCGATGAACACGATCCATGCTGTTCTGCTCATTGCAAATCCGCACTTAAGACCGATAACGGTAATGATGATGATACCGATAACACCTGCGATAGATGCAGGAACGGTAGCAACATTAAGCTTGTTGGTAACATAGCCGTAAACGATAGCCAGTACGATGAACAGAAGTGAGATCATGGCTGTAGACTGATTTCCCGAAGGATTTCCTACAAATCCGAAGCCCTCTTCACTGAAGAACGTACCTGCAACAACGTTAACGAAGGAAGCAATTACAAGGATAAGAACTAAAAGTGCAAAGATGATGAAGAGCTTCTTTGCTCTCTCGCCCATGGTATCCTTAATGATCTCTCCCAGAGATTTTCCGTCATGACGAACGGAAGCAAAAAGTGAACCGTAGTCCTGTAATCCTCCGAAGAAGATACCTCCGATCACGCACCAGAGAAATACCGGAAGCCATCCGAATACTGATGCCTGAATAGGTCCGTTGATAGGACCAGCTCCCGCGATGGATGAGAAATGATGGCCCATGAGTACTGCAGGCTTAGCAGCAACATAGTCAACGCCATCCTCCTTCTCAATAGCAGGAGTCTTTCTTGATGGATCAATGCCCCACTGCTTTGCCAGCCATGAGCCATAGGTAACATAGCCGATGACCAATAAAACGATAGCGGCAATGATGATAAGTAATGCTGTCATTTTTCCCTCTCCTTTGCTATGAATTATTACTTATATATTTCCATAACGAGGCGCTTTAGATCTGTGCCGAGCCGGTTGGTTACGAGCCGGCCGGCATACGTCTCGATTACGGCAGCTTTATATCTCCCAAAGCCCCACAGACCGAGCTTATAGGAGACCGAATGCTTAAGCTTTTTTACAAGCCCGGCAATATCGTCATCAAGTTCATTTACTATCACGATCAGGGTGACATCCGTACTCTTGTGCGACGGATCGGGCTCTACTCTTTTAATGCCTCTGTTCCAGGCAATATCATCAAGATTTAAGAGCTCATCCTTATCTATTCTGTCGCGCTTTGCGATGAATACATATTCGTTTGCGGTCATCTCAGAGAGCTTGGCGCTCTTCATAAGGAAATACTGTTCCTGTTTACCGTTAAAAACAGCCTCAGCATCAAACGGAGCTTCGCAATCATCTCTCTTAACATTATAATAGATCGAATATGCCGAAAGAAGTTTTTCAAAGAGTTCGTCGCAGGTCATGAGACGGCCTCTTTTTCTTCTTTTCTGGGCGGAGCTGCAAACACACCTTCAGGATATGCTTCCTTTATCTCTTCAAGAAGCATCCTTGCAGCCTTTTCACCGGGGAGCTGTGCCTCTATGAGTTCTTTCTCATCCCTGCTGATTATCAGATATTCAAAGGTCAGATCACCCTGCTCACAGCACATGTTAACGGTATATGAGCGCACTCTTCTGAATATCCTGTCTGTATCCTTATAAGCTATATAATAAGTTTTAAAGCCCTTTTTTACGAACAGATAATCCTTAGCAACGCAAATGATCCCGATCTGATGCCCGGCATCAAACTGGGATCTCAAAACTTCCTTATCCGCACTGTTTTCTTTGGTAAGAGAATGAAACTTCATGATACTAAATATTGTGATTACCCCGGTTCCCGCTCGCAAATTGTAGTAATAAACTTTTTATAAAATATTAACATTATGTTCATACAAAATCAAGTGGAAACTAAAATGTGACGGCCATGCGTACATATGCTCTTAAAATGGTACATATAGTATTCAAAGAACTGCAGAAAATCAAAAGGAAGCGTCCCGAAACCGGAACACTTCCTTAAGCATCACTGGATGTTTGTTTCATAAAACTATTACAAAAGACTTATGCCTCAACGCCCATTGCCTTGTAGTACTCGTCAAACAGGGAATTGGTCGCATCAAGGGTATTCTGGCTGATCTCCGGAAGATCCTTTCCCCATGCTGCTGTTGCATCCTTGTAGCCCTGCTCTATGGCATCCTGCATTTCCTTCATCTTGTCAGCGTCATCACCTGCAAGAGCGCTTGCAAAATCAAAGAGTCTCTGAGATGTCTGCTTTACGCCGAAGTATCCATCCTCGGATATATCCTCGGCAGCCTGAGCCTTGGCAGCTTCTGAAACAGTTGAAAGATCACCGTCTGCAAATATCTTCCAGATGGAATCATCATCTGTTGCTACTCCGAAAGCCTTTACCTGATCACCGAGCATCTCGCTAACGAGATTTTTCATCTGGTTGATCCTGGCATCGTTATCAGCCTTCAGCTGTGTGATCAGTGCATCCCTGTCTTCCTTGCTCATCTTATTGATCGAATAGATCTGCTTGGAAGAATCTGTCTCTGTATCTTCTGATTTCTCAAATACAGCAGCCACATCAGATATCTGGGAGGCCTTCTCTTCGACCTTCTCGGTCTGTTTTTTGTTATCGTAATTTGTATCCGGACTATAGTTACTGTTAATTCCGGCTATCTGTGAGATCGTGCTCATTACATACACCTCCTTGTGTTATGTCTTCCTTAAACCTCGGTGGAGAATCCCTGATACAGGCTGTCAATGGTTCCGTTGCTTGTATAGGTATTGCCACCCGCATTTGCTGCGGCTCTTGAAATAGCCGAAGCCTTGGAGCTCACCTGATCCGCAAGCGAATTGGGATTGCTGAACAATACCTTAAGTGTGGACATGTCAGCTTTCTTAAGCTCCTCTTCATCAACGCTTAACTTGTTGTCGGCACCTACCGTGATGCCGGCCTTTGAGAGCAGGTTATCAAACTTGCCCATGTTGCCTACCATCCAGCCTGCGTTTAACAGCACGCCCTTGGTGTCAGAGTTTACCGATGAATCAAGCGTCTTGTTGTATGCCTCGGCAAAGGTCTTTACAGCCTTCGTGATGGCATCCCAGTCGTAATCTTCGGTTTCTGTCTCTTCACCCGTTGCTTCGTCAGTCTTCTTGATCGTCTTTTTTTCCCACAGGCCTTTAGCCGACAGGGCATCAGCGGCAGTTTTCAGAGAATCAGAATCAGAGCGGATCGATGACAATTTTATATCACTGTCGCTCTCTTCGCTCTTTGACTCAGCTTTTTCCTTGGCATAATAAGTCTTTGCAAGCTTGGCATAGCTTCCGTTCCGAATGGAAGCATACTCGCTTAAGCTTATCGTGCCGTAAACAGACGTGTCAGTCTTGTTCGCAGACGAGACTCCCAGCATACTGTTGATACTGATCGACATTTTTCTACCTCCTTGTACTTTATTTTGAAATCCGTTTCTAAATATAGATACAAAAAAAGCTATCTATACACATATATTATCGGATAAAGTCCTCAAAAAGTCAATAGACAGCTTTTTTTTTATAAGATTTGATCAATACTTTGGGATGTTATGAATCATAATGTATTCATTTGTTATCCCATAGCGGATTATAGCGCGCGCCGCAGGTTTCGCAGATCTCCTGTGCGCCTGAATAAACATCAAACCAGCGCTTTGCACCCTTGCAGATTTCGCTGCGGCATTCATGCTCTATCCTTCTTGCCGCACCGTCATCCGGTCCTTTGCCACCCGATACTTTACCGAGTTCTTCGTCCTTCATGGCTTTGATCCTTTCCATCATGATATTTTTCTCCCTTCACTGGCAGTTTTTTGCTTCATGTTTTTATACGAATGAGATCACTGCCGGGCATTTTTATTTTTTGTTGTCCTTGTAGGTCTTCTTTGCTTCCTGAACACCGGCCTTGACGCCTGCTACGGAAGCTTTGGCAACCTCTTTGGAAACCTTGGCTACTTCAACCGCAACATCCTTTGCGATCTCGCCAACCTGTACAGCCTTGTCTATGATCTCCTTCTTGAGATCCTTGGTATCGAAGTTTCCTTTGTTAAAGTTGAAGCTCTTATCGGCTTTTTCCTTGCTGCCGCCCTGTGCGATCGCTGCCTGTGCTGCCGCAAGTCTTGCAATGGGAACTCTGAAGGGTGAGCAGGATACATAATCAAGACCTATGCTGTTGCAGAACTCAACCGATGTGGGATCTCCGCCATGCTCGCCGCAGATACCGATATGCAGCTTTTTGTTGACGGGCTTTCCTATATCGATGGCAAGCTTCATGAGCTTTCCTACGCCCTGCTGGTCGAGCCTTGAGAACGGATCGTTCTCAAAGATCTTGTTGTCATAGTATGCTGACAGGAACTTTCCTGCGTCATCTCTTGAGAATCCGAAAGTCATCTGCGTAAGGTCATTGGTACCGAAGCAGAAGAAATCAGCTGTCTTTGCGATCTCATCAGCAGTAAGGGCAGCTCTCGGTGTCTCTATCATGGTACCGATCTCATAGCTTAAATGTACGCCTGCCTTTTCAAGCTCTTCGTTGGCAGTCTCCTCAACAGACTTTCTTACATAGTTGTATTCCTTGGCATCTGCTGTAAGCGGGATCATGATCTCGGGTCTTACAGTCCACTCGGGATGCTTGTTCTGTACATTTATTGCAGCTCTGATGACTGCTCTTGTCTGCATTACCGTGATCTCGGGATAGGTAACCGAAAGCCTTAATCCACGGTGTCCCATCATGGGATTGAATTCATGCAGTGAATCGATTATCGCCTTGATGTCATCTATAGATTTTCCGAGAGCATAGGCAAGCTTTCTGATATCTGCCTCTTCAGTCGGTACGAACTCATGAAGGGGAGGATCAAGGAATCTGATGGTAACCGGACATCCTTCCAGAGCCTCATAGAGCTCCTCGAAATCTTTCTGCTGGTAAGGAAGGATCTTATCAAGTGCAGCAACCCTTCCCTCAACAGAATCCGCACAGATCATCTCACGGAAAGCTTCGATCCTTGTCTCGTCAAAGAACATATGCTCTGTTCTGCAAAGTCCGATTCCCTCGGCTCCGAGCTCTCTTGCCTTTCTTGCATCATGAGGTGTATCCGCATTGGTACGTACCTTCATTGTACGATACTTGTCAGCCCAGTTCATGATCCTGTCGAAATCGCCTGCGATCTTTGCATCTGTCGTAGGGATCAGTCCGTCATAGATGTTACCTGTAGAACCGTCTATCGAGATCGCATCACCCTCGTGATATTCCTTGCCGCCGAGAGTGAACTTCTTTGCTGCCTCATCCATTACAATGTCGCCGCAGCCTGATACACAGCATCTGCCCATTCCTCTGGCAACAACGGCTGCATGTGAGGTCATTCCGCCTCTTACCGTAAGGATACCCTGAGCGGACTTCATTCCGGTGATATCCTCGGGTGAGGTCTCGAGTCTTACCAAAACAACCTTCTCTCCTCTTTCCTTTGCCTTTTCGGCATCCTCAGCGCAGAATACGATGGTTCCGCTTGCAGCTCCGGGAGATGCGCCGAGACCCTTTCCGATGGGCTCGGTCTTCTTTAATACCTCGGCATCAAACTGCGGGTGAAGCAGTGTGTCAAGGTTTCTCGGATCTATCATGGCAACGGCTTCCTGCTCTGTCCTCATGCCCTCATCCACAAGGTCACATGCGATCTTAAGAGCAGCCTGTGCCGTTCTCTTTCCGTTTCTTGTCTGCAGCATGTACAGTTTTCCGTGCTCAACGGTAAACTCCATATCCTGCATGTCTCTGTAATGCTCTTCAAGGATCCTGCATACATTGGTAAACTGCTCAAATGCCTCGGGGAACTTTTCTCCCATTTCCTTGATCTGCATAGGTGTACGAACACCTGCAACAACGTCTTCACCCTGTGCGTTTGTCAAAAACTCACCGAACAGACCCTTGTTTCCTGTTGCGGGATCTCTCGTGAATGCAACACCGGTACCACAGTCATCACCCATGTTTCCGAAGGCCATGGACTGTACGTTTACTGCAGTTCCCCATGAATAAGGAATGTCATTGTCTCTTCTGTATACGTTTGCTCTCGGATTATCCCATGAACGGAATACAGCCTTGATAGCTCCGAACAGCTGCTCCTTGGGATCTGTAGGGAAGTCTTTTCCGATCTTCTCCTTATATTCAGCCTTGAACTGCTCTGCGAGCTCCTTAAGATCATCGGCATCAAGTTCTACGTCCTGCTTTACGCCCTTCTTGTCCTTCATCTCATCGATGAGCTGCTCAAAATACTTCTTGCCGACTTCCATTACAACGTCGGAATACATCTGGATGAATCTTCTGTAGCAGTCCCATGCCCATCTTGGATTTCCGGACTGTTTTGCGATCGTGTCAACAACCTCTTCGTTAAGTCCAAGGTTTAAGATGGTATCCATCATTCCCGGCATTGATGCTCTTGCTCCGGAACGAACCGATACAAGAAGCGGATTTGAAACATCTCCGAACTTCTTGCCGGTGATCTCTTCCATCTTTAAGATATATTCCTCGATCTGCGCACGGATCTCGTCATTGATCTCTTTTCCGTCTTCATAATACTGGGTACAGGCCTCCGTAGTGATCGTAAAGCCCTGGGGAACAGGCAGGCCGATGTTTGTCATCTCGGCAAGGTTTGCTCCTTTTCCTCCAAGCAGGTTTCTCATGTCAGCGTTGCCTTCGCTGAATAAATATACCCATTTCTTCATGTGATAATCTCCTCCCTGATAGAATAAATGTAATAAAAAAAAGCCAACTTACCCCCTTGGTAAATTGGCTCATTTCACTGATATAATGTTGTAAGTGCAGGATTTTCGCAAAACAATCATATATGCAACACCTCGTAAACTCACCGTCACATTATATCATATCAGAATATTGTTGTCTATTTTTTTCTTATTTTGTGTGATTATTCTATGATGCATGCAGAAGCCGCATTATTCCTGCCCCTTGAGCGCATCCACCATGTCTATGGTCTTTACCTTTCTTGAGAGCACCCTGTTTACAAGGATAGATAAGAGGAAGGTTCCCGCTATCGTATACAGGTATGAGGGCGGCTGGTATTTAGGCACATAATCCATCGATTCCGGCATTGAGGCAAAAAGAACGTCTATTAAAAGTATGCCGCATGGGATCCCGCCTGCGATCCCAAGCGCAGTGACCCAGATATTCTGCATCTGCAGGATGCTTCTTATCTTTTTTGTGGTAAATCCCAGAACCTTGAGGGTTGCCATCTCCCTGTTCTTTTCCACCAGTGACAGGACTCCGAGATTATACAGCACGACAACTCCGAGGACTATTGCCGCGGTTATCATCAGATATACCATGGCATACATCATTTCCTTCATCTCATCCATTGCGGACATCATCTCATTAAGTCCCTGTACACCCGCAATG